>JAJZPE010000194.1 GCA_021811325.1 Bacillota bacterium
CTGGGCCGGCAGCCCGGTCATCTTGCGGACGGCCGTCTCCAGGGGGAGGAGCCCGACGTCCCGGACGTAGCGCCCGAGGACGCGCGGGAAGGTGCCGAAGTTGCGTGGGTGCGGGTGGCCGCGGCCGAGCGCCCCGCTGTCCGGCCTGGCCTGGTACGGGAGGGCCGAGCCGTCGGAGCCGACCATGATGTCCGGTCGGGCCAGGGCCAGCCGCACGTCGTCCTCGTTCATGGCATGGCCGATGACCGCGACCCCCGCGCCCCCGGCCAGCAAAAGGTCGAAGAAGGCGTCGTACGGGTCTTTCCCTTCGGCCTCGGCGATGGCGGCGAGGCTCTGGCCGTCTTTGGTCGGGTCGCCGGTTTCGTCGACGAAGAAGTCGCCCCACTCCATGCCGCGAATGGACGAGGTCCAGGCCGGCGGGTTGCCGGCGTCCATGGCCCGGCGCATCCGGGCGCGGCCGTCGGCGCTGGAGAGGACGGCCCGCCAGTCACCTTCCATGACCTCCGGGGGCAGGAAGGAGTCGAGGCCGGTGTTGTACGCCGTGTAGGGATACTGGTCGGCGTCGACCGGTAGACCCTCGGCCCGGGCCCGGTCGATGAGGGCCAGGGCCTCTTTCAGGCGGCCCCACATCAGGCGGCTCTCCGCTTTAATGTGCGAAATCTCGGTGGAGACGCCGGCCCGGCGACTGATCTCAATGGCCTCGGTGACGGCCTCCAGGAGGGCCTCGCTCTCGCTGCGGATGTGCGAGCAATAGAGCTTCCCCGCCCGACCGGCCACGGCGGCCAGCTCGACCAGCTCATCGGCGGTGGCGTAACAGCTCGGGTAGTAGATGAGGCCGGAGGACAGGCCCACGGCCCCGTCGGCCAGGGCCCCCTCGAGCATGGCCTTCATCTGGCGGAGCTCGGCGGCGTCGGGGGCCCGGGTGGCCAGGCCGAGGACCTGGTAGCGGATGGCCCCGTGGCCGGCCAGGGCGGCGACGTTGACGGCCGGACGGCCGGCCTGCACGCGCGCCAGATAGTCGCCCATGGAGCGCCAGGTCCACTCGACGTCCAGGCCGCGCGAGGCATCCGCCCGCATCTTCAGGGCCTTGGGGCCGCCCTCGGGGCCCAGCCAGGGGGCGGCCGACGAGCCGCAGTTGCCGACGACCATCGTCGTCACGCCCTGGCCGAGCATGCTCTCGGCCTGCGGGTCGGCGAGGATGGCCATGTCCGAGTGGTTGTGGAGGTCGATGAACCCGGGGGTCAGGACGAGACCGGCGCCGTCGATGACCTGCGCCGCGGTCTGCCGGCCGGGGATGGCCCCGGGCGGACCGGGCCGGCGGACGAAAGCGACGCGGCCCATGGCCACGCCCACGTCGGCCCTGAACCCGGGCGAGCCGGAACCGTCGATGACGAGCACGTTGGAGATGAGGAGATCGTTCAGGGGGGACCGCCTCCACTTCACATACGCCCCATGGGCGCGAGGAATGGAAGGCCCGTCCGCGGGGGGCGGGGGTACACCCTCGGACGGGCCTTCCGGGGGAATCTAGAACTTCCGCGGGTCGAGGGCGTCGCGGAGGGCGTCGCCGCAGAGGTTGAAGGCCAGGACGACGAACATGATGGCCAGCCCCGGGGCGATGGTCAGCCACGGGGCCTGATAGATGAAGTTGCGGCCGGAACTGAGCATGGCGCCCCAGCTCGGAGCGGGCGGCTGGGCGCCCAAGCCGAGGTAACTCAGGGCCGACTCGACCAGGATGGCCGAAGCCATGCCCAGGGTGGCCAGGATGACGATGGGCGAGATGGCGTTGGGGGCGATGTGCCGGGCCAGGATATGCCGGTCGCTCAAGCCCTGGGACCGGGCCGCCTCGACGAACTCCTTCTCGCGCAGCGAGAGGACCTGGGCGCGCATCATCCGAGCATACTGCGGCCAGCTCACCAGGCCGAGGGCAATCATCGCGCTGACCAGCCCCGGCCGGAGCACGGCGACGAAGCCGATGGCCAGGAGAATGGTCGGGAACGACCAGACGATGTCGACCAAGCTGACGACGGCCATGCCGAGCCACCCGCCCCAGTAGCCGGCGACGGCGCCGAGGATGGTCCCGACGGTGACCCCGATGCCCACGGCGATGGCCCCCACCGCCAGGGCGATGCGCGTGCCGTAGATTACCCGGCTGAGGACGTCGCGGCCGAATTCGTCGGTGCCAAGGAGATGGGCCCGGCTCGGCGGCTGCAAGACGTCGTTCAGATTCTGGGTCTTGTAGCTGTATGGCGCAAGCCACGGGGCGAAGGCGGCGGTGAGGAGGAAGATGAGGAGGAACGCGGCCCCGACGCGGGCCGAGCCCCGGCCCGTGAAGCGCTTGAGTCTGGACAAATGAGGGGACCTCCCAGGGCGCGCGGCCGGGTGAGACCGGCCCCGCGGCCCGTTTACCTTTCGAAGTGACGGGCTCTCAATGGAGCCGTATCCGCGGGTCGAGGAAGACGTAAGAGATGTCGGCCAAGAGGTTGGCCAGGGCCACCGAGATGGCCAGGAACAAGAGGCACCCCTGGACCACCGGGTAGTCGCGGGAGAGGATGGCGTGGATCATCAGCCGTCCCATCCCCGGCCGCCCGAAGACCTCTTCCAAGACGACCGCCCCGGCGATCATGTAGCCGAGGTTGAGGCCGATCAGGGTGATCACCGGGAGCATCGCGTTGCGGAGGGCGTGCTTGTAGATGACGACCCGCTCGCCGAGGCCCTTGGCCCGGGCGGTGCGGATGTAGTCCTGTTTGACCACGTCGAGCATGCTGGAGCGGGTGGTCCGGGCGGTCACGGCCGAGTCGGCGAAGCCCATGGCCAGCGCGGGCAAAATGAGGTAGCGCCAGCCTCCGTAGCCGGAGACCGGCAGCCACTGCAACTTGACCGCGAAGAGCAGGATGAGCAACTGCCCGAGCCAGAACCCGGGCACGGACACGCCGAGCAAGGCCCCGACCATCGTCGCCTGGTCCGCCGCGCTGCCGGCGCGGACGGCCGAGATGACCCCGGCCATCACCCCGACGACCACGGCCAGGGCCATGGCGGTCAGGCCGAGCTCGAGGGTGACGGGCATGGCCGCCATCAGGAGGTCGATGACCGGCCGCCGCATCTGGATGGACGTGCCGAGGTCGCCGCGGAGGACGTTGCCCAGGAAGGTCAGGTACTGCGCGACCAGCGGGCGGTCCAGCCCCCAGGCGTGGCGGACGCGGTCATAGACCTCTTGCGGGGCGCGTTCCCCGACAAGGAGGAGGGCGGGGTCGCCGGGGGCCAGGTGGATGATCAGGAAGACCACCACCGTGACCCCCAGGACCACCGGGATCATCAACAGGATTCTCCGGATCAGGTACGCTCGCACGCTACTTGATGTCCTTCTTCAGCCAGACTTCCTGGAGGACGTCGCCGCCGCCCGGATAGGGACGGTAGCCGCCGACGAGGTCGGTTCGCACGGCCTGGATGCTCATCGGATACCAGAGCGGCGCCCACACGGCCTGACTGATGAGGTACTTCTCAAGCTCGATGTACCCCTGGGTCCGCTTGTCGGGCGTGACGGCGTTCTCGGCCGCGGCGATCATCTCGTCGGTTTTCTTGTCTTTCCAGCGGGAGTGCCCCGGGTACGGGGCCTGCCGGCTGTCGAGGAACCACTGGAGGATGTCGGCGTTGTCCCACGTGTATTGGCGCATGAACAGCTCTTGCTTGCCGGCCTTCAACATGGCCTTGTATCCGGCCTCGTCGTACTGGACGATCTCGGTCTTGATGCCGATGGCCTCGAGCATGGGCTGGATGGCCTGGGCCACGCGGACGTGCTCGGTGCGGTTCTGGGTGGAGATGGTGGTCTTGAAGCCTTTCGGGTAGCCGGCTTCGGCTAGGAGCGTCTTGGCCGCCGTCGGATCATAGCGCATGGCCTGCTTGTCTTCGTAAAACTCGGCCAGGTGCGGCGGCAGGTAGCCGTAGGCCGCCTGGGCCAGCCCGAAGAAGACCGACTTGGCCAGGGCCTCGCGGTCGATGGCCAGGTTGATGGCCTCGCGCACCTTCGGGTTGTTGAAAGGCTTCTTGTCGGTGGCGAAGGCGAGGTACCCGAGGCCGAAGGCGGGCTGCTTGAAGACGGTGACGTTCTTCATCTGCGAGACGCGCTGGTAGTGCTCGACCGGAACGTCCAG
>JAJZPE010000195.1 GCA_021811325.1 Bacillota bacterium
CCCTCGGCCATCGCTCTTGGGACCAGTCTCATCTGGGGTGTCGGGCTCGTGGCCCTCGTGTCGGTGGGGCATCCGGCGCTGGCGGTGGTGCTGTTCCTGGGCCTCGATACCCTGTTCGGACTTCGGTCCCCGGCCCTGAAGGCGTGGCGTAACTCCTTGATACCAAGTGCAGTGCGGGCGACGGTGCTCAGTGTGCTCAGCTCCGTGGCCTTTCTGGGGTCGACGTTCATCCTGGCCGTGATCACACCGGTCAGCGACCGCATCGGCCTGAACGGGGTAATGCTGGCGGCGGCAGGCCTCGCTGCTGTTTCCGGCATCAGTCTGGCCGCGGCCAGGGCCAGTGAGGGGTCCAGCCATGCCCATCGTCTCTCGCTCTGACTCCACCGGGCCCGGCGACCAGGGAACCGTCCATGGCCAGTCAGCGCTGCCGCCCGCGTGTCTCGACATTGATTTGGACTTCTTCTTTTACCCGAGGGTGCTCCAACCAGACGGAGGTCAACAGGAAAGCCCCTGCAACAAATACTGCAGGGGCCTCCTTCTATCCAATCGGGCCTTCTCTCACCGCTCGGGCTCTTGTTCAAACACTCGCTCTCATGGTGCTCGATAGGCCTCGGGACGCCTCTATCGACTGGCCCCTCAGTCGGCCACGTTCTCGCCCTTCAGGTAGTCCGTCATCTTCGGGGCCAGCTGCGGGGCGACCTCGGCCAGCATCCCCGGCATGATCCGGCCCATGACCACGGGCAGCATGTTCGGCAGGTTCTTCTCCATGTCCGCGGGCATGTCCGGGATTTCCTTTTTCATCAGCTCGAGGACCTTCGGCATCAGCTTCGGCATCATCCCGGGGAAGAGCATCGGCATGAGCATCGGGATCATCTTCTCCATGGCCCCGAGGGTCGGGTTCTTGATCGCCTTGGGCATGGCCGCGACCCCGTTCATCATCCCCTGCATCGTGCCGGGCATGGCCTTCATGATTTCGGGCATCATGTCGCCCATCATCTTGACGATGCCGTCGGAGCTCATTATCTCGATGGCCTTCTTGAAGACGCCCCACATATAGAGGGTGTTCTCGGTGGTGTTCCTGACCTCGTAGCCGAGGGCTTCGGCGACGAGGGCCGAGAAATCGATGATCGGCAGGTCGCGGCCGGTAGAGTCGCCGCCCACGCGGAGCTGGAACTCGCAGCACGGGCAGGTGGTCGCGAGGACCTCGGCGCCGACCCCGAGGGCCTCATCGAGCCGGTCGGCGACGATGCGATCGGACACGCTGAAGTCGCTGATCCGGGTGAGCACGCTGCCGCAGCACTTGCCGTCCGCGCGGTTGGTCGGGCAATCGACGTACTTGACCCCGGGGATGGCCTTGAGGGCTTCCCGCGGCGGCTCGTAGATGCCGCCGTGGCGGCCGATGTGGCAGGAGTCGTGCCAGCTGATGGTCTTGTTGATGGGCTTCTTGAACTGCAGCTTGCCCTGCTGGATCAGCTCGTTGGTGACCTCGGTGATGTGGCGGATCTTGATGTCGTATGGGATGCCGAGCTTCTTGGCGGTCACCGGGTAGTAGTGGGTCCAGCCGACCCAGCAGCCCGGGCAGGAGACGACGATCTCCTTGACCCCGCGCTTGTTCATCTCGGTCAGGTTGTGCTTGACGACCATCTCGTACTCGGGGGTCAGGCCGGCGACGGCCATCGGCACGCCGCAGCAGGCCTCGTCCTGGCCGAGGTAGGTGAAGTCCACTCCGCCGTCCTTGAGGATGCGCACGGCGTTCTCGGCGATCTCCGACTCGATGAACGAGGCGGTGCAGCCCGCCCAGTAGGCCACCGGCGCCTTGTCCTTGATGACCGGGCGGACGTCCTCGGGGACCCAGGCGTCGCGCTCTTCGCGGCTCACGGCCCAGATGTTGAGGTCCGTCTTGAGGCTGGCGCTCATCATCTCGAAGGCCGGGAAGGTCGCGTACTCGAGGTCCTGGACGAGCACCGGGCGGATCTGGTCCCACAGCTCCTGGATGGGCAGGTGGACCATGCACACGGGGTTGCACTTCTTGCAGGTCGTGCACATCAGGAAGTTGTTGACCATCGGCTGGTCCAACTGGGCCTTGCCGCGGAGGTAGTCGCGGAGGAAGGACCACTTGCCGCGCGGCGAGGCGCTCTCCCAGCCGACCCCGAAGTGCAGGGTGCAGTTGTCGACGCAGTAGCCGCAGCCGGCGCAGGCGAAGGCGGCGTTGGTGAGCTTCTCGGCCAGGCGCCGCTTCATGTGCGGCCGGTCGGAGAGGAACTTCTCGGCCAGGGGCACCAGCGACTGGCCCGCCCGGGCGGCCTTCATGGCCGTGCGGAGGAGGGCCGGGTTGCCGTGGCCGGCGATGAGCTTGCCGGGGTTGAAGATGTTCTTCGGGTCGAGCTCGGCCTTGGCCGACTTCAGGCGGCGCAGGCGCTCCGGCCCGAAGGCCTCGCCGGCCTCGTCGGTGAAGTAGAGGCCGACGGAGTAGGCCCGGCCGCCATGCTTCTTGGAAATGTCCATCATGATCAGGGACTTGGCGAAGCCGGCCGTATAGGCCCAGGTGCGCTGGTCGTGGAGGAGGAAGCAGAGCAGGGCGACCTCGCCCTTGCCGACCAGGGAGCCCTCGATGGAGATGCCCTCGAGGCGGCGCGCGCCTTCCTCGATGACCTTGGCCACCGTCTTCAGGGGGACGATGGCCTCGCTCGGGATGAGCGAGGGGCCGATGCGCTTCAGGCGCATCGGGTAGAAGCGCTCGTTCCACTCATGGCGGGCGGCCTTCTCGTCGAGCCAGTCCCCGCCGCCGGCGGCGACGATCTCTTTCAGGGCCGGGACGACGGCCGCGTTACGGGAGGCCGGGAAGACGAACATGGCCAAGTGCTTACCGGTGGGGATGCCCGGGCGGATCAGGCCGGTTTCGTAGGCGTGCTCCGGTGCGGGCTGGTGGGCGGGCTCGCGGCCGGCGACATGCCCGGCGATGGCCGCATGGGCCTGGGCCTCCTCGACCTCGGCAAGCTCCTCGGCCTCTTCCTTGGTCTTCAGGAACTGGGCGGTGTTGAAGCTGACGTGCCAGATGGGCAGGTTCCGGCGGCCGGCTTCCTCGACCGCCCCGACCAGCTTGCTGAGGTCGGAGAAGGCGGCGACCATGACCGTCTCCTCGTCGAGCCGGCGGAGCTTCAGGGTGACCTCGGCGATGAAACCGGTGGTGCCCTCGGCCCGGTTGACCAGGTCGAGGTCGGCGCCGGTCAGCGTCCGGACCTCACCGGACGGGGTGACCAGCTTCGCCGAGACGACGTTGTCGGCGATGAACCCGAATTCGTAGGAGCCGATGCCCGAGCCGCCCTCGCCGACCCAGCCGCCGACGGTCGAACCGGGGGCGCTGGTCGGGTAGAGCCGCAGGGCCAGACCCTCGGCCTTGAGGTACTCCTCGAGGCGGGCCCAGATGACGCCGGGCTCGACGGTGACGGTGAGGTCCCGGCGGTCCACCGACAGGATGTGGTTCATGCGGCGGAAGGCCACGACGATCCCGGCCTTGGCCGGCACGCTGCCGCCGTAACCGCTGGTGCCGGCCCCGCGCGGGACGACGGGAAGGCCCTCGCGGCCGGCCAGCTTGGCCAGGAAGACGAGATCATCAAGGCTCTCGGGCTGAACGACCGCGTCGGCGAGGTTGTCGAGCATCATCTCGACAACATCGGGCAGGTTGCCCACGTCACGCGAGTAAATCAGCCGCTCGTTGCGGTCGAAGCGGGCTCTTTCGCCGAATCGATTATCCAGCTCGTTTTTCACACGGTCGTTCACGGCAGGAGCCTCCTTGGCTTTGCTAAAGTTTCGTGTTGCGAAACTGGAAAGTCTTGCGAGCTAGGCTTTTGTCCTTCACTTGTGAAGGAGCGCACTTTCTTTTTCCTTATTACATTATAATCGCTGACCATTTTTACTTCAATACTGTTTTTCACTTTCGCCGCCAGTGAAGAAACGAAAAAACCCCTGCTGAGGCGGGGCTCGCAGGGGGCGACCGGATTCGTTTCGCGGGTGAAAAGGGTAAGCGCCCTGGGAGGGCGAAAACAAGCGCGAAACAGCGAGACACCTGGGGGGATTCCGTCTTGACCGTCCACATCCGCCGGGCGGCGCCGGACGAGGCGCCGGTCGTCCGAAGC
>JAJZPE010000001.1 GCA_021811325.1 Bacillota bacterium
TTTCCTTTCGTTTCTTTCTTTTCGTTTTTCTTTGCGCCCTGCTCCTTGAAGGAGTCGCCTGGCCGGATGCTCAGGCCGCTGCGGGCGACTACCGGGTGACGAAACGGTACATCAGGACCTCGTCGACGTAGCTGCCCGGCCCGACTTTGATGCCCCTCGGGCGTCGGCCCTCCTCGGCGAAGCCGAGCCGCTCATACAGCCCGATGGCCCCGACGTTGGAGGAGAAGACGGACAGGCAGACCTTTTCGATGGCGCCGCTCTCCGCCGCCCAGGCAAGGGCGGAACGGATGAGGGCGGTGCCGACGCCTCTCCCCCGCCACTCCTTGGTGACGACGATGCCGAGAATGGCCGTGTGGGCCAGGCGGCGGCGGTTGGGCCTTTCGAGGCTCAGTGAACCGATGACCACCCCATCGACCTCCGCCACCAGGACCAGGCTGCCGGGGTCGTCCAGGTGGCGCTGGACCCAGGCCCTCTCCTGCTCCTCCGTGACCTGGAACTCGTCGGGCTCGGTCACCGTGTGCCCGCGCTCCTCAAAGACGGCGACCGTCGCCGCCAGCAACCCGGCCGTGTCTTCTGGTCGGGCGGCCCTCACCACCAGCTTCGCTCCGCCCGGAAGGATGGACTCGACCGCTCGGACCTGCGCCAGCGTCATCAACCCCCGAAAGACCACGACTTGTGGGTTCTCACCATGGTGATTTCGCCCGGGGCGGGCCACTGACTAAGCCGGGCTACTGGCCCCGGAAGTCGAAGGCCTTCATCAAGGGCCGGGCCCCTGCGTGGGCGCCCGGCCCTTTCTACAGGCGGCTCTTATTTCAATCGGGCCATCAGATTCGGTCTCTTGAGAAGAAATAGTAATAGAGGATAACCCAGGGCGTACCCGGCGACGGCCTCGCCGAGGCCGATGTAAAGGGCGGTCGTCCAGTAAGGGAGGTGCGACAGGGCGCTGACGTAGGCCCCGACCACGAGTCCGTTGATGACGATGGGTGGGACCGGGGCCAGAACCGGCCACGGCATCTTCGAGGTCAGGTAGGCCGCCAGAAGGGTGGCCAGGCTGCCGAAGACGACATCGTACCAACCGAGGCCGGTGAAGAAGATCCCGAAGAGGTTGGCCACCAGGCACCCGACAAACAGCCCGGGGATGCTGAGGGCCGAGAAGAAGGGCAGGACGGTCAGGGCTTCGGCCACCCGCACCTGCACGGCCTGATAGCTGATGGGCGCCAGGATGAGCGTGAGGGCGGCGTAGATGGCGGCGATGAGCGCCGCCCTGGTTATCTTCTGGGTGTCCAAATTCTCAGCCTTCTTTCCTTGCGGCCCCGCGACGGCGGCCGCCGATGTCCCGGCGATAGTGCGCCCCCCTAAAGCTTATGCGCTCGACGGCGGCGTAGGCCCGGGCGGCGGCGGCCGCGAGGTCCGACCCGACGGCGGTCACCCCCAGCACCCGGCCGCCCGCCGTGACCAGTCGGCCCGAGGCGTCCCGGGCGGTCCCGGCGTGGAAGACCGTCGCCCCCGCGGCCGCGGCTTCTTCCAGCCCGGTGATGGGGAGGCCCTTCTCGTAGGGCCCGGGGTAGCCGGACGAGGCCATGATCACGCAGGCGGCGGCGTCCCGGCTGACCTCGGCCCGCAGGCCGGCCAGGGAACCCCGGGCGGCGGCCAGCAGAAGGGGCACCAGGTCGCAGCGCAACCGGGGCAGGAGCACCTGGGTCTCGGGGTCACCGAAGCGGGCGTTGAACTCCAGGACCTTCGGACCGCCGGCGGTAAGCATCAGCCCGGCGAAGAGCGTCCCGCGGAAGGGCCGGCCGGAAGCGGCCATCGCCCGCACGGCCGGCTTCAGGATGCGCTCTTCGACCACCGTGCCGACCTCCGGGGTGTAGGCGGGCACCGGCGAGAAGGCGCCCATGCCGCCCGTGTTCGGCCCGCGGTCGCCGTCGTGGATCTGCTTGTGGTCCTGCGCCGCGCCCAGGGTGAGGACCTCTTCCCCATCGGTCAGGGCCAGCACGGAGACTTCCTCGCCGGTGAGGAACTCCTCGATGACCACGCGGCGCCCGGCCGGGCCGAAGGTCTTGAGGACCATTATCTCCTCGATGGCCGCCAGAGCCTCGGCCTTGCCGGCGGCGACGGCCACACCCTTGCCGGCCGAGAGTCCATCGGCCTTGACCACCACCGGCCCCTCCGGGAGCCCGGCCACGTAGGCGCGGGCCTCCTCGGGCGAATCGAAGACGCGGAAATCGGCGGTCGGCAGGCCGTGCTCGCGCATGAGTCCCTTGGCGAAGACCTTGCTGCTCTCCAGGACGGTCGCGGCGGCCGTGGGCCCGAAGACGGTCAGGCCGCGGCCGGTGAAGGTGTCGACGACCCCCACGGCCAGCGGGTCCTCGGGCCCGATGACGGTCAGGCCGATGCCGTTGTCCTCGGCCGCCCGGACCAGCGTGGCGACGTCCCTGGGGTCGCCCGGCAGGCGCCTGGCGACCGCCTCCATGCCCGGGTTGCCGGGCAGGGCGAAGACCTCCCGGACCAGCGAACTCTGTCTTATCTTCCAGGCCAGGGCATGCTCTCGGCCGCCCGACCCGACGACCATGACCTTCATCGTAACCCACCCTCGAAGGCGCGGCTGCGGCACGGGCCCAGGCCGTCCCGCAGCCGCGCCCCTCTTGCTTTCAGTGCTTGAAGTGCCTGACCTCGGTGAAGAGCATCGTCAGGCCGGCCTGGTTGCAGGCCTCGATGGACTCGGCGTCGCGGATCGACCCGCCCGGCTGGACGATGGCGGCGATGCCGGCCTTGGCCGCCGCCTCGACGACGTCGGCGAAGGGGAAGAAGCCGTCCGAGGCCAGGACCGCCCCGCGGGCCTGGTCGCCGGCGTGCTCCAGGGCCAACCTGGCCGAGTCGATCCGGGTCATCTGCCCGGCCCCGACCCCCAGGGTCCGCCCGCCGCGGGTGACGACGATGGCATTGGACTTGACGTGCTTGGCGACCTTCCACGCGAATTCCAGCTCGGCCAGGAGCGAGGCCGTGGGGGCCGGCCCGGCCACGGGCTTCCAGAAGAGGGCCCGTTCCTCGATGGCGTCGGCCGTCTGGGCGAGCAGGCCGCCGCTGACCCGCCGCACGTCGTAGGCCGGCAGGCGGCCGTCCGGGGTCCCGGTCCCCTCCGGCGGCGTCGCCGCCTCTATGAGCCGCAGGTCCTTCTTGGCCGACAGCACCTCGAGGGCACCCGCCTCAAAGCCCGGGGCGATGACGATCTCCAGGAACACCTTGACCAACCTCTCCGCCGTGGCCCAGTCGCACGGCCGGTTCAGGGCGACGATGCCGCCGAAGATGGAGACCGGGTCGGCGTCGTGGGCGCCCTGGAAGGCCTCGGCGATTCCGTCGGCCACGGCCACCCCGCACGGGTTGGTGTGCTTGATGGCCACCGCTGCGGGCCGTTCGAACTCGACCACCGTCTCCAGGGCCGCCTGAGCGTCCATCAGGTTGTTGTAAGACAGCTCCTTGCCCTGCAGTTGCCGGGACCCGGCGAGGGTCCACGGGGCCGACCACGGCTCGGCGTAGAAGGCCGCCCGCTGATGGGGGTTCTCGCCATAGCGGAGGTCCTGCACTTTATCGTAATAAAGTAAGAGCGGGTTCGGCAGGTCGGCCGGGGAGCGGCCGAGCCGCCGGAGGAGCCACTCTGAGATGACCGCGTCGTAGATGGCCGTGTGCCGGAAGGCGGTGACCGCCAGCCGGTAGCGGGTGGCCGCCCCGACCTTCCCGTCGGCCTTCAACTCCTCGAGGACCGGACCGTAGTCACGGGGGTCGACCACGACCGTCACATCGCGGTGGTTCTTGGCCGCCGAACGGATGAGGGTCGGCCCCCCGATGTCGATGTTCTCGATGGCCTCGTCGAAGGTCACGCCGGGCCGGTCGACGGTGGCCCGGAAGGGATAGAGGTTGACGACGACCATGTCGATGGGCTCGATCCCGAGGTCCTGAAGCTGTTTCAGGTGCTCGGGCTTGTCGCGGACGGCGAGGATGCCGGCATGCACCCCCGGCTGCAGAGTCTTCACCCGCCCGTCGAGAATCTCCGGAAAGCCGGTGACGTCGGAAACCTGTTTGACCGGGAGTCCCGACTGGGTCAGGAGCTGAGCCGTCCTGCCGGTGGAGATGACCTCGAACCCCAGACCGAGCAGTTCCTGGACGAAACCTTTGATCCCCGTCTTGTCGGAGACGCTGATCAGTGCACGTCTGGCCATGGCTCTTTCCCCTCTCCTAGGATGTGCACGCGGCGGCCGGCGACCTTTAGACGGCCCGCCGCGTAAAGGGCGATGGCTTCCGGGTAGACCTGGTGCTCTTGTTCGAGGATGCGCTCAGAGAGGCTCTCGACGTCGTCCCCCTCGAGGACGGGGACGGGCTTCTGGAGGATGACCGGCCCGGAGTCGGCGCCTTCGTCGACGAAGTGGACGGTGCAGCCGGCCACCTTGACCCCGTACTCGAGGGCTTGGCGCTGCGCCTCCAGCCCGGGGAAGGACGGCAGGAGGGCCGGGTGGATGTTCATCACCCGCCAGGGGAAGGCGTCAAGCAGGACGCGGCCAACGAGGCGCCTGTAGCCGGCCAGGCAGACCAGGTCGACGGCATGCTCGCGGAGCGACGCGACGATGACCCTTTCGTAGTCGTCGCGGCTCTTGCTGGCCCGCCGCTCGACGACCACCGCCGGCACCCCGTGCCGGGCGGCCCGCTCAAGGGCCTGGGCCCGCGGGTTGTCGCTGATGACCACGGCCGGTCGGGCGTCGAGGCGGCCCGCCTCGCAGGCGTCGATGATCGCCTGCAGGTTGGAGCCGCGCCCGGAGGCCAGGACGCCGAGGGCGATCACGGGCCTTCCCCCTCGATGAGCCGCAGGCGGTCGCCCTTGTCCGAGGCGCCCTTGTCCGCGCCGCGGGCATCCACCACATCACCGATGACCCAGGCCCGCTCGCCCAGTTCGCGCAGGCGGGCCACCAGCCGGGCGACAGCCTCGCGGTCGACGACGAGGACCATCCCGAGGCCCATGTTCCACGTCCGGAAGGCCTCAGCCTCGTCGACCCCGCCCAGGTGGGCCAGGTACTCGAAGACCGGCGGGCGGTCCCAGGAGCCCTTGTGGACCCTGGCCGCCAGCCCCTCGGGCAGGACCCGCGGGATGTTGCGGACCAGCCCGCCTCCGGTGACGTGGGCGGCGGCGGCGACCTCGAAGTCGCCGGCCACCGCCCGCAACGTACGGGCATAGATGCGGGTGGGCTCGAGCAGTTCCTCGCCGAGGGTCCGGCCGAACTCATCGACGTACTTGCCGAACCTCAGCCCGGACCGTTCGATGACCCCCCGGACGAGCGAGAAGCCGTTGGAGTGGAGTCCCGACGAGGCCAGGCCGACCAGGGCCTGGCCCGCGCGCACGCGGTCCTGGCCCCAGAGCCTGTCCTTCTCGGCCGCGCCGACGCAGAAGCCGACCAGGTCGTACTCACCCTCGGGGTACATCCCCGGCATCTCGGCCGTCTCCCCGCCGATGAGGGCGCACCCCGCCTGGCGGCACCCGGCCGCCACCCCGGCGACGATGGCCTCGAGGCGGTCCGAGTCGAGCCGGCCGACGGCCACGTAGTCAAGGAAGAAAAGCGGTTCGGCCCCGGCCGCGGCCACGTCGTCGGCGCACATGGCCACGCAGTCGAGGCCGATGGTGTCGTGCTTGTCCAGGGCGAAGGCGATCTTCAGCTTCGTGCCCACGCCGTCGGTCCCGGACACGAGCACCGGGCGGTCCCAAGCGGCCGGGTCGAGCTCGAAACGGTTCCCGAAGCCACCGCCGGCGCCGAAGGCACCGGGGCGGGCCGTCCCGCGCATGTGGTCCGCCAACCGGGCCACGGCCGACTCGGCCAGCCCCACGTCCACGCCGGCCTGGCGGTAGGTCAGGCGCTCGCCATCGCCGGCCTCGCCGGCGCGGCCGGCTTGGCTTTGGCGCCGGTCCTCAGCGGGCATGGGGGCGACCTCCCACGATCTCGGCGGTGGCCGGGGTGGCCGCCTCAAGGTCGAACTTGCGGGACTGCTCGTCGACGGTGACCGGGTAGTCGTGGTTGAAGCAGGCCAGGCAGAGACCTTCCGGCGGGAGGGCGGTGGCCTCGGCGAGCCCCTCGACGCTGAGGAACCTGAGGCTGTCCGCGCCGATCAGCTCGCGCATCTGTTCCACCGCCTTCTCGGCGGCGAGAAGCTCGCCGCTGGCCGACGTGTCGATGCCGAAGAAGCACGGGTTCATATAGGGCGGCGAGCCTATCCGCAGGTGGGCCTCTTTCGCCCCGGCCTCGCGGAGCAGCTTGATCAGGTGCTTGGAGGTGGTCCCGCGGACGATGGAGTCATCGACGAGGACGACCCGCTTTCCGTCGACCACCTTGCGCAGAGGGTTGAGCTTGACCCGGACGCCGAACTGGCGCGTCGTCTGGCTCGGCTGGATGAAGGTCCGGCCGATGTAGCGGTTCCTCACCAGCCCCATCTCGTAGGGGATGCCCGCCTCCTCGGCGTAGCCGCTGGCCGCCGAGATGCTCGAGTCGGGTACGCCGACGACGATGTCCGCCGCCACCGGGTGCTCGCGGGCGAGGAGGCGCCCGAACTCCTTGCGCACAGCATGGACGCTGAGGCCGTTCAGGATGGAGTCGGGCCGGGCCAGGTAGATGAACTCGAAGGCGCACAGGGCGGGGCGGCCCTTGGGCAGGATCAGCCGGCTCCGCAGGCCGTCCTCGTCGAGGACGATCATCTCGCCGGGGGCGACCTCGCGCACGAACTCCCCGCCGATGGTGTCGAAGGCGCAACTCTCGGAGGCCAGGACCCAGGCCTCGCCGAGCCGGCCGAGGGCCAGCGGGCGGATGCCGTTGGGGTCGCGGACCCCGATGATCTGCCGTTCGGTCATGAAGATGAGGGCGTAGCCGCCGCGGACCAGCATCAGACTGGCGGAGATGGCCGACTCCAGGCCGTTATTGCCCATGCGGGCGATGAGGTGGGCGATGACCTCGGTGTCGACCGAGGTCTGGAAGATGGAGCCGCCGTCCTCGAGTTGCTCGCGGAGGCGCCCGGCGTTGACCAGGTTGCCGTTGTGGGCCAGGGCCATCATCCCCTCGCGGTAGCGGACGAGGAGCGGTTGGGCGTTGCCGATGAGGCTTGAGCCGGTGGTCGAGTAGCGGACGTGCCCGATCGCCAGGTTCCCGTGGAGCTGAGCCAGGTCGGAGTCGTCGAAGACCTCGGAGACGAGGCCCATGCCCTTATGGATCCAGACGCGACGGCCGTCGGCCGAGACGATCCCGGCCGACTCCTGGCCGCGGTGCTGGAGGGCGTAGAGCCCGTACAAGGCGACCCTGGCCGCGTCGGCGTGACCGTAAATGCCGAAGACTCCACAGGCGTCATGGACCTTGTCCTCTTCGAGCCGGGGCGCTATTTCATCAGCCACGGGATCGCCTCCTTCCAGAGCTTCTTCAACGCGGCCACCGGCCGCTCGATGACCGGCCGGCCGGCCACCGCGATCTTCAACGCCTGGCCGCCGACCCGGCCGATGACCGTCAGGGGCGCGTCTTCCTCGGCGGCGATCCGTCGCAGGCGGGCCGCCCCGGCCGGGTCGAGGCTGACGACGATGCGCGACTGGTCCTCACCGAAGAGGATGGCGTCGAGGCGTGCGGCCGGGCTACTGGTCGCGTCGCCGGCGGCGCCGCCGGCGACCGGGCCCGCGGCCGGAAGCTCGATCGCCGCGCCGACCGGGGCGTTCTCGCCGGGCCCGCCAAAGCAGGCCTCGGCCAGGGTCACGGCCAGGCCGCCGTCGCTGACGTCGTGGGCCGACTTGACCAGCCCCGCCCGGATGGCCCTCAGGCAAGCCCGATGGACCCGGGCCTCGAGGTCGAGGTCGAGGGCCGGCGGGCGTCCGGCGACGAGGCCGTGGACGACCTTCAGGTACTCGCTGCCCCCGAGGCCGACCGCCGGGACGCCGCCCAGCGGGCCGAGGAGGGCGACCAGGTCGCCCTCGTCCTTGAACCACTGGGTGGTCTGGTCCCGCTCGACGTCCTCGAGGACGCCGACCAGGCCGATGACCGGTGTCGGGTAGATGTTCTCGCCCAGGGTCTCGTTGTAGAAACTGACGTTGCCGCCGGTGACCGGCGTGCCCAGGGCGCGGCAGGCCTCGGCCAGGCCCTCGACGGTCCGGCGGAACTGCCACATGATCTCGGGGCGCTCAGGGTTGCCGAAGTTGAGGCAGTTCGTGACGGCCAGCGGTTCGGCCCCCGAGCAGACGACGTTGCGGGCCGCCTCGGCCACGGCGATGGCCGCCCCGGCCCGCGGGTCGAGGTAGACGTAGCGCCCGTTGCCGTCGGTGGTCAGGGCCAGCCCGCGGCGAGTCCCCTTGAGCCGCAGGACGGCCGCGTCCGAACCGGGCCGGACCACCGTGTTGGTCAGGATGAAGTGGTCGTATTGCTGATAGACCCAGGACTTGTCGGCGATGTCCGGGGCGGCCAGGAGCCGCACGAGGACGCCGGCCAGGTCGGCCGGGACCGGGAGGGCCGCGAAATCGAAGGCCCGTGTCTTGTCCAGGTAGGCCGGTTCGGCCTCGGGCCGCTCGTAGACGGGCGCGTCTTTGGCCAGGGCGGCCGCCGGCACGTCGGCCACGACGCGGCCCTTCTCGAGGACCCGCAGGCGGCCGCCGGCGGTGACCCGCCCGACCACCGCGGCGTCCAGGTCCCACTTGGCGAAGACCCGCCGGACGTCGTCCTCGCGCCCGGCTCTGGCCACCACAAGCATGCGTTCCTGCGATTCCGAGAGCATCACTTCGTACGGGGTCATCCCGGTCTCCCGCCGGGGTACCTTGTCGAGGTCTATCTCCAGGCCGTGTCCGCCGCGGCTGGCCATCTCACTGGCGGCCGAGGTCAGGCCGGCGGCGCCGAGGTCCGTTAGGCCGACGACCGCGCCGGTATTGAGCAGCTCCAGGCAGGCTTCGAGGAGCAGCTTCTCGAGGAACGGGTCGCCGACCTGGACGGCCGGGCGGCGCTCCTCGGCCCGCTCGTCGAACTCTTTCGAGGCCAGCAGGCTGGCCCCGTGGATGCCGTCACGGCCGGTCTTCGAGCCGACCAGGATGAGCGGGTTGCCCTCGCCCTCAGCCCGGCCATAGAAGACTTGGTCGCGGTCGACAAGGCCGACGCACATCGCGTTGACCAATGGGTTGCCACGGTAAGAGGGCTCGAAGTAGACCTCGCCGCCCACCGTCGGGCAGCCGAAGCAGTTGCCGTAGCCGCCGATGCCCCCGACCACCCCGCCGAAGAGCCAGCGGTTCTTGCCCTCGTCGAGCTCGCCGAAGCGCAGTGAGTCGAGGATGGCGATGGGCCGCGCGCCCATGGCGAAGATGTCGCGGAGGATGCCCCCGACCCCGGTGGCCGCGCCCTGGTACGGTTCGATGAAGGACGGGTGGTTGTGGCTCTCGATCTTGAAGGCCACGGCGATGCCGTCGCCGATGTCGACGACCCCGGCGTTCTCGCCGGGCCCCTGGACGACCCGCGGCCCGCGGGTCGGCAGCTTCTTCAGCGAGGACTTCGATGTCTTGTAGCTGCAGTGCTCGGACCACATCAGGCCGAACAGGCCGAGTTCCACCGGGTTGGGCGGCCGCCCGAGGAGGCCCTCGATGCGCCCATACTCCTCGTGGGTCAGGCCGACCTCTTCCCAGGGGCGGGCCGTCGCCTTGCGGTCAGCGGCCATCGGCGGCCCCTCCCTTCCCGGGGGTCTCCCGCGACCTCGCCCGCGCGGCCGCGGCCGGCACCCACCGGGCGCCCGCCGTGCCTTCCACGTAGGCGACGATGGACTCGAAGATGGGCCGCCCGTCCTCCATGCCCAAGAGCCGCTCGGCGGCTATCTCCGGGTGGGGCATCATCCCGAGGACATTGCCCCGCTCGTTGATTATCCCGGCGATGTTGTTCAGCGACCCGTTGGGGTTGGCCGCCGGCGTCACCGCGCCGTCCGGCGCAACGTAACGGAAGACGACACGGCCGTTCCGCTCGAGTTCCTCGAGGGTCGCCCGATCGGCGTGGTAGTTGCCCTCGCCGTGCTTGATCGGGATGCGCAGGACCTGGCCGGGGCGGCAGCGGTTGGTGAAGGGCGTGGCCGCGTTCTCCACCCGGAGGTGGACGTCGTGACAGCGGAACTTGAGGTTGTCGTTCCGGCGCATGGCCCCCGGCAACAGACCCGCCTCGAGGAGGATCTGGAAGCCGTTGCAGATGCCGATGACCGGCCGGCCGGCGGCGGCGAACTCCTCGACGGCCCCCATTATCGGCGAGAACCGGGCGATGGCCCCGGTCCTCAGGTAGTCACCGTAAGAGAAACCGCCCGGCAGGACCACCGCGTCGAACCCGTCGAGGCTCGTGTCCTTATGCCAGACAAAATCGGCCGGCTGGCCGAGGACATCGGCGACCACGTGATGGCAATCCAGCTCGCAGTTGGTGCCCGGGAAAACGACGACCGCCCAGCGCATCAGGAGTCCCCCTGGGCCTCGGTCAGGTCGAAGCGGGACTGCTCGATGACCGGGTTGGCCAGCAGCCGCCGGCACATCTCCTCGACCCGGGCGAGGGCTGTTTCCCGGTCCGGGGCCGCCAGCCCCAGCTCGACGTATTTGCCCACCCGGACGTCCCCGACTTCGTCAAAGCCCAGGACCTTCAGGGCGTTCTCGACCGCCCGCCCCTGCGGGTCCAGCACGCCGTGCTTCAGGGTCACGTAAACCCTGGCCTTCCACGCGGTCATCGTCGTCATCGAATCATCGCCCTCCGGCCCCGATGGTCGTTACCCGGCGCAGGACTTCCTGGTAGGCCTCCTCGGCCCCGCCCAGGTCCCGGCGGAAACGGTCTTTGTCCAACTTTTCCTTGGTCGTGCGGTCCCAGAAGCGGCAGGTGTCCGGGGAGATCTCGTCGCCCAGGAGGACCTGCCCGTGGTGCGTTCCGAACTCGAGCTTGAAGTCGATCAGGTCGACGTTCCGCGGGGCCAGGAACTCCCCGAGGTAGCCGTTGATCGCCAGGGCCTGCCTCTCGACCTCGCGGACCTGCTCCGGCTCGGCCAGGCCGACCGCCCGGATGTGGTCCTCGTTGATCATCGGGTCGCCCAGGGCATCGCTCTTGTAGTAGAATTCGAGGACGGTGGAGCGCAGCGGCGTCCCCTCCTCGAGGCCGAGGCGCTTGGCCAGACTCCCGGCGGCGATGTTGCGGACGACGACCTCGATGGGCAATATCTTCAATCGCTTGACGAGCATCTCGCGGTCGCTGAGGGTCTTCACGTAGTGGGTCTTCAGCCCGCGGCCCTCGAGGTACTCAAAGAAGATGGTCGACATGCGGTTGTTGTAGACACCCTTGTTCTCGATGATCCCCTTTTTCTTGCCGTCAAAGGCCGTGGCCGAGTCTTTGTACTCGACGATGAGCAGGTCCGGGTCGGTCGTCTCGTAGACGATCTTGGCCTTGCCTTCGTATAGCCTGTTCGTCTTGTCCACTGGCTCACTCCCTTTCACGGGTCACCGTCCCGCGTCGCTCAATAGCCGGAGCCCAAGGCTCACCGCGTGGATAATCCGCATGGTCGAGGCCGAGCCCGACCCGGGTGAAGATCTCCTCGACGTGCTTCAGGTGGTCGGTGTAGGCGAAGCCGGCCGCCAGTTCTTCGGGACTGAGGTAGCGGCGGACCCGCTCGTCGGCGGCCACTCGTTCTATGAAGGTCGGGCCGCCCCGCCAGGCCTCCATGGCCAGCCCCTGGACGATGGCGTAGGCCTCCTCGCGCTTGAGCCCCTTCTCGACCAGCGCCAGGAGGACCTTTTGGGAGAAGATGAGCCCGCCGGTCAGCTCCAGGTTCTGGCGCATCCGCTCGGGATAGACGAGGAGCTTGTCCAGGAGGTTGGTGAAGCGTTCGAGCATGTAGTCGAGGAGGATGGTCGCGTCGGGCAGGACGACCCGCTCGACCGACGAGTTCGAGATGTCCCGCTCGTTCCACAGGAGCTCGTTCTCCATGGCCGCCACGGCGTAGCCGCGGACGACCCGGGCGAGCCCGCTCATCTGCTCCAGCCCGACGGGGTTGCGCTTGTGGGGCATCGCCGACGAGCCCTTCTGGCCGGGCTTGAAGTACTCCTCGACCTCGCGGATCTCGGTCCGCTGCAGGGTGCGAAGCTCGGCGGCCATCTTATCGAGGGACGTGGCGATGAGGGCCAGAGTGGTGACGTACTCCGCGTGCCTGTCGCGCTGCAGGACCTGGGTCGAGGCCTCGGCCGGCTTGAGGTGGAGCTTCTCGCAGACGTACTTCTCGACGAAGGGGTCGATGTTGGCGAAGGTGCCGACGGCCCCGGAGAGCCGGCCGACGCTGACCACCTCGCGGGCCCGCTTCAGGCGGTCCCAGTGGCGGTTCATCTCGGCGTACCACACGGCCAGCTTCAGGCCGAAGGTGATGGGCTCGGCGTGAACCCCATGGGTGCGCCCGATCATCACCACGTCCTTGAACTCGCGGGCCCGGCGCCCCAGGACGGACAGCAGGCGGTCGAGGTCGGACAGGAGGACCTCGGCCGCCTCGCGCATGATCAGCGAGAGGGCGGTGTCGACGACATCGTAGGACGTCAGCCCGTAGTGGAGGTACTTCCCGG
Source organism: Bacillota bacterium (assembly GCA_021811325.1). Classification (GTDB taxonomy): domain Bacteria; phylum Bacillota; class Sulfobacillia; order JAJYWN01; family JAJZPE01; genus JAJZPE01. The sequence goes on from JAJZPE010000001.1 coordinate 12,602, forward strand.
CCTCGCCGACCGTCTCGGCCACACCGCTGACGAAGGCGATGACGTCGTGCCCGACCTCGGCCTCGATGGCCAGGATGCGGTCCACGTCGATGGTGGCCTTCCGGCGGATCTCCTCAACCGCCTCGCGCGGGATCTTGCCCAGTTCCGCCCAGGCCTCGCAGGCCAGGACCTCGACCTCGAGCATCCGCCGGTAACGGTTCGGCAGTTCCCACAGGCCCTTCATCTTGGGCCGGGAGTAGCGGTCAATCATCGCTCAGCGCCCTCTCTGGTCATCAGCCATCTCCGACCGCCCGCGGGCGGTTCAGACCATGGACGGTTGCGGCTGGCCGTTCGGCTTGCGGCGGCGCCCCGAGCGGCGGCTGCGCCGGCGCGGCTGGCCCGGTTCGTCCTTGACGAAGGCCGCCTGCTGGGCCGGTTGCGCGGGCTGGGCGGGCTGGGCGGGCTGGACCGGCTGCCCCGGCGGCGCGGTCTGCGCGACCAGCTCGCCCTCGAGGCGGGTCGACTTCTCGGCCACGCCCTCGGCCAGGCGGCGCTTGTAATTGCCGAGCCGCTCCCGCAGGGACTGGTACTTCAGCGAGAGGACCTGCACCGCCAGGATGCCGGCGTTCCGGGCCGCGTCGATGCCGACGGTGGCCACCGGGACGCCCGGCGGCATCTGGACGGTCGAGTAGAGGGCGTCGACGCCGCCCATGGCCGAACCGGAGAGGGGCACGCCGACGACCGGCAGCGTGGTCCACGAGGCGATGACCCCGGCCAGGTGGGCCGCGCCCCCGGCGGCGGCGATGATGACGTCGTAGCCTTCCTCGGCGGCGCCGGCCGCGAAGTCGGCGGCCCGTTGCGGGCTGCGGTGGGCGGAGATGATGTTGACCCGGTAACCGATGCCCATCTCGGTGAGGGTCGTCAGGCACTCCTTCATCTTGGGAAAGTCAGAGTCGCTGCCCAAGACGACAGCGACAAGGCCGCTCGGCATGGAATCACTCCTTTGTCTTGGGGCCCCGGGAACGGCCGACGGCCGCGCCGCCCGGCCGACCGGGGCCCCCTTACAGGCTCGTTGCTGGATCAAAGCAGGAAACTGGCGGCAAAGAGGACCGCCACGACGTACAGCAGCCAGTGGACGTCCTTGGTCTTGCCGGTGAACAGCTTGATCAAAGCGTAGGTGATGAAGCCGTAACCGATGCCGCGGGCGATGCTGTAGGTCAGGGGGATGGTCAGGATGGTCAGAAAGGCCGGTAGGGCCTCATCGAACTGGTTGAAGGGGATGTCCTTGACCACGGTCATCATCAGGAACCCGACGATGATGAGGGCCGGGGCCACGGCGACGCCGGGGACGATCCCGATCACCGGGGCGAAGAAGATCGACAGCAGGAAGAGAATGGCCACGACGACCGAGGTCAGGCCGGTCCGCCCGCCCTCTGAGACGCCGGCCGCGCTCTCCACGTAGGTCGTGATCGAGCTGGCGCCGAAGAGCCCGCCGGTGACGGCGGCCAGCGAGTCGACCAAGAGGACCCGGTTCAGACCGGGCATCTTGCCCTTCTCATCGAGGAAGCCGGCCCCGCCGCCGATGGCCACGACGGTGCCCATCGTATCGAAGAAGTCGGTGATGAGAAAGGCGAAGATGACCGCCCAGAGGGCCGGCACGGCCAGAGCGCTGAGGTTGAACTGGAACATCGTGCCGAAGGAAGCGGCCGACGGGATGTCGATGAAGTTCGTCGGGATCGGCGCGACCTTGAGGATGATGCCCAGGACCGTCGAGAAGATGATCCCCAGGAGGATGGACCCCTTGACCCGGTGGGCCATCATCAAGGCCGTGACGACGAGGCCGAAGACGGCCACGACGGCGGTGGCGCTCTTGAAGGTGCCGAAGGTGACCAGGGTGGCCGGGCTCTTGACGACGAAGCCGGCGCCCTGGAGGCCGATGAAGGCGATGAAGAGCCCGATGCCGACGCCGATGGCCCGTTTCAGGGAAGTCGGGATGGCGTCCATGATCAGCTCACGGACCCGGGTCAGGACGAAGATGGTGATGATGACGCCCTCAATGACCACCATGCCCATGGCTTCCTGCCACGAGAGATTGAGGCCGAGGACCACCGAGTAGGTCAGGAAGGCGTTAAGGCCCATGCCTGACGCCAGGGCGAACGGGTAGTTCGTGTAGAGTCCCATGGCCAGCGTGACGAGACCGGCGCCGAGGGCGGTGGCGAAGATGGCTCCGGTCGGCGGGACACCGGCGTCCTTGAGGATCAAAGGATTGACGAAGATGATGTAGGCCATGGTCATGAAGGTGGCCAGGCCGGCGATGACTTCGGTGCGGACGTCAGTCTTGCGCTCGCTCAGCCGGAATAACCGTTCTAACACTCGCTCTTCCCTCCTGTCTGATCTTTTGGTCTCCCCATCGGGGTATTGTTCCCTGAGCCCGCTGGGCTATTTCCCGGGCCTCACCCCCTACGGGCGGTCGACGAGCGTTCACCGCCGGCCGTTGGGTGAATATTCGCCCGCCGGCCGGCAACAGCCCGTCCACTCGCCTCAATCATACCAACTGATGGCTCGACTGTCAACAAAAAGCCGAATGTTGAAGTCGCGCCATCCAAAATCATTCGCCTTTCCTGATGTGAACCTCGGCCCCGCCGGCCCGCGCCGGGCGGCCGACGGTCACTCCCACTCGACGGTCGCCGGCGGTTTCGTGGTCACGTCGTAGACGAGGCGGTTGACCCCCTTGACCTCGTTGACGACCCGGCTCGAGATGCGTTCGAGGAGCTCATAGGGCAGCCGCGCCCAGTCGACGGTCATAAAGTCCTGGCCGGTGATGGCCCGTAGGACGACCGTGTGGCCGTAAGTCCGCTCGTCGCCCATCACCCCGACACTGCGCACCGGCAGGAGCACCGCGAAGACCTGGAGCAGGCGGTCGTACCAGCCGGCCCGCCGGACCTCTTCGATGACGATGGCGTCGGCCTGGCGCAGAGTCTCCAGGCGCCCGCGGTTGACCTCGCCGAGGACCCGCACGGCCAACCCGGGGCCGGGGAACGGATGGCGCCAGACCAGTTCCGCGGGCAGGCCGAGCTCCAAGCCGACCTGCCGGACCTCGTCCTTGAACAGCTGCCGCAGGGGCTCGACAAGCTTGAAACGCATCTCGGCGGGGAGCCCGCCCACGTTGTGGTGGCTCTTGATGATCGAGGCCGGCCCGCCGGGGCCGCCCCCGGACTCGATGACGTCGGGGTAGATGGTCCCCTGGGCCAGGAAGCCGACCTCGCCGGCAAGCTTGGCCGCACCTTCTTCGAAGACGCGGACGAACTCTCCCCCGATGATCTTGCGTTTTTGTTCGGGGTCGGTGACCCCGGCCAGGCGGCGCAGGAACCGGTCCGAGGCGTCGACGTGGACCAGGCGCATCCCGAAGTGGCCGCCGAAGGTGGTCACGACCTGTTCCGCCTCACCCTGACGGAGGAGACCGTTGTCCACGAAGAGGCAGGTCAGGCGGTCACCCACGGCCCGCTGGACGAGGGCGGCGGTGACCGACGAATCGACCCCGCCGGACAGGGCGCAGAGGACGTGGCCGTCGCCGATGGTGGCCCGGATGCGGCCGACCGCCTCGTCGACAAAGGAGCCGGCGCCCCAGTCGCCCTTGCAGCCGGCCACGTTGAAGAGGAACCCCTTGAGGATGTCGAGGCCTTTCGGGGTGTGGACGACCTCCGGGTGGAACTGCACGCCGTAGAGGCACCGCTCCGGAGCGGCCATCGCGGCCACCGGCGTGTTCTCCGTGCGGGCGATAACAGAAAAGCCCGGCGGTGGTTCCTGGACCAACACGCCGTGGCTCATCCAGACATCGATGGTCGGGTCGAAGCCCCTGAAGATGGCCGCCTCGGCATCGACCTGAACCTTGACCGGACCGTACTCGCGGATTTCAGCCTTGGTCACGTGGCCGCCCATGAGGAAGGCCATCAACTGCATCCCGTAGCAGATGCCGAAGACCGGCACGCCGCTCTCGAAGAGGGCCGGGTCGTAGCGTGGCGCGCCGTCCTCGTAGACACTCGCCGGCCCGCCGGAGAGGATGACCGCCTTGGGCTTCCTCGCCAGGAGGTCGTCGAGGGACGTGGTCCATGGGACGACCTCGCTGTAGACGCCGCACTCGCGGACACGCCTGGCGATGAGCTGGTTGTACTGCGCGCCGAAGTCGATGACGGCTACCGTCTCGCGGGGTTCACTTGTGGCCAATGTCATTCGGACCTCTCTCGTTCAGACCCGTTCTCCGGGGTTCACTTGGACGAGTTCTCGGTATAGATCTCGGGCTTGAGGATGCCGATCAGCGGGAGGTTCCGGTACCCCTCGCGGTAATCGAGTCCATAGCCGACGACGAACTCATTGGGGATGCAGAAGCCGCAGTAGTCCACGGGGACCTGGACCTGGCGCCGCTCTTTCTTGTCGAGGAGGGTGCAGATCTTGAGGCTCCGCGGGTTCCGGGCCTTGAAGTTCTCGTACAGGTAGTTCAGGGTCAGGCCGGTGTCGACGATGTCCTCGACGAGGAGGACGTCGCGCCCGTCCATCGGCTGGTCGATGTCCTTGAGGATGCGCACCGCGCCCGAGGACTTCGTGGCCGCCCCGTACGAAGACACGGCCATGAAGTCGAAGCTGGCCGGGATGGTGATGGTCAGGGCCAGATCGGCCAGGAAGATGGCGGCTCCCTTGAGGATGCCGACCATGAGAAGGTTCCTGCCCTGGTAGTCGCGGGAGATTTCCTTCCCCAGCTCCTTGATCCGGGCCTGGATCTTGTCCGCCGGGATGAGGACTTCCTTGAGGTCGTCGACCTGGCCGAGCAACGCTACCCCTCCAGATTCTTCCGATTCCGTCACACCGGCTACAGCTTTCGCGTCACCGCGACCGATTTCCTGCTTGCGCGGCCTCAGACGGTGCGGCCGATCTCCGGCCTGGCGCACTCGCCGCCCTCGCCCCGAAGCAGCTCCAGGGCATGCCCGAGGACGGGCATGACCACCTCGAGGCACTCGCGGACGGCCCGCGGGCTGCCTGGCAGGTTGATGATCAGGGAGCGGCCGCGCGTGCCGGCGACGGCCCTCGAGAGCATCGCCCGGGGCGTCTTCTTCAGGCTCTCGTGGCGGATGGCCTCGGGGATGCCGGGGACCTCGTGGTCGATGGCGGCCAGGGTGGCTTCGGGGGTGTGGTCGCGCGGGGACAGCCCGGTCCCGCCGGTGGTCAGGATGAGGTTCAGATGTCGCTGGTCGGCCATGAGGATGATCCGTTCCCTGATCAACCCCTCGTCATCCGGAACGACCTCGTAGGCCGCCACCGTGCCGCCCGCGGCCTCGAGCATCTCGCCGATGACCCGGCCGCTGCGGTCCTCCCGCTCGCCGCGCGAGCCCTTGTCGCTGGCGGTGATTATCCCCACGGTGAACGGGCGGGCGGGCCCGGCGTGGGCTTGGTCAGGCGGGTCCTCGTGAACGTGGGCGCGGTCGTGTTCGTGCCCGGCGGCCGGCTCAGCGGCGGCCGTCGCCGAGGCCCCCTCGCTCAGCACGGTCAGGCGGTCGCCGACCTTGACCGGGCCGCCCTTGAGGACCCGGACGAAGATGCCCTCGCGGGGCATCACGCAGTCCCCCGCCTGCTCGTAGATGGCGCAGTGGGTGTGGCACTCCTTGCCGATCTGAGTCACCTCGACGAGCGGCCCGTCCGCGCCGTCGCCCACCCCGAGACGGGTGCCGATGGGCAGGACCACGAGGTCGAGCCCGACCGTGGTCAGGTTCTCGGCAAAGGACCCCGGGCCGACGTTGAGGCCGGCGGCCCGCATCTTCTCGACGCTCTCCAGGGCCAGCAGGCTCACCTGGCGGTGCCACGGGCCGGCATGGGCGTCGCCCTCGAGACCGTGCCCCTCAATCAGCCTCCCCCGGCCGGCGTTCTTCTTCCGCACACCCTTTTTCTCGCTGGTACAAACGGCCACCACGTGGCCGGCCGCGGTCACTCGCTCAACGGCCATTCGCTCTCCCCCTCCCGGCGCCACTCGCCGCTCTTTCCGCCAGACTTCTTGACCAGCCGGACCGGCCCGATGACCAGGCCCCGGTCGATGGCCTTGCACATGTCGTAGACCGTCAGGGCCCCGACGCTGACCGCGGTCAGGGCCTCCATCTCGGCCCCCGTCCGCCCCCTGGTCCGCACGGTGGCCTCGATGAGGAGGCGACCGCCCCTGGACGGGTCCGGGCCGTCGACGGCGGCCAGCCGCACGTCCACGCCGGTCAGCCCGATGGTGTGACACAGCGGGATGAGGTCCGCCGTGCGCTTGGCGGCCATGATCGCCGCCAGCTGGGCCACCGCGAGGACATCGCCTTTCTTGCCCGTCCCGCGCCGGACGGCCTCCAGGGTCGCCGGCCCGACCAGCACCTCGCCGCGGGCCACCGCCTCGCGCTGGGTCACTCGCTTCGCCCCGACGTCGACCATCCGCGCCCGCCCGGCGCGGTCGAAGTGGGTCAGGGTCCGGGCCATGACGTCACCCCCCAATCCGGGACATGCGGCGACGGCGGCTCTCAGCGGCCGCCGGGCCGGTTCCCATGTGATGTTCCAGCGGCTTGCGCCGCACGGCCAGGCGCAGGAGCCGCGCCAGTTCGTCGTCTCCGGCCCCCGACCGCAGCGCCCCGCGGAGGTCGATCTCCAGCGGCGAGGCCAGGCACGGGTTGACCTTCCCGTCGGCCGTCAGGCGCAGGCGGTTACAGCGGTCGCAGAAGTGCTCGGTGACCGCGTTGATGAGGCCGACGGTGGCCGGGCGGAGGCCCGCCACCGCCACGTCGGCCGCCGCCTCCGGCACCCGCGGCACCCAGCGGTAGCTCTCCGCCGGGCCCTTGCCCGGCGGTCCGTCGCCGTCCCCGTTCACCGGCACCAGTTCGCCGGCCCGGCTGAGGGCCTCGCGCACTTCCTCGCCGCCGACCTGCAGCCCCGAGGCCGTGCCGGCGCTCTCCCCGAGGGGCATCAGTTCGATGAAGCGGACGTGCACCGGGCCCAGGCCGGCGGCGAAGGGCCGCCTGGTCAGCCGGGCGAAGTCGACGACCTCGTCATCGTTGACCCCACGCATCAGGACCACGTTGAGCTTGACCGGCTCCAGCCCGGCGCTCAGGGCCGCCCGGATGCCGGCCACAGTCTCGTCGAAGAGCGATCGGCGGGTGATGGCCTCGAAGCGTTCCGGCCGCAAGGTGTCGAGGCTGATGTTGACCCGCTTCAACCCGGCCACCTTGAGATCCCCGGCCAAGGGGGCGAGGAGGGTCCCGTTGGTCGTCAGGGACAGGTCCTCCAGCCCGTCAATCCGTCCCAGGGCGCGGACGAGGCCGAGGACATCCTTCCTGGCCAGGGGCTCACCGCCGGTCAACCGGACTCCCTTGACCCCTAGCGAGACGGCCACCCGGACGATGCGCTCGAGCTCTTCGTAGGTCAGGATGTCGTTGTGGCCCTTCAGGGCCACGCCCTCCTCGGGCAGGCAATAGGTGCAACGGAGGTTGCAGCGGTCGGTGAGGGACACGCGGAGGTAGTCGATGTGGCGGCGGTGGCGGTCGTTGAGGGCTTGGCGGTCGGTCATGGTCAGAGCACCTCTTCCTCGCCGCTGGGCGACGGGTCATAGCCGCCCAGGGCGGCGACGGCCGAACGGAACTCGTCCGAGGCGACCACGGCGAGCAGCTTCCGCACCGGCTCGAGGTGGCGGTGTTCGGCCGGGATGGCCAGGTCATAGTCCTCGCGGGTGACGGGGACGAAGTCGAGCCCGAGGGCGCGGGCGGCGGCCAGGATGCCCAGGCCGGTGTCGACGGCCCCGCTGGCGACGGCGGCGGCCACGGTCAGGTGGGTGAACTCCTCCCGCTCGTAGCCGTCGATCGAACGCGGGTCGATGCCTTCGAGCTTCAGGTGGTAGTCGAGGAGGACCCGCGTGCCCGCCCCGCGCTGCCGGTTGACGAAGCGCACATCGGGCCGGGCGAGGTCGGCGAAACCCTTGATCCCCTTGGGGTTGCCGGGGGCGACCAGGAAGCCCTGGTCGCGCCGGACCAGGTGGACCAGGTGCACCGGGCGTCCGGGGAGGTACTTGCGGATGGCCGAGACGTTGTACCCGCCGGTCTCCTCATCGAGGAGGTGGACGCCGGCCAGGTGGGCCTCGCCGCGGCGAAGGGCCATCAACCCGCCGAAGCTGCCGGCGTGGGCCGACGACAGGTTCAGCTCCGGGTGACGGCGGCGCAGGAAGTCGGCCAGGAGGTCGAGGCACAGGTCGTGGCTGCCGATGGCGACGATGGTCCCCTCGATCTCGGCGCGGTCGCGCCACAGCTCAACCTCGACCTCGTCCCCTTCGGCCAGTCCCTCAACGAGGGGCGGGATGCGGACCACCCCGTCGGCGCGGACCAGGGACATGGTCACCCCGGCGCCGCGGGCGATGGGCGTGGCCACCAGCCTCTCGCCGACCCGGCCCAGCTTGACCCGGAGGAATTCGACGGCCCCGCTGGTCGACATGACCCGGCGGCTGATCGAGGCCTTCTCTTTCTGGTCGGCCGGCAGCGGGCGCCCCTGCAGGGCAAAGACGAGAGGCTTGACGAAGAGGTCGAAGGCGATGTAGGACGAGACCGGGTAGCCCGGGACGCCGACGACGGGCCTGCCCTGGGCGACCCCCAGGATGACCGGGCGGCCGGGCTTCATCGCCACCCCGTGGACGAGCACCCGCCCCAGTTGCCCGACGGCCCAGGCCGAGAAGTCCTCCGAGCCGGCCGAGGAGCCGGCGTTGAGGACGACCACGTCGGCCGTCTCCAGGGCCTCATTGAGGGCGGCCTGGATGGCCTCGCGGCGGTCCGGGACGACGGGCCGGCGGACGGGCTCCCCGCCCCACTCCCGGACCAGGGTGGCCTGGACGTACGAATTCGACTCAAGGATGTCGCCGGGCTTGAGGCTACCGGCGGACGGGCTGAAGGGGTCGACGATCTCGGTACCGGTCGGGATGAGGGCCACGCGGGGGCGCCGCCGCACCTTGACCTCGGTCACCCCGGCGGCCAGAAGGGCCCCGATGTCCATCGCCCGGACCACGTGGTTGGCGGGCAGGACCAGTTCCGTGGCCACGATGTCCTCGCCCAGGCTGCGCACGTGCTGCCAGGGCGTGGCCGCCGCGGCGACCTCGATGAAAGCCGGCCGCCCGTCGTCGCCCTCCGGCCCGACGGGCTGGACGTCCTCGATCATGATGACCGCGTCGGTACCCGTGGGGAGTGGGTCGCCGGTATCCACCGGGAAGGCTTCGCGGCCCACGGAGAGCCGGGCGGGGCGCGTCTCGCCGGCGCCGAACGTGGCTGCGGCCCTGACGGCGTAGCCGTCCATGGCTGAAGCGTGGTAGTGCGGGGCCGAGGTGCGGGCGAAGACGGCCTCGGCGAGCACGCGTCCGGCGGCCTCGGGGGTGGGCACGGCCTCGCCGGCGAGAGGTCCCCAGCCCGCCGCGCCGGCGGATGGCGGTCCGCCGGACCCCGGCTCTCCGGGCCCCGACCCGTCGAACGGCGGCTCGCGCAGGGCCGCGAGGAGTTTGGCGAGGGCTTTGTCGATGGGTATCTCTTGAAGGTAGATCTCACGCTTGTCCAACCGGCTCACCTCCTGAAGGGCAGCACCTCGACCTCGTCGCCGGCCTGATAGCCCTGGCGTCCAAGGGGGACGCGCAGCAGCCCGTCGGCCTGGACGAGGGTGGTGATGAGCCCAGACTTGCCGGGCACGGGCACGGCCGCCGGGCCGTCGGGCCCGTCGACCAGGCGGACCCGGACGTACTCCTCGCGCGCCGGCGAGGAGGCGACGTTCTGGGCCAGCCTGGCCCGGACGACGGCGGCCCGGCCGGTATCGGCGGGGAGGCCCATCAGGCGGCGGATGACCGGCCGGACGAAGAGGTCGAAGATGACCATGGCGCTGGCCGGATGGCCGGGCAGCCCGAAGACCGGGCGGGGCGGGTCGCCGGCGGCGAGGCCGAGGATGGTCGGCTTGCCCGGCTTGACGGCGACCCCGTGGACGATGACGCCGGGCGGCCCGACCGCGGCGATGACCCGGGCGGTGGCGTCGCGGGTGCCGACCGAGCTGCCCCCGGAGATGACCGCGGCGTCGCCCGTCCCGGCCAGGGCCCCGCGGACGGCCGCCAGCAGCGCCTCGTAGTCGTCGCGGATGATGCCGACGATGCGGGGGACGGCCCCGGTCTCCTCGACCATGGCCGCCAGGGCGTAGGCGTTGATGTCCCTTATCTCACCGGGGCCGGGGGTCCACTCCGGCGGGATGATCTCGTCGCCGCTGGAGATGACGGCCACGGTCGGTCGGCGGTAGACCTCGATCGTCGTCCGGCCGATGCCGGCCAGGGCTCCGACCTCCTGAGCCCGGAGGAGCCGCCCCTTGCCCACCACTACGCCCCCGGCGGCCATGTCCTCGCCCCGGACGAGGACGTTGTCCCCGGGGGCCACCGGTCGCTGGGCGGCGACCGTCGTCGGGTCGAGGTCCTCGACGTACTCCAGCATGACCACGGCATCGGCGCCCTCGGGGAGCATGCCACCGGTGGGAATGCGGGCCGTCTGGCCGGGGCCGAGGGTCAGCCCGGCCGCCGCCCCCATGCGCACGTCGCCGATCACCGTCAGCAGGGCCGGCAGGGACTCCGAGGCCCCGAAGGTGTCGGCGGCCCGGACCGCGTAGCCGTCGACCGTTGAGCGGTCGAAGCCGGGCACGTCCGTCTCGGCCACGACGTCCCGGGCCAAGACCCGGCCGACGGAGGCGGTCAGGGGCACGGTCTCGGTCGGCGGCTCGAAGACGGGAAGATTTCTTGCGTAGAGGCCCGTCGCTTCGGCGACGGAGAGGAGCTTCATCAACTCTGGCGGCGTGGAGACCCCCGGCTTCAGCCGTGGGGAGGAAACGCCGCCTGCCACCTCCTCAGGAAAGGCATTTTGGGGTAGATTAGAGGCACGGGGACCGAACGCGCGTTCCGGTATCGCTTCTATCCCCCCGGAGCAGGAAGCAATCCTGGCCCGCACCTTTCTGCGTTCGGTACGTCTATAACTGGGCCCTTGACCTTCGCAAACCGCTTGCCGGGAGCGCCAGAGGAGCCTCAGCTACGGTGATACCTCGGCGGCCCTGACGGCGTTGAAACGCCGGCCGGAGATCGCCTGGCTGAGCGAGGTCTCCTCCGTTCCCCTCCAGCAGAACGGTGACCATCTCGAAGGACCCAGCCGGTCGCTACTTCGTCTCCGTGGGGAGGAAGTCAACGGTCGGAAGTCCATGCCTCCGGTTCTAGAAGGTGGTCTCCCCGGCGACGAAGGCCCGGGCGGGCTCGGACGCCGGGCGCTCGAAGAAGACCGCCGCCGGGGCGTCCTCGACCAGCCGGCCTTCCGACAGGAAGAGGACCCGGCCGGCCAGCCGCTTGGCCTGGAAGAGATTGTGGGTGATGAGGACGACGGTCCGCCCCTCGTCCCTTAGGGCTAGGACCAGCCGCTCGATGGCGGCGGCGCTGCCCGGGTCGAGGTTGGCCGTGGGTTCGTCGAGGAGGTAGACGTCGGGCCGGCAGGCCAGCGCTCGGGCCAGGGCCACGCGCTGGGATTCGCCCGACGACAGACCCTTGGCCGGCCGGTCGGCCAGGCCGGCCAGGCCCACAGCCTCAAGGCTTTCCTCGACCCGCCGGCGCCACTCGGGCGAACCGACGGTCCAGCCCCGCAGGGTCAGCCCGTATCCGACGTTCCCGGCGACGCTGCCCTCGAAGAGGACGGGGCGCTGGAAGATGAGGGCCATCCGGCGCCGCAACCCCACCCGCAGGGCTTCGCCCGGGTCGCCCGCGGCCCGGTCGCCGTCCCCGTTCCCGTTCCCCGGCCACGGCCACGGCAGCCCGAAGACGCGGCCCCGGGCCGCGGTGGGCCGGTCGATCAGGCTCAGCAGGCGGAGCAGGGTCGTCTTCCCGGACCCGTTGGGGCCGAGGACGACGTTGACGACACCGCCGCCGATGGCCAACGGCGCGGCGAGGGCTCCCCCGCCGGACTCACCGGCCAGGTCGAGGTCCAGGGCGAGCGGGCCGTGGCCGTAAGACCGGGCCAGCCGTTCGATCTCGAAGGTGGGCGCCGGCGCCTCAGACGCTCTCATCGAACTTCCCTCCGGCCATCGGGGTAACCCGACCGGCCAGCGCGTTGACGGCGAAGGCCAGGGTCAGCAGGACCAGCCCCAGGGCGATGGCCACGTCGAAATTCCCCTGTCGCGTCTCGAGGACGATGGCCGTCGTCATCACCCGCGTCTGCCCCTGGATGTTCCCACCCACCAGCATGACCGCGCCGACCTCGGCGATGGCCCGGCCGAAGGCGGCCATGACCGCCGCCCCGATGGCCCGCCGCGACTCGCCGACCACGGTCAGGTCGGCCTGCCAGCGGGTGGCCCCCAGGGCCAAGGCGGTGTCGCGGACGAGGCGGTCGCGCTCCCGGACGGCGGCCAGGCTCAGGCCCGCGACGATGGGCAGGACCAGCACGAACTGGACGATGACCATGGCCGCCGGGGTGAAGAGCAGGCGGGTCCGCCCGAACGGTCCCTGGCTCGACAAGAGCAGATAGACCACGAGCCCGGCGAGGACCGGCGGCAGTCCCATGAAGGTGTAGGTCAGCCTGACCAGGAAGCCCCGCCCCCGGAAGGGACGGAAAGCCAGGAGGGCTCCGGCCGGCACGCCGACCAGCGCCCCCAGGACAACGGCCGTCCCGGAGACGACGATGGAGAGGAAGACGATCCAGTAGAGCTGGGGGTCGAACCTGACGATAAGGCTCAGGGCCTTGCCGACCCCGGCGGTGATGTCAGCCAGATGGCTCCCCGCCTTTCACTGGCCCTGCGGCCACGCGACGAACAGCGGCTGGCCGAAACGGTCACGGCCGAAGTCGCCGATTATCTTCCGGCCCGCGGGCCCGGTGATGAAACGGATGAAGGCCTCAGCCCCCCGATGGTTGACGTTCGGGTGGGCCTCGGGGTTGACGGCGATGACCCCATACGGGTTGTAGAGGACCTTGTCCCCCTCGACCAATACCTCCAGCCTCAACCGGTCGCGGAGGGCCAAGTAGGTCGCCCGGTCGCTGAGGGTGTAGGCGCCCTTCTCGTTGGCCAGGCGGAGGGCCTCATCCATCCCCGCCCCCGCGCTCAGGTACCACGACCCGGCCGGCTTGATCTGGGCCACCGCCCAAACGTCGTTCTCCTTGACGTTGGTCCCGGACTTGTCCCCGCGCGAGATGAAGGGCGCCTTGGCCTGCGCGACCTTGGCGAAGGCGCCGGCCGCATCCTTCATCCCCTTGATCTTGGCCGGATCGGCCGCCGGCCCGACGATGACGAAGTCGTTGTACATCACGTCATGCCGGTCGATGCCCTGGCCGTCGGCGACGAACTGGTCCTCGAGCTTCCGCGCATGGACCAGGACGACATCGGCGTCACCGCGGCGGGCAACCTCGATGGACTGCCCGGTGCCCAGGGCCAGGACCTTGACCTTGATCCCGCTGGCCTTCTCGAAGGCCGGTATGAGCACGTCCAGCAAACCCGAGTCCTGGGTGCTCGTGGTCGTCGCGAGGGTCAGGGTCCCGCCCGGCCGGGCGTAGCTCCGGTAGGCGATGAAGCCAAGGGATACGACGAGCACGAAGGCCACTGCCACCCAGACCAACACCCGGTTCCTCATTCCCTGTCGCATGCGAATCCCCCTCTATGAGTGCGAGGGGCCGGGGCTCCGGCCCTACCTACTTGAAACAGCCCAGCTGGCACCGGCTGATGCGGACGCCGACCCGGTCGGCCGCCTCACCCACGGCCAGGCGGGATATCTTGAACTCTTCGGCCACCTTGAACGCCACGGCGCAGGGCAGCTTATCATCCTCGGCCACCTCGCGGACCCGCCGCTCAATCCGCTCATCCCGCTCCATCCTCGGCTCGGGCTTGCTCTCCCGGGCCCCGTCCTCACCCTGACTCACGCGCGGTCACCTCCCTGGGAAATGAAAAACCGGGACCCCGCGTGGATGCGAAGGCCCCGGTTGGGCGGCGTTAATGGACACGCCTGGCGCGAATGGACACGCCTGCTCCAACCAACGGCTTCTCCTTTCCAAACGCGGGAGGCTTGCCGGTCGCCCGGCAGACCCTTTTCCCGCCTTCCGGCGGGCGACGGCCCGGGAACCTACGAGAGGCTCGAGGGCTCGGAGAGTAGCCTTTGTAATTCTACCCCCAGCCTATTTCCCCTTGAACTCGGCTTTCTTTTTCGACAGGAAAGCCTCCATTCCCTCCCGCTGGTCTTCGGTGGAGAAGCATTCCCCGAAGACGGCGGCTTCATAGGCCAGGCCGGATTGCAGGTCGACGTCGAGTCCCCGGTTGATGGCCGCCTTGGCCAGGCTCACGGCCACCGGTCCCTTGGAGGCGATGAGGGCGGCCAGTTCCCTGACCTTGGCCAGGAGCTGGTCCGCCGGGACGACGGCGTCGACGAGGCCGATCTTCTCGGCCGAGGCCGCGTCGAGGGCGACCGCCGAGAAGATGAGCTCCTTGGCCTTGCCCCGGCCGACCAGGCGCGGCAGGCGCTGGGTCCCGCCGAACCCGGGGATTATCCCCAGGTTCACCTCGGGCTGGCCGATCTTGGCCTTCTCCGAGGCGATCCGGATGTCGCAGGCCATGGCCAGCTCGCAGCCGCCCCCGAGGGCGTACCCGTTGATGGCCGCGATGACCGGCTTCGGCGTGTTCTCGATGGCGGAGAACACCGATTGACCTAGGTTCGCGAACTCGCGCCCTTCGCGGACCGACATCTTGCTCATGGCGGCGATGTCGGCGCCGGCCACGAAGGCCTTCTCCCCGGCGCCGGTGATGATCATCACCCGCGCCTCGGGGTCGGCCTCGAACTCCCGGACCCCCGCGAGGAGTTCCTGCAGGACCCTGGCGTTCAAGGCGTTGAGGGCCGATTGGCGGTCGATTGTCAGGATGGTTACGGTGGCTTCTCTGGCGGTGTGGACGAATTCCCCGTTCACTGCGGTCGCTACCCCTTTCGGTGTCGCTCGGTCAGACGCGCGGTCGCTCAGGGTGCGGGCGGTTCCGGCTTCTTGTTCTTCTCGGCCCGTTCGGCCAACTTCCTTTGCCTTACTTTCTCCCGAACTTGTTCGTCTCGCTTGCGCTCCTGGCGCCTCTCCCGCTCAGTCCCGGCGTGCATGACGTAGAAGCCGATGACCGAGACGGTCAGGCCCGGCCAGCGCCACTTGAGGATCATGAACGCTCCCGCGAGGGCGATGATCAGGCCGGCCAAGCGCATGTCGAACTTGAAGTTCTTCACTGCCGAAACCTCCCGCCGCCGCCGGCCTCACCTGGCCGCCGGTTGATAGTCGTAAAAGCCCTTACCGGTCTTGCGCCCGAGGTACCCGGCCTTGACCAGCTTGCGCAGGAGCGGGCACGGCCGGTACTTCGAGTCGGCGAAGCCTTCGTACAGGACTTCCAGGATGTACAGGACGGTGTCCAGGCCGATCAGGTCGGCCAGGGCCAGTGGCCCCATCGGGTGGTTCATCCCGAGCTTCATCACGTTATCCACGGCCTCGGGGGTGGCCACCCCTTCGTAGACGCAGTAGATGGCCTCGTTGATCATCGGGATGAGGACGCGGTTGGAAACGAACCCCGGCGAGTCGTTGACGGCCACCGGGACCTTACCCAGCTTCTTCGCCAGGTCCTCGACGACCCGGTAGGTCTCGTCCGAGGTCTGCAGGCCGCGGATGACCTCGACCAGCGGCATCACCGGGACCGGGTTCATGAAGTGCATCCCGATGACCCTGTCCGGCCGCTTGGTCGCCGCGGCAATCTCGGTGATGGGCAGGGACGAGGTGTTGGTGGCCAGGATGACCTCGGGCCGGCAGAGCTGGTCGAGCTCCCCGAAGACCGCCCGCTTGAGGTCCATCTTCTCGACGGCCGCCTCGATGACGATGTCGGCCTCCCTGGCCGGTTCGAGGTCCGTCGTCCCCTTCAGGCGGGCCACGGCCGCATCCTTGTCGACCTGGCTCATCCGCCCCTTCTCGACCAACCTGGCCAGGTTCTTGTCGATGGCCGCGAGGCCCTTCTGGACGAAGTTCTCGGCGATGTCGCGGACGGTGACGTCATATCCGGCCACGGCGGCCACCTGGGCGATGCCCCCGCCCATCTGGCCCGCGCCGATGACCATGACCTTCTTTATCTCCACGGTCGGCTGTCCTCCTCGTAGCCGGTGTTGGACTGGGAAGCGGACCGGCGAAGTCGCGGCCTCTCACCCGACCCGGAAGACGGTCGCCTCGCCCTGCCCGCCGCCGCTGCAGATGCCGACCAGGCCGTAGCCGCCGCCGCGCCGGCGCAGTTCGTAGATGGCGGTCATGAGGATGCGGGCGCCGCTGGCCCCGATGGGGTGGCCGAGGGCGACCGCCCCGCCGTTGACGTTGACCATCTCGGGGTCCCAGCCGCCGAGCTTGATGGCGGTAAGGGTGACGGCCGCAAAGGCCTCGTTGAACTCGACCACGCTGATGTCCTTCTGGCTGAGCCCGGCCTTCTTGAGGGCCTGCATCCCGGAAAGGTGGGGGACGGTGTGGAGGTAGGGCGGGTCCTGCGAGACGGCGCCCTGCCCGAGGATGGTCGCCAGGGGCTCGAGCCCGAGCCTCTTGGCCCGCTCCTCGCTCATGACGACGACCGCGGAGGCTCCGTCGGAGATCGGGGGCGCGTTGCCCGCCGTCACCAGCCCGTCCTTCTCGAAGACCGGGGGCAGGGCGGCGATCTTTTCGATGGTTGTGTCGGACCGTGGGCTTTCATCGGTCTCGAAGACGATGGCCGGGCCCTTGCGCTGAGGGATGGGCACCGGAGCGATCTCGTCCTTGAACTTGCCGTCCCTGATGGCCTTGACCGCCCGCTGGTGGCTGCGGTAGGACCATTCGTCCATCTGCTGCCGGGTGATACCGAACTCGAGGGACACGCGCCCGCCGTGGACGCCCATGTGGCAGTTATGGATGGCGCACCAGAGCCCGTCGTGGACGGTGGCGTCGATGACCGCGCCATCCCCGAGCCGGTAGCCGAAGCGGGCCTTGGGTAAGAGGTAAGGGCCCTGCGACATATTCTCCATGCCGCCGCCGATGATGATCTCGGCGTCGCCGGCCCTGATCATCAGGTCGGCGAGGTTGACGGCCCGAAGGCTCGAGGCGCAGACCTTGTTGATGGTGTCGGACGGGACCGTGGTCGGCAGGCCGGCCTTGATCGTCGCCTGCCGCGAGGGGACCTGCCCGGCTCCGGCCTGGATGACCTGGCCCATGTAGACGTAGTCGATTTCGTCGCCCTTCAGACCGGCGCGACGGACCACGTCCTTGATGACGTGACCGCCGAGGTCGACCGCCGGGATGTCCTTGAGGCTTCCCCCGTAACCGCCGAAAGGCGTTCTGGCCGCAGCAACGATGACTGAGCGAGGCACGGGCATCCTTCCTTTCCCTCTGAATCACGCGTTCGGCGGCCGGGGGCTTGGACCGGCCCCGGCCGTACTTCCTTTGATTCGTGCCGTTGGGGACTTAATCCTGCTCGCCACGTTCTCCAGGCTTCGCCGCCGGCGGCGGCGGGCCGACCCGGCGGCGGCCGCCCCGGTCGACAAGTTTTGTCCGACCTTCTGTCAAGGTTTGACAGGAACACACCGTCAGAACTCCGAAAACAGGCCCAGAAAAAAGGGGTGGGGTAGTTGGAACTAGAGCTGACGACGGAGACGGTCCACAGCGTCGAGCGGAAGCATCGCGAGGGGCAACGGATGAGGGTCCTCTGCTACGGCCTTTTCTGTGACCGCACCACCCACGGCGCCTCGAGCTACTACATAAAGGCGCTCTCTCGGGTCTGGGACGGCGCGATCCTGGTCCGCGAGGACCTCGAAACCAGCGGCGGACTGGGCCAAGACCGCCCGCAGGCGATGGAGGTCATGGCCCGGCTGTGTGAGACCCACGCGCCCGTGCTGCCTCAGCACCTGGGCGATATCGTCCGGGACATCACCGCCGACCCCGAACGGCACCCGCGCCCTCGACCCGGAGGCGCCGGTCGGCGACCGAGGTCCGCCCCGCCGCTCCAGGCGGTCAGCCATGGGCGCAGACGGGGGACACCCAGGCGGCGGCGCCCGCCACCATGCCGGCCGGCCGCAGCCCGTCGCCGCCAGGGTCGGGTCGTGTACCTGGACCCGCGCTACGGGCCCGGGTCCGGGTCGGGGGAAGCCGAGGTAGCCGAGGGTCCGATGGCCGAGGGTCCGACCGATGAGGGCGGTCGGCAGGACCGATGAAAAAAACGGACGATAGGGTTGTCTCGTTCGCAGGGCGAATATATCCAGAAAGCCGACGGGCGGGCCGGGCTATCGCCGGCCCGGCTATAGCCGAGGCGGCCACGGCAACGACCGAGGACCGGCCGCCGGCGACCATGTCGGCGAATCCAGCCAAGGAGGCCTGCCGCGTGTCGGACCTCGGACGGACCCTTCGCCGCCTACGCAAGAGCATGCGGATGAGCATCTACGACGTGGAGCGGCGGACGGGTCTGCACTTCTCGACGATCAGCAAGTACGAGCGAAACGAACGCCTGCCTAGCCTGCAGGTGCTCAAGGAGCTGGCCGAGCTGTACGGCGTCTCGCTGGGCAGCCTGGTCGCGGAGGAGAGCGAGGGCGGACTCGCCCCGGACCTGGTGGCCCGGGCCAGGGCCATCGGTGCCCGCCCGGATCTCGCCGACCTGTTCGACCTGGCCGAAGAGATGACCGCGGACCAAGTCTCCGGCCTCACCGCCATGCTGCGGTCGATAGGCACCGGACGCCGCCCGCGCCGGGAGCCCTCAGAGCGGTAGCACCCGCCAGGGCGCGGAGTAGACGTTCATCCGCCGCCCGCGGACGAAACCGGCCAGGGTCAGGTTCAGCCGGCCGGCGAGTTCGACCGCCAGGGAGGTCGGGGCCGAACGCGAGGCGACAATGGGGACGCCGCCCCGGACGGCCTTGAGGACGATGTCCGAAGAGACTCGCCCGGTGACCATCAGGAAGGCCGCCGGCCCGGATCCAGGCCCGGCCTGACCGGAACGGTCGCCGGTTCGGACGATGTGTCCGATGGCTTTGTCAGCCGCGTTGTGACGGCCGATGTCGTCACGGGTGACGATGGCCGCCCCGTCCGGCCCGGCCAGCACGGCCGTGTGGACCCCACCGGTCGCCCGGAAGAGCGGCGAGTCGGTCTGCAGGCGCCGCGCCGCTTCGAGGATGGCCGCCGCCGCCACGCCTGAAGGCGGGGCCACGGGGCCAGGCAGAGGCTTCACCTGCAGGGCGTCGAGGGCGCTGTAAAAGTCGCTCCCCGCCGCTCCGCAGCCGGTCGTGATGACCCGGCGGGCATAGAGCCGGTCGGCCAGGGACACCGGCCTGGCCAGACGGACCTCAGCCCGCCCGGCCTCGACCTCCAACCGCAGGCCGGCGACATCGTCGGGGCCGGCGATGAGCCCCTGGCCGAAGAGGAACCCGACGACGAGGTCCTCGAGGTGCTCCGGCGTACAGAGGAGGGTGGCCAGCTCGTGGCCGTCGATGAAGACGGTCAGCGGGCTCTCCACGGCCACGGAATCCAGGCGTTCCGCTCGTACGGCCCGGTCGAGGGCGACGACCTCGAACGGCTTCTCCACCGGTAGTTGTGTCATGGGCTTGGCCTAGGCCGACCTCCAGTCGATGGCCGAAGTGAGGCGCCCCGTCCCTCCACACCGGTATTATTCTCCAGCCCGGCCAGACCTTCCCGCCGGCGACGACGAAACCTGGCCCCGGCGCCCTGGTGCGCCGCTGACCCGGACGGCGGCCGACAAAGCACGTCTCGCAGCCTACGGAACGAGGCCTCACCGCCATGGGGAGGCCTCGTCTTGTCATGTTTTGTCTTGGGTGAAATCTGGCTTACGCCTCACTGATACTTCTTCAGCACCTCGGCGACCCTTTTCTTGGTCAGGCGGCCGTAAGTCGTGTCGTTGACCATCATCGCCGGGGACAGCCCGCAGGCCCCGAGGCAGGCCACGCGCTCCAGGGTAAAGCGCAGGTCCGGCGTGGTCTCGCCGGGACTTACCTTCAACTCGTCGGCGACAGCGCCGAGGATGGCCTCGCCGCCCCGAACGTGGCAGGCCGTCCCCAGGCAGACCCGGACGATGTTGCGGCCGCGCGGGTGCAGGTGGAACTGGGCGTAGAAGGTGGCCACGCCGTAGACCTTGGACTCGGGTACCTTCAGGAACTTCGCGATCCTGGCCACGGCCGGCCGGGGTAGGTAGCCGTAAGCGTCCTGGGTCTGCTGGAGGATGGGGATCAGCGCCCCCTTGGCCCCGCGGGACTTCTCCAGAATGGCCTCCAGGGGGGTTGGGTCGAAGACCGGCCCGTTCTCATGGACTTCCTTCTCGGGCATGGCGCTCACCTCCGCTCACCTCCGGCGGCGACTTCCTTGGCAACGGCGGCGCGATCGCCGGCCGCCCCGCGGGCAGCCCGCGCGGCCGCTTCCCGTTCGACCGCCCAGGTCGGCGCCTCGGCAGCCTTCTCGATCTTCACCGCGGCCACCTTGAACTCGGGGATCTTCGCCTTCGGGTCGACGGCCGGGTTGGTCAGGACGTTGGCCGCCGCTTCGGCGAAGTGGAAGGGCATGAAGACGACGCGCTTGCCGGTGATGGACGTGACCCTCGCCCGGGTGACGACGCTGCCGCGGCGCGAGGTGACCTTGACCCAGTCGCGGTCGGCGATGCCGTGGTAGGCCGCCGTCTCCGGGTTTATCTCGATGTAGCCCTCGGGCCTTATCCAGTTGAGGCCCTTCGACCGGCGGGTCATCGTCCCGGTATGGTAGTGGAAAAGGATGCGGCCGGTCGACAGGACCAGCGGGTACTCGGTGTCGGTCTCCTCGGCCGCGGGGAGGTAGTCGATCGCCGCGAACTGGCCGAGGCCGCGGGAGAACTTCTCCCGGTGGAGGACCGGCGTGCCGGGGTGGTCGCGCGTGGCCACCGGCCACTGGAGGCCCTTGTCGTGGGCGTCGCCGCCCTCGGCGAGGCGGTCCCAGCGCACGCCGGCGTAAATCGGCGTGAGGTCGGCGACCTCGTCCATGATCTGGGCCACCGACTGGTAGTCCCAACCGAGGCCCATCCGGCGGGCCAGGTCGTTGAGGATCTCCCAGTCGGCGCGGGCTTCCCCGGGCGGCTCGAGGGCCTTGACCACGAGCTGCACGCGGCGCTCGGTGTTGGTGAAGGTCCCGTCCTTCTCGGCGAAACAGGTGCTCGGCAGGACGACGTCGGCCAGCCTGGCCGTCTCGGTCAGGAAGATGTCCTGGACGACCAGGAAGTCGAGGTCGCCGAGGGCTTCTCTGACGTGGTTGATGTCCGGGTCAGAGACCATCGGGTTCTCGCCCATCACGTAGAGGCCCTTGATCTCGCCGCGGGCGGCGGCGTTGATGACCTCGGTGACGGTCAGACCGACCTTCTCGGACAGGCTCACGCCCCAGGCCTTCTCGAACTTGGCCTTGGCCTCGGGGCTCGTCACCGCTTGATAGCCGGGGTAGACGTTGGGCAGGCCGCCGACGTCGCAGGCTCCCTGGACGTTGTTCTGGCCGCGGAGCGGGTTGACCCCGGTGCCCTCGCGCCCGATGTTCCCGGTGAGCATCGCCAGGTTGGCGACGGTCTGGACGTTGTCGGTGCCCGTAGTGTGCTGAGTGATGCCCATCGAGTAAATGATCGCCGAGCGTCCCGCCTTGGCGTAGGTCCGGGCGGCCTCGGTGAGGAGGGCCGCCGGCACGCCGGAGAGGCTCTCGACGTACTCGGGGGTGTACTTCTCGACGGTCTTCTTCAGGGCTTCGAAGTTCTCGGTCCGCGCGGCCACGAAGTCCTTGGCGTAGAGGTCGTCGCGGATGATGACGTGCATGAGGCCGTTGAGGACGGCCACGTCGCTGCCCGGCACCTGCTGCAGGTGGAGGTCGGCCAGCTCGGCCAGGTCCACCCGGCGCGGGTCGACGACGATCAGCCTGGCCCCGTTCCGCTTGGCCTTCTTGACCTGGAGGCCGATGACCGGGTGGGCCTCGGTGGTGTTCGAGCCGATGATGAAGACGCACTTGGACTGGGCGATGTCGTCGATGGAGTTGGTCATCGCCCCGCTGCCGAAGGAACTGGCCAGCCCGGCCACGGTGGAAGCGTGGCAGAGGCGGGCGCAGTGGTCGATGTTGTTGTTGCCGAAGCCCTGGCGGACCAGCTTCTGCAAGAGGTAGTTCTCTTCGTTGGTGCACTTGGCCGAGGTGAAGCCGGCCAGGGCGGCCGCGCCGTGCTTGGCCTTGATCTCCCCGAGGCGCTTGGCCACCAGGCCGAGGGCCTCGTCCCAGGAGACCTCGACGAACTCACTCTCCCGGGCGGCCTTACCGCGCCGGCCTTCCAGGACGGCCTTACGGACCAAAGGCTTCTTCAGGCGGTCCGGGCTCTGGATGAACTCGAAGCCGAAGCGGCCCTTGACGCAGAGCTTGTTGTGGTTGGCCGGGCCGTCGGCCGGGTCGACCCCGACGACCTTGCCGTCCCGGTTGATGACCAGTTCGATGGCGCAGCCGACGCCGCAGTACGGACAGACCGTGCGGACCCGCTTGAGTTCCCACGAACGGCCCTGCCCGACGCGGCTCTTGGGCTGGAGGGCCCCCGTCGGGCAGACGGTCACGCAGTTGCCGCAGAAGACGCAGGGCGACTCCTCGATGGGCACGTCGTAGGACGTGGTCACCTTGGCCTTGAAGCCGCGCCATGAGTAATCTACGGCCCCGATGCCCATGACCTCGGCGCAGGTCCGGATGCAGCGCCCGCAGACGATGCACTTGTCGTGGTCGCGGACGAAGAACGGGTTCGAGTCGTCGGGGACGTGGTGCTTGCGCTCGCCCTTGTAAGAATCGGCCCGGGCGCCGTAGACGTAGGCGTACTCCTGGAGCTTGCAGTCGCCGTTCTTCTCGCAGGTCAGGCAGTCCTGCGGGTGGTTGGCCAGGAGCAGCTCGAGGGTCATCCGGCGGTACTTGCGGATCTTCTCGGTGTTCGTCCGGACGACCATGCCCTCGGCCGC
Organism: Bacillota bacterium; assembly: GCA_021811325.1. Classification (GTDB taxonomy): domain Bacteria; phylum Bacillota; class Sulfobacillia; order JAJYWN01; family JAJZPE01; genus JAJZPE01. The sequence continues at coordinate 35,607 of JAJZPE010000001.1, forward strand.
CGGCGTCGCGCACGAGGCCGGCAGGCCGCGCATCTTCTCGATCTCGACGATGCACAGGCGGCAGGCCCCGACGGCCGTCAGCTCGGGGTCGTAGCAGAGGCGCGGGATGTCCACGCCGAGCTTGGCGGCGGCCTCGAGGACGTTGGTCCCTGCCGGGACGCTGACGGGCCTGCCGTCGATAGTCAGGTTCACTTCGGCCATCTCGCTCCCCCCTACTCCCGGATGACGGCCCCGAACGGGCAGACCTGCTCGCAGGTGCCGCACTGAGTGCACTTGGCCTGGTCGATGAGGTGGACGACCTTCTTGTCGCCGCTGATCGCCTGCTGCGGGCAGGAGCGCTTGCAGATCAGGCAGGCCTTGCACTTGTCGGGGTCGATCCTGAATTTGATCAGGGCCTTGCAGACGTGGGCCGGGCAACGCTTGTCGACGATGTGAGCGATGTACTCGTCGCGGAAGTACCTGAGGGTCGTCAGGACCGGGTTGGGAGCCGTCTGGCCCAGGCCGCAGAGGGAGGTCTCCTTGACCATCTGGGCCAGCTCCTCGAGTTTCTCGAGGTCCTCCATGGTTCCCTGGCCTTCGGTGATTCGGGTGACGATCTCGTACATCCGCTTGGTGCCCTCGCGGCACGGCGTGCATTTGCCGCACGACTCGGACTGGGTGAAGTTCAGGAAGAATTTGTTGAAGTCGACCATGCAGGTGGTCTCGTCGACCACCACCAGGCCGCCGGAGCCCATGATGGCGCCGGTCGCCGCCAGCGATTCGTAGTCGACGGGCGTGTCCATCAGTTTAGCCGGGATGCAGCCGCCCGACGGGCCGCCGATCTGGACCGCCTTGAACTCCTTGTCGTCCTTGATCCCGCCGCCGACGTCGTAGATGATCTCGCGGAGGGTGATCCCCATCGGCACCTCGGCCAGGCCGGTGTTCTTGATCCGGCCGGTGAGGGCGAAGACCTTGGTCCCCTTGGACTTCTCCGTGCCGATGGCGGCGTACCAGGAAGACCCGTTGAGGACGATCTGGGGGACGTTGGCCCAGGTCTCGACGTTGTTGATGTTGGTCGGCCGGCCCCAGAGCCCGCGGTTGGCCGGGAACGGCGGCCGCGAACGCGGCATGCCGCGCTCACCCTCGATCGAGGCCATCAGGGCCGTCTCCTCGCCACAGACGAAGGCCCCGGCGCCTTCCTTGACGTGCAGTTCGAAGTTAAAGCCGCGGCCGAGGATGTCCCTGCCCAGCAGGCCGCGCTCGGTGGCCTGGGCGATGGCCATGTTCAGGCGCTTGATGGCCAGCGGGTACTCGGCCCGGCAATAGATGTAACCCTCGTCGGCGCCGATGGCGTAGGCCCCGATGGCCATGCCCTCGATGACCGCGTGCGGGTCGCCCTCGAGGACGCTGCGGTCCATGAAGGCCCCGGGGTCGCCCTCGTCGGCGTTGCAGATGATGAACTTCTTGTCGCCTGCCGCCTTGGCCGCGAACTCCCACTTCTGGCCGGTCGAGAAGCCCGCGCCGCCGCGGCCGCGGAGGCCCGACTTCTTGACTTCGTCGATGACCTCAGCCGGCTTCATCGCCGAAAGGACCTTGGCCAGACCGCGGTAGCCGTCGCGGTCGAGGTACTCCTCGATCCGCCCCGGGTCGATGATTCCGCAGTTCCGGAGGACGATGCGCTTCTGCTTCTGGTAGAACGCCACGTCACGGTAGGGGGCGAACTCGTCGGCGATGGTCCCGGCGATCCACTCCTGGACCGGCTTTCCGCCAACGACGTGGTCGTCGATGATCCGCGCGACCATGTCCGGTGTGACCCGAGCGTAGGTCACCCGGGGCGCGCCCTTGAGGACGACGTCCACCAGGACCTCCTGCTCGCACATGCCGATGCAGCCGACGGAGACGAGGTCGGCGTCCAGCCCGCGCTTCTTCAGCTCGGCGACGACGGCGTCGTAGACCTCCTGTCCGCCGGCGGCGATGCCGCAGGTGCCCAGCCCGACGACGATGGTCGGACGGCTGTCGCGCGGGGCCACCGCCCGCGAAGCTTGGGCCGGTGCGGCCAGATCGCCCTTCTGCGAGAAATCCCGCAACGTTAGCTTCATCGGCTTACCACCTTTCGGGACGACTTTCTCGAACCAGACTTTGCCGAACAATTCAGGAAAAACAGCCGCGTGACGACGGACGGCCGGGCCTTTCGGCCGGCCGTCGGAGACCTCATTTTACCCTTCGGAGCAGGGCTTCCTCAGCCAAGCACCTTTTTAACATAAAAGACTAGCACTTTTCTATTCCCCGGTCAACGTGGAAATCCTTCAATGACTGCCGCCCCATGGAGGCCGGAAATCGGGCAAAAAAGGAGCGGGTTTGTTCCCGCTCCGGCGCGTCGCCGTTCAGGGTCCGGTGCTCCCACCCTCCTGTCCATCACCGACCGGGTTCACCTGCAGCGGCTGGATGGTCAAGCCCGTCCGCCGCAGGAACGACTTGACTTCGATGGCTATGTCGGCCTGCTGATACAAGGGCCGCCAGTCGAAGCCCACCCACTCCGTGTACGTGCTCATCCGCCCGCGGGCCAGGCCCGCGTATCCGAACGGGTCGACCCCGAGCCCCTGCATCCTGGCGACGAGTTCCTCGGCGATACCTTTGACGCGCTCGCCCACCTGCCTGGCCACGTTGTCTAGCTCCCGCTGGGTCGTCAGGTATTTGTGCCGGTAGATGAACTGGGTGATGCCGCCCTCGAAGACGATGGTATGTTTGATCTTGGGCGTGCTTCCTTCGTAGGTCAGGCTTTTCTTGGGCTTCTCGCCCTTGAGCCTGACCGTGACCACCGCCTGAGGGTCCTCGAGCGGCATGGTGATGGCCGTCCGTTTGAGCTTCCCGATCATCATCAGGAAGACCTGACTCTCGACGCCGGACATCATGTCAACCAGGCGATCGCCGTCGAAGACCGCCGTCCCCATGACCTGGAGCTTCGGCAGGGATAGGGCCCCGTTACCGGTGACCCCGCTACCGGTCCCGCGCCCGCTGCCCCCGTCTTGCTCTAACCCGGACTTGGTAGGGCTGCGCGGTGGGCCGATGACCGGGGCCACCGGGGCGCCGGTGCGGCTCTCGTAGGCGGTCAGCCAATCATGGATGGTGACCTGGGGGGCCAGACCGGTGTAACTCGTCAACCGGACCAGTTCCTCGATGGCGGCTGCCGGATTACGCTCGGCCGACAGGGCCTGCAGGACGTCGCCGGCCGTCCCCGTAGAGACGAGAAGGTAGTTCGAACGGCGGATCTCGCGGTCGCGAACGGCCTCCCCCAGAAACTGAAGAATCCCCTCTTGGGCCAGTTCCTTGCCGAAGACGATGATCTTGTTGTGCTGGAGACTGACCTGCTTGTGGCGGAAGCTGCTCATGTAAGTCATGATCTCGTCGATGGTCGACCCCTCGACGGTCTCGGTGATGACCCCCGGCCCTCCGCCACCGCCCCGGCCCGGGGCAATCTGGACCGGCACGGCGATCTGGGCGGTCAGCCGCACCGGCGCGTTCTCCCCTTTGTCGAGACCGAGGGCGAGGATGAAGCCCACGTCCTCGAGTTCCCGGTGGTCCCAGCAACCGCTGGTCGAGGCGGTGACCAGGATCATGACGAGGACCAGAGCCGCCAGACGGGCTGTCCAAAAGGTGCGGCCGTTTCTACCCGGCATCGGCGCTCGCCCCCTTCGTGTCGCCGGAACTCCCCTGGCCCCCCGCCCCCGTGCCCGGCTGGCGCTTGCCGGTGATCACGGCCACCGCCATGAGCAGCAGGGGGATGCCGAAGCAGATCAGGCTCCCGAAGCCGCGAATGCCGTCGGCCTCGAAGTTGATCACCGCGATGTAGCTCGGGGCCAGGAGGGCGACCGTATAGAGGATGATGGTCATGGCCGGCACCAGCGGGCGGTAGTTGGGGAGGTGAAGGGTCTCCGACACGGCCACGTTGGCGATGTAGAAGGCGACGGTGACGTTGAGGGCCGCGGAGAAGAACCAGAGGAAGATGAAGAGGGCCTCAACCCGCTGGAGGAAGCGCCCGAAGTGGATCAGCCGGGCCATGAAGAAGATCGGGAAGGCCGTCCGGGCGGCCCCGGTGACGCCGAAAGTGGCCACCGTGGAAACCATGATGCCGGTGATGATCACCCAGGCCAGACCCATGGACAGCAGGGTCCCCCCCAGGATAGGCCGCTTCCGCCGCAGGGCCGGGTAGAGGAAAGCCACGGAGACGACTTCCGCGTATAGGGCCGACCTGACCACCCCTAGCCAAATCACGTCGGCGGGCCGGGTCGACCAGACCGGGAGGAGCCTCTGGAAATCGAAGAACCCGGCGTCGGAAAGGACGATGGCCGCCAGGAGGCCCATCAGCCACGGGGAGAGCAGGAAGACCGTCCGCGACACCGCCTCGATGCCGAGATAGGCGCCGTAGGCGACAACCAGGGCCATGACCGCAACCAACACCGAGAGGGGTGTCGTCGGGAGGATGCCGATGACCAAGGTCTCAGCAGCCTCCCGGAGGATGGTCGCGGCCAGAACGAGGAAGAAGAGGCTCAAGGCGAGGTTGAGGAGGGAACCGATGACCGGCCCGGCCAGGCTGATGCTGACCCTGGCCAGGGAGTAGTCGGGGAAGCGGTTCATCAGGCTGATGATGACGAGGACGCCGGCCGCGGCCACGAGGGCGCCGATGGTCGTGACCATCCAGCCGGAGGTCTTGGCCCGCTCGGTCAGGGTCGCCGGGAAGGTGAGGAAGACCTTGCCCGCGATCAGGAGGGTGATGGTGGCGATGAACTCGGGCTGTCCGATGTGCCCCCACTCCGGGGACGTCGCCGGGAACTGGTCGCTACCGGCCCGCATGCCGCCGAACGCCCCGCCGCCCTCGTTCCGCCGGGTCTGGCTGCCTCCCGCCATCACTGCTTCCCCCCTTGCCCCGGCGCGTTCCGCGCGGTGGACCGGGCCACCGGGTCCCACTTGCGAACGATCATGTCCTGGCGGGTCTTGTCCCGCTGGCGCAAGAACGGCGGGCGGTGCCACATCTTCCACATCTGGCCGCGCATGACGATGTCGACGGAGGGCGCGCGATGCGGGGCCACCGGCGACAGGTAGGGGACACCGAAACTGCGGAGGGACGCCAGGTGGAGGCCGACGATGAGCATCCCGGCGGCCATGCCGTAGAAACCGAGGAAGGCCGCCAGGGCCTCGAACGGGAAGCGGAGGATCCGGACGGCGAAGGACGCCGAGAAGTTCGGGATGACGAACGAGGCCAGGGCAGAGACGGCGATGATGATGACGAGGATGGGGCTGACGATGTTGGCGGCCACGGCGGCCTGGCCGAGGACGATGGCCCCGACGATGCCGATGGTCGGGCCGATGACGTTGGGAATCCGCACGCCGGCCTCGCGGATGAGCTCGAAGGCCACATCCATCAAGAGGACCTCGAGGAAGACGGGGAACGGCACCCCCTGTCGTGAGGCGGCGATGGCCATCATCAGGTCGGTCGGGAGCATCTCCTGGTGGAAGGTGGTCACGGCGATATAGGCCGCCGGCGTGAACAGGGTGGTCAGGATGGCCATGAAGCGCAGGGCCCGGAGGAAGTTGGCGTATGGCCAGCGCAGGTGGTAGTCCTCCGGGCTGTGGAAGAAGGCCGTGAAAGTCATCGGGGCGATGATCGCCCAAGGGTTTTCGCCAATCAGGACGGCCACGTACCCCTCGGACAGGAAGGCCGAGACCCGGTCGGGTCGCTCGGTCGCGGTGACCTGGGGGAACAATGAGTACGGGAAGTCCTCGATGTACTGTTCGAGGATCCCGCTCTCGGGGACGTAGTCGACGTCGATGGCCTGGATGCGGCGCCTGACCTCGTCCACCAGCTTCTCGTTGGTCAGGCCCTTGATGTACATGAGGGCCACGTCGGAGCGGGACAGCCGCCCCACTTTCAACCCCTCGACCACGAGGTCGGGAGACTTCAGACGCCGCCGGACAAGGGCGGTGTTGGTCCTGAGGGCCTCGGTGAAACCCTCCATGGGACCGCGGACGACCATCTCACTCTGGGCCCGCTCGACGCTGCGGTGCTGCCAACCCTTGGTCTCCAGGAGGAGGGCCGCGGCCTCGCCCTCGACGAAGAGGGCGGTCTCGCCGGTGAGGACGTGGTCGATGGTCGTCTCGTAGTCGGTGCCTTTCTCGTACTTGTCCGAGGGCAGCAACCGCCGGCCGATGACATCGAAGAGGTTCTTCCGGCGGTCGACCTCGTCGATTTCCGTCAAGATCATCAAGGGCTGGAGGACGCCTTCCCAGATGACGTCCTTGATCACCAGCCCGTCGAAGTAGACCAGGAAGGCCCGGGTCGCAGGCCGGGTCCCGATTTCAAACTCCCTGATCACGACATCGGTGTTCTTGTCCTTGTGGAAGGTCTGCTCCGCCCAGTGGAGGTTGACGTCATAGTCCTTGACGATGGGCGTCTTCGGCCCGTCGGGCGCGAAAAGCTCGGTCGGGGAGATGGGCTTGGTCGGCATCGGCGGCGCTTTCTTGCCGCCCTGCCCCCTGCCCTTGCCCTTGCCCTGACCCTTGCCCTGACCCTGACCCTGACCTTGGCCCTGGCCGCCCCCGCTCTGTCCGTGACCCTGGCCGCCACCCTGGCCCGATTGGTCCACCGGCGGGACCATCGGCCGGTCGCCCAGGGAGAACAGCGCATCGGCCGCCCGCGAGCGCCTGAAGATCCTGGAGATGATGCTCCCCAGGCTGGGCCATCCCGACCGCCCCCGCGTCATCTGAGCAACAGCACCGCTGCCGGGAGAAGGACGGCGATCAAAGCGATGATGGCCACGCCGACGGCCCCGACGCGGTTCTTCCCGCGCCAGGTCAGGATGGCGTAAGCCATCGTGTACGAAGCGACCACGGCCGCCCCGAGGATCCACAGGTAGCGAAGCAGCATCGTTGCCCCTCCCTCACCGGCTCTGAAGGCTAGTGTTGCCTTTGCCCCTGGGAATAATGACAACGTGCCACCAGCGCTGCCGTTCATGACCGGCCGGGTGACGGCGGCATACTAAGGACGCGCCCGGGCGGCCAGACGCGCGCCCGGGTTCCATCGGGAGGTGCGTTCATGGTATTGCGCCGGCGGAAGGCGAAAACCCGCAGGCCCCGACCGTGGCGGAAGACCGCGGGCCGCTTGGTCCTGCGGGCGGCCCGGACCGGGGCCGGGGCGCTGCTGGCCTGCCTGGCCGAGCGGACCCGCGCCCGACGCCCGGAGCCCGCCCTACCCAAGGTGGAGGACCGCAAGTCCCCGACCGCCATCCCCAACCGCCACGACGTCATCGTCGTCGGGGCCGGCCCGGCCGGCAGCACCGCCGCCTACTTGATGGCCCGGCAGGGCCTCGACGTGCTGTTCATCGAACGGGGCCCCGTCCCCGGCTCGAAGAACGTCGGCGGGGCGTCCATCGCCGTGCAGATCTGGCAGGAAGTCGTGCCGGAACTGGTGCCGGCGCTCTTCGAGGAGCATGTCTACGAGCGTATTCTCACCCGGCAGGAATACTGGGTGATGGCCGACGACTACGTCCTCTCCGTGGGTGTCCGTGGCCCGGGGTACGCCAGGCCACCATATAACCGGTTGAGCGCCATCAAGTCCCACATCGATCCGTGGTTGGCCGGCAAGGCCGTGGCCGCCGGGGCGACCCTTCTCAGCGGCTACCGGGTCGACGAGGTCATCAAGGATGGCGAACAGGCCGTCGGCGTGCGGGTCGACCACGATGTCGGGGGCGATGGCCGCGGAACCCGCGAGCTGTTGGCCGAGGTCATCGTCATCGCCGAAGGGGTCAACCCCATCGTCAGCCACAAGGCCGGCTTCGTGTCGATGCCCGGAGCCGAGGTCCAGTCCCTCTATGTCAAAGAGACCCTCGCCCTCCCGGCGGAGGAGCTCGAGCGCCGTTTCGGCACCGGGAAGGACGAGGGGGCGGTCATCGGCATCTACGGGTACCCCACGGCCGGCCTCAATGGCACGGGGTCCATCTACACCAACGTGGCCTCGGTGGGCATCAACGTCGGCACCTCCGTCGCCGGCCTGGCCAGGGTCGGGCTCAATCCCAACGAGCTTCTCGAACGGGTCAAGGCCCACCCGTCGATAAGGCCGCTCATCGAGGAGGGCAAGACCATCGAGTATTCCGCCCATCTGATTCCAGACGCCGGCTACAACGGGGTCCCCAAACTCGCCCACCCCGGGGCGGTGATCATCGGTGACACCGCCTCGCTGGTCAACGGCACTCTTGGGATCGTCCCGGCGATGGTCTCGGCCAAGGCGGCCACCCAGGCGGTGGTCCATGCCAAGATGAAGGGCGACTTCTCCGAGCAGACCCTGCGGCTGTATCCGCGGCTCCTGAGGCAGACCTTCGTCTGGCGAGACCTCCGGCTCAACCGCTACGCCGAGGACTATCTCAGGAGTCACCCCCACGTCTTCGACACCTACGCCAGGGTGGTCACGCAGGCCGCCCACGAGGCGTCGATGGTCTACCCGGACACGTCCCGGCAGCGGCGCCGGCGGGTGCTGTCGGCCGTTCGCAAGATCGTGCCGCTGACCAAGGTCGCCCGGGACGCCGTCCAGGCGGCGTGGGTGGAGTTCTGATGAGCGCGGGCGAAGTACCGATGAGGGGGCGGGTGGGTAACTGATGGCCGAGATGTGGCCCGATCCCGCGGCCAAGACCTCGCGGGACGTCTTCAACCCGGCGCCTGCCTCGGAGGTGTGGCTCAAAGACCCGGCCGCCTGCGGCGCCCCCGGGTGCGGCCGGCCCTGCCTCGTCGTCTGCCCGGCGGGCGTCTTCGAGTGGCTGGGCGGCCCCGTGGACGCGGAAGAGGTCCGGTCGCCGGCCCTGGCGCAGGCCGGGAAGCTCATCGCCGTCCGCTATGACCGCTGCCTTGAGTGCGGGGCCTGCCTTTACCTTTGCCCGCGTGAGAATGTCCATTTCAACTACCCGGCGGGCGGATACGGCGTTTACTACGTCCACGGTTGACGCGCGGTCCCGGCCGTTGACAGTCTTTTGGCCCATGACCTGGGCCACGCGAGGCCAGACCGGCGGATATGCAGGACCAGACTTTATGAGCGAAAACTCCCAGCATTGTGACCCTTTCGAGGGGAACTATAGACTCGAGGAGGTGACCGCATGGCCCGCAAGGATCGTGGTAATCGCGGTTTTGAGAACATAACGACGGCCGGCAACCTCGGCCCGCTCGACCTCAACCGCTTTCAGTACGAGGTGGCCAACGAGATCGGCCTCGACACCAAGCGGCTGAGCCGGCAGAAAGTCAACCAGCTGGAGTCGAGCGTCCACGACGAGGGTGGCTTCAGCGAGGGCGCCGGAGCCGGTACGCAGGCCGGACCGGGGACAAGCGCCGGACAGGCCGGGACGACGGCCCGGACGGCGACCGGGGCCGGAGGGGCGTCCGGCGAGACCAAGTCTGCCGGCTCGACCTCGGGGACCGGCAAGAAGACCTCGCCGAAGAGTTAGGACCCGGCGCGGAAGCAACGGCAAGGATCATCGCTGGACACGGAAAGGGCGCATGCACAGGCATGCGCCCTTTCGTTGTCGTCCGGTATCTTCCGCTAGAACCCGCCGCAGCGCCCGCACTGGGCGCAGGCTGAAGTCGAGTCGAGATAGACCCGGCGGTTCTGGAGCAAGGCGTTGACCGAGGCCCGGCGAGTCAGAGTGATTGGCAACCACGAGGCCACGTAGAGCAAGGCCAGACTGAGCACGGCGGCCGTGACGACCGACCCGGCGGAGGCCAGGAAGCTGCTGGCTGTGTAGCGGTTGAAGGCCCGGATGAGGACGCCCGAGGCGATCATCCCGGCGAGGAGCCCGATGACGGCCATCAGCGTCCCCTCGAGAAGGAGGTAGGCCTGCAGGTCGTCGTTGTCGAAGCCGAGCGCCTTGAGCACGCCCAGCGGCCGCTTGCGCTGCAGGAAGGACAGGAGGATGACGTTCAACACGCCAAGCGTGGCGAAGATGTAGGCCAAAAGGACGGCCAACCGGCCCGAGGAGAAGACACCGCCGACGAGGCTGCGGGCCATGGTCTCCGGACTGCGGGCGGTGACCACGCGCAGCCCGGCGGTGGCCGCGCCCGACCCAGTCAGGTTCTCCACGAAGCGCTGGACCTTGAAGACGTTGTCGGCTTCGTCGGCCTGGACGACGGCCACGTTCGGCTCCAGGGCGAAGGCCGTCATCAACCCATCGGCGGCCATCAGCGCCTGCCCGGCGAAGTACCCGAAGCGGCTCTGGCCGAGTCCGACCACGACGGCTTGGGCGCCGGTCACCTGGCCATCCGCCACGCGGCTGAGGCCGACCACGTCGCCGGGCTTCAGTCCGGCCCGGGCGGCCGTCTCGGCGGGGAGCATGATCTCCCCGGCCGCGGCCGGAGCGCGCCCGGCGGTCAGAGTCACCTGGTTGGAAGCCAGGAGGGCCGGGTCGAGGCCAAGGACATCGGTCTCCCCAAAGGTCGTCAGCAGGCGGGCGGAGACCGCCGGCCTGACCGTGCGGACGTCGGCCTGGCGGGCGAGGGCCGTGAGGACGCCTCCCCCGAGAGGCGCGGTCGAACGGACGACCAGATCGCCCGGGAGGTCGAGTGGCTTGACCCGGCGGGCCACCGCCTGCTGGGTCGCCGCGAAGTAGGCCGAGAAGAGGATGAAGACGGTCACCGAGAGGGCCACCGCCAGGGCGATGAGGCCGTTCCCGGTCCACCGCGTCCGGAGCGACCGGAGGGCCAGCGGTCGGACCACCCGCAGGCGTTCCCAGTTGGCCCGGAGGTTCGACCCGGGGCCGACCATCACGCCGCCCCCCCTTCGACCTTGATGACCCGGCCGTCTTCCATGTGGACGACGCGGTCGGCGAACTCGGCGAACGTCCGGTCGTGGGTGACGACGACGAACGTCTGCCGGCGCTCGGCGTTGAACCGCTTGAACAGTTTGATGACCTCGAGGCCGTTCTTCCGGTCGAGGTTGCCGGTGGGCTCGTCGGCCAGGACGACCTTGGGTTGATTGGCCAGAGCCCGGGCGGCAGCGACCCGCTGCTGCTCGCCGCCGGACAGCTCGTAGGGCGAGTGGTTGGCCCGTTCGAGCATGCCCACCGCCCCGAGGAGGTCCTCGGTCCGGCGGTGGATTTCCTCGTCGGTCAGGCCGATCAGCCGCATCGGTAAGGCCACGTTCTCCGCCGCGGTCAGGTCGCCGAGGAGGTTGAAGAACTGGAAGACGAAGCCGACGCTCGTCCGGCGCAGTCTGGCCAGCCCGTTCTCGTCGAGCCGGCTGTACTTGCGCCCTTCGAGGATGACCTCACCGCCGGTCGGCCGGTCGAGGCCGCCCAGGAGCGACAGCAGCGTGCTCTTGCCGCAGCCGGACGGGCCGATGACGAGGATGAATTCGCCGGGCATGACGTCCAGGGTGACCTCGCGGACGGCCACCACTCCATCGCCGACGAGGAACTTCTTGGTCAGGTTGATCCCTCGGAGAATGGGGTCGCCGGGCTGATAACCCTCGCTCACCCGTTTTCCCTTCAGGTAGCCGTAGGACTCGCCGTGGCCGCGGGCCGCGGGCCGCCCCGTCGCCAGGCGGTCACTCATGGCGCAACACCTCCGCAGTGGTCGAACGGGCCGCCTCCCAGGCCGGCAAGAGCCCGAAGAGGACGGCGACCAGCACCGACAGGCCGACGACCTCGGCCGTGGCGGCCAACGTGGACAACCCGGCCTCGGCCAGGCTGACCTTGGAGAAGAAGAGGAGGAAGGTCACCCCGAGCTGGATGAGCAGGAAGCCGGCCAGAGAACCGATGACGGCGAGACCAATGACCTCCGAAAGGATGAGGGTGAAGACCTCGCGGCTGGAAGCCCCGATGGCTCTGAGGATGCCAATCTCCTGCCGCCGCTGGGCGGTAAGGATGAACATGTTCGTGGCCACGAGGAGCCCGGCGATGGCGAAGGAGAGGACGATGAAGGTCCGCGAGAGGTCGGCGGGCAGGACCATCTGCTGGTCGCGCCCGCGCTCGTAGCGGATGTCGCCCGAGTCGGTCTGGATGGCCCGGACCCCTTCACCGGCCAGCCGGACCAGGTTGGGCACGGTATAGACGCCGAAATTCGGGAAGGCCTGCTGCAGTTCGGCCGCGGTCTGCTTGGCCAGGTACATCGAGTTGAGGGAAATCCCCACCTGGTCGGCCCGGGTCTGGGCGGTCCCGCCCAGTTCCCGGTACACCCCCGCCAGGGCCTGGCTGGGGACCAGAATATCCGGGACGTCCCAGTAGGTCGGGACGATGACCGACCGTCCCTCTTGTCCGTCAACGACGGGCAGGCCCTCCTCCGTCCGGAGCGGGCTGCTCCCGGTGGGGATCTGGTAGTGGCCGACGACGGTGAAGGTGAAGGCCCGGAGGTCCGACCAGTCATAGACCGGGCGGCCGGCCACCTCCCGGCGGACGGCCGGGAAGAAGAGCTTCATCTGAGAACCGACGGGTATCTGGGGATGCGCCTTGGACCGCGCGTCCACCAGGGCGAACCGTTGGGGTGACTGGTGCGGGCTGCCCTCGTCGACAGGGACCAGGGCCCGCCCCCCGGCGATGGGCGGTCCTCCGCCCCAAGACTTGGCGGCCAGGACGTCCTCTCCCCGCACCGGCACACGGTAAAAACGGGGAACCGCGTCCCCCTCACCCTGGGCCGAGAGCATGGCCGGGATGGTGAAGAGGGGGTGGACCCCGGCGATGTTGGCCCTTCCGGCCAAGGCTTGGCGCAAAGCCGCCAGGTCGATGTCGGGGTCGCCCCCCGGCGGGGCCAGAAAGCCCTCGTCGGCCAACCGGGGTTCGAGGGACAAGAGGTCGCTGCCGAAGGTCGGCTGGTACTTGACCGTCTCCCACTCTTCGGTGGCCCGCTGGCGCACGGCCCCCGGGTCGACATGGAGCTTCTTCGGGTAGATGACCACGTCGGCCTGCATGAAGCGACGGTAGTCCAGGAAGGCCGGATTGACGTAGCCGGTCCGCATGGAGATTGACCCGGTCATGATGGCCGCGGCGATAGCCATCCCGAGGATTGCCAGCAGGCTGCGGTTGGCGTTCTTGAGCACGTTCTTCAACGCCAGCCGGAAGATGATCACGGGTTAACCCCCCTGGGTAAGGCTACGGTGCCCGGCGCAAGCCGTATTACGGCAGGGGGGCGGGGAAAGTTTCGGGGCGAACGGGCTCAGGACGCTTCACCGCCCGAATGTCTTCTCATAGAGCCGCCCGTACCACGGTCTCTGGTCCTCCGGGTGCCACGCGCGGCCCAGGGCCTCGAGGGCCTCGGCCTGGTCGGCCGGCAGGCTGAGCTCGATGGCGGTCGCCCGCCCCGACCGGACCTCGCCGGCCAGGTGGCGGAGGAAGCCCAGGCGCGCCTCGGGGCCGCCCCAAAGGTAGGTCACGAGGAGGGTCGACCGCCCGTCGTACCCCGTCGACGGCGTAACGACAGCCAGGCCGTCCGGCGCCGCCACTCCATGGACCAGCACCCGCCCGGCCTCAATCAACCCGGCCAGGGGCTCGCCCGCCGGCTCGAAGGCGTACATCTCGGAGGACTCTTCCTCGCCGGCGAAGACGCCGGGGCAGGAGCACACTTCCTGGCTCTCCCGGAAAAGCCCGTCGAGGGCCGGGGCGTCGTCCCCCACCGCCACCCTGACCCCGGTGGCTTGCCCATCCGGCGGGAGCGTCAGCGACAAGCTATCCCACCATGTGGCCCAGCGCCCGCGCAACGTGAAACCGAGCTTCTCGCCGGCCAGGCGGTGCACGGCCCGGTTGTCCTCGGCCGTCAGGAGCCGCACCACCCTGGCCCCGAGGCGCTTCGCCTGGTCCACCTGGAAGCGCGTGAACTCCGTGCCCACGCCCTGCCCCTGCACCTCCGGGTGGACCCGCATCGTCCGCAGGAAGGCCTGGCCCGGTCGAATGAAGGTGATGCTGGCCAGGGCCAGGAGGCGCCCGCTTTCGTCCTCGGTCAGGTAGAAGCCGCCGGGACGCTCCTTCATGTAGCCGTCGATCACCCAACGCAGGTAGTCATCGGGGTCGACGGACGCCGCCAAGGCCAGCATGGCCGGTTTGTCGTCGTCTGTGGCCCGTCTGAAAGTGAGCTTCAACAGGTGGCCACCTTTCTCATCGCCCGGCCGGTGACCGCCGCCGCCCTCATTGGATGCGGCCCGTCCAGGCCGGGCGCAATCACCCACCAGTTCAACTTGGGCAGGCTAAAGTCCTCTGCTATAGAACAGCAGGAAACGACTGACCGACCGAAGAAGTCAGGGAGGACGTCGCCGGCCGGCACGCCGGTGACGGTTGCAAAGCGGGAGGGGGTTTCAGTCAGCCGATGAAGACCATGCTCACCGAAGCGGTCCGCGGCAAGGACGCCGATTACCTCGAAATCCGGCTCGAAGAGAGCCATGTCACCAGGATCCTGTTCCGTGGGCCGACCCTCGACAACGTCGGGCAGTCGGTCGTTTACGGCGGGAACATCCGGGCCCTGGTCGACGGCGGCTGGGGGTTCGTCTCCTTCAATCGTCTCGAGGACCTCGAGGCCAAGGTCGACCTGGCCATCCGTCAGGCCCGGCTCATCGGGCGGGCCCGCGGCGAACAGAGCAAGCTGGCCCCCGCTCCGGTCGTCCAGGATGTCGTGAAGCTCAAGCCCGGCGCCGACCCGCGCGAGGTGCCGCTGGAGAAGAAGATGTCCGTCCTGGACGAGTACAACCGGGCCATCCTGAGTTTCGGCGGGCCAATCAAGAGCTCGGCCGTCAGCTATCAGGACCGTTACTCCAAACTCCACTTCGCCAACTCCGAGGGGACGTACATCGAACAGGAGAAGGGCGACATTGGGGGCAACCTCTCGGCGGTCGCCGTCCAGGGCGCCCAGACCCAGGTGTCGACCATCGGCTTCGGCGGTTCGAAGGGCTTCAACGTCGCCCTGGGCCTCGAAGACAAGGTCCTCGCGGCCGCCCGGACGGCGGCCGACCTGATCAAGGCCGAACCGATCAAGGGCGGCGAATATACGGTCGTCACCGACCCCATCCTGACGGGCATCTTCGCCCATGAGGCTTTCGGCCATCTCTCCGAAGGGGACAATGTCTACGAAGACAAGAACCTGCAGAAGGTGATGACCCTCGGGACCAAGTTCGGCGAGAACATCCTGAACATCTACGACACGGGTTTCGACGAGGGCGCCCGGGGCTACCTGAAATACGACGACGAGGGCGTGCCGACCGAGAAGACCTATCTCATCAAAGAAGGCGTGTTGGTCGGCCGGCTGCACTCGCGGGAGACGGCCGGCAAGATGGGCGAGCGCCCGACCGGCAACGCCCGGGCCATCGACTACCGCTTCCCGCCCATCTGCCGCATGCGCAACACCTGCATCGAGCGGGGCGAGGCGTCCTTCGAGGACATGCTCAAGGGGGTCAAGCTCGGCGTCTACGCGGTCAAAGCCTACGGCGGCCAGACCAACGGGGAGATGTTCACCTTCACCGCCGGCGAGGCCTACATGATCCGCGACGGCCGCCTGGCCGAGCTGGTCCGGGACGTCACCCTGACCGGCAACGTCTTCACGACCTTGAAACACATCGACCTGGTCGGCTCGGACTTCGAGACCCACGAGTCCGGCGGCGGCTGCGGCAAAGGCGCCCAGTCACCCTTGCCGACCAGCGAGTGGGCCCCGCACATGCGGATCCAGAAAGTCGTCATCGGGGGGAGGGGTTGACGTGAGCGCCGGCCTTGAAGAACTGCTCGGAAAGGCGCGCAAGGCCGCCGACGCAGCCGAGGTCTACTGGCGGCGGGTCTCCAGCACCCCCGTCGGCTTCGAGAACAACAAGCTGAAGGAGATTCAGACCAACGCCACCTTCGGCGTCGCCCTGCGGGTCATCAAAGGCGGCCGGATCGGCTTTTCCACGACGAACAAGGAGGGCGACTGGGACACCCTGGTCGACAACGCCGTGGCCGCCAGCGCCTATGGAGCTCCCGCCTCCTTCGAGTTCGCCCCCGCGTCCACGCCCACCGGCGTGGATGTCTACGACGCCGACGTCGTCGCCCTGCCCGTGGAGGACATGGTCGACACCGGCCGGACCATCGTCGAGGCGGTCAACGCCGCCGACCCGCAGGTCCTGACGGGGGTCGAGGTGTCGCGCGCGGTCCGGGAGGCCGGGGTCATGACCACCCCGGGCTTCTCCGGCACCTACCGGCGCACCGAGTACCACGTCTTCGTCTTCGCCCACCTCGTCGAGGGACAGAACATGCTCGACGTCTACGACGGCGATGGCCTGACCGGCCTGAAGCTGGATACCAAGGGACTGACCGAGCGGGTCATCCACGACCTGCGGCTGGGGCGGACCAACGTGCCCATCAAGTCCGGCCGCTTCACGGCCATCCTCACCCCGAACGCCGTCGCCGACCTGCTCGGGCCGTTCCAGGCCGGCCTCGACGGGAAGGCCGTGGAACGCGGCATCTCGCCGTGGCGGGACAAGCTCGGCCAGCCGCTCTTCAGCCCGTCGTTCAGCCTCCACGACGACACGACCCTGCCGGGCCTGGCTTCATCGGCGGCCTTCGACGACGAGGGCGTCCCGACCAGGCGCACGGCCCTCGTCGACCGCGGCCAGCTCGTCTCGTTCTACCTCGACCGGCGCACGGCTAAGGCCCTCGGCCACAAGCCCACGGGCAACGGCTGGCGCCACGGGCTGGAGACGCCCCCGGCGCCGAGCCTCGGCCACTGGGTCGTCGCCCCCGGCCGTGATTCCCTGGCCTCGATGATCAAGGGCGTGCGCGACGGCGTCCTGGTCGACCACCTGATGGGCGCCTGGGCCGGCAACCTCTTGGCCGGCGAGGTCAATGGCAACGTCATGCTCGGCTTCAAGATCGAGAACGGGGAGTTGACCGGGAGGGTCAAGGACTGCATGTTCTCGGTCAACGCCTTCGAGGCCCTCAGCCGGCAGATCATCGGCTTCTCCAAGGAGACCAAGCACTCCCACATCGGCACTCTTCCCTGGCTCGCCTTGGATGGCGTGACCATCAGCGCCAAGTCCTGACCGTTCCCCGCCCGCTGTCCCTGACCCTTCCCCACCGGCCCGTCCCGAACGCCGACAGACGAGGCGCCTCGCTCGCGCCTCGTCTTTTTATGCCTGCCTGGCGCATGTTTGTCCACTCCGTATAAAGCCTGTCGGTGGGCATAATATCTTGCCGTAGGGTAGGATTCCCCCGGGGGGCTTTGCCGGCATGAGACTGGTTGACCTTTGCCAAGCGATTGGCCCGGATGGCTGGCAAGTCTACGGTGACGCGGGCGTTGAGATAACGGGGATAACCAATGACTCTCGCAAAGTCACCCCGGGGGACCTCTTTGTCTGCATCCACGGCTTCAAGAAAGACGGCCACACCTACATCGGCGAGGCCCTGGACCGCGGCGCCAGGGCGGTGGCCGTGCAACGGCCGGCATCCGGCACGCCCGAGGAGACGGCCCTCCGTCTGTCAATGGAGTATGGCGAGGACCCGCTCTACCCGTCGGCTGAGACCCGTGTCCTGCCACGGGTCGAGGTCACCGACTCCCGCCGGGCCCTGGCCCTTATGGCGACGGCCCTCTACAACCACCCGACGGACCGCCTGCGGGTGGTCGGGGTCACCGGGACCAACGGCAAGACCACCACCGCCTTCCTCCTCGAGTCCCTCTACGCGGCGGCCGGCAAGGTCAGCGGGCTCATCGGCACCATCTTCAACCGCATCGCCGGGCGCGTCGTCGAAGCCCAGCGGACCACGCCCGAATCCGTTGAATTGCAGCGGCTCCTCCGCCTGATGGTCGACGAAGGGGTCACCCACGTGGCCATGGAGGTCTCGTCACACGCGTTGGAGCTATCGCGGGTCGTCGGGTGCGAGTTCGACGTGGCCGTCATGACCAACGTCACCCGCGACCACTTCGACTTCCACGGGACCTTCGAGCGCTACCTGGCGGCCAAGGCCAGGCTCTTTGCGGACCTCGGCCGGGACGCGCGCAAGTCGGGTCCCAAGGCGGCCGTCCTGAATATCGACGACCCGTCGGCCGAGTTGATGGCCGCAAAGACCACCGCCCAGATCATCACCTTCGGCCTCGACCGGCCGGCCGACGTGACGGCCAGGAACGTCCGGCCGCACCTCTTCGGCAACTCCTACGTCATCTCCACGCCGGTCGGCGAAGTCCAGGTGGACTCGCGCCTCCCCGGGCGCTTCAACATCTACAACGCTCTGGCGATGACGGCCGTCGCCCTCATCGACGGGATCGACCTGTCCGTGGTCAAGCGGGCCATCGAGTCCTTGACCGGGGTGCCGGGACGTTTCGAGATCATCGATTGCGGCCAGCCGTTCACCGTGGTCGTTGACTTCGCCCACAACCCCGACGCCCTCCAGAAGGTCCTCGAGGCAGCCAGGGAGCAGCCCCACGGGCGGACCATCGTCGTCTTCGGGTGTGAAGGCGACAAGGACCGCACCAAGCGGCCATACATGGGCGACATCGGCGTGCGTCTGGCCGACTTTGCCATCATCACCTCCGACAACGTCCACTCCGAGGACCCGGCGGCGATCATCGCCGAGATCGAGAAGGGCATCGACCCGGGGCTCGAAGACAAGTATATGGTCGTCGTCGACCGCTACGAGGCCATCCGTGAGGCCCTGGCCCGGGCCGGCCCCGGCGACATGGTCGTCATCGCCGGCAAGGGGCACGAGACCGCCCAGGTCTTCAACGGGTGGGAACGCCCTTTCGACGACCGCACCGTCGTCCGCGAACTGCTGGCGGCGGCGGTCAAGGGAGAAAGGGCACCCTGACGCGCCTCGCCGCCGCCGCGTCGCCTACCCCTGGTCCAGGTAGACCTCCTCAGTCTCGGGGCTGTAGCCGATGATCTCGGCATAGCGCCCCCAATCAACGACCGTGTGGACCAGCCGGGCGGCCTCCTCGTCAGGCAGGCGCTCGGCGAACTCGTCGATGAAGAGGCGCCGCGGGGCCCGCCCGTTGCGGTGCTCGCGAAGGGTCGCCAGGACCCGGGCGAAGACCTTGATCCCGGCGAGCTGCCTGGCAAGGATCTTCTTGCGCTGGTTGACGTCGGCGTCGAGGAAGCCGCGGCCAAGCGCGGTCAGGGCGACGTCGCCCTCCTCGGCCTCGAGGAGGGCGAGCAGTTCGCCGGCCTCAATGACCGGGAGGATGTCGTCCAGCTCCAAGTTCAGCGACTCGGATATCCGGAAGACGTCCTCGCGCCCGCCGGCGTCCTCGAGCAGTTCGAGGAACCCCATCACCTCCGACAGGCTGACGTCGGGCAGCAAGATCAAGTCCACGAGCGTTTCCCTCCCCGGGGCTAGACGATGAGCGAGTAAACCTGGTCGGTCAGGCGCAGGAAGGCCTCGTCCTTGCGGTTGCGCGGCCGCGGCAGGTCCACCGGGACGGTGCTGATGACCCGGCCCGGACGGGCGGAAAAGGCGACGATGCGGTCGGCCATGAAGACGGCCTCTTCGATGCCGTGGGTGACCATGATGATCGAGCTGACCTTGAGGTTCGGGTCTTCCCACAGCGACAGGACCTCCTCCCGGAGGTTCTGGGCGGTCAGGGCGTCGAGGGCCGAGAACGGTTCGTCCATGCAGAGCAGCCGCGGCTCTACGGCCAGGGCCCGGGCGATGCCGACCCGCTGCTTCATGCCCCCCGAAAGCTCACGCGGGTAGGCCTCCTCGAAGCCGTCCAGGCCGACCTGGTCGATGTATTTGTCGGCGAACCGCCGGCGCGTCGTTGGGTCCACGCCTCGCGACTCCAATCCCAGCTCCACGTTCTGGGTCACGGTCAGCCACGGGAAGAGGGCGAAGGACTGGAAGACCACGGCGATGTGCGGGTCGACCCCGGCCACCGGCCGCCCCTCGTAGAGGATGCGGCCCGAGGTGGGCTGGTCGAGCCCGGCGATCATCCGCAGGAGCGTGCTCTTGCCGCAGCCGGAAGGACCCACGAGGCAGACGAACCGCTCTTCCTCGACGTCGAAGGAGACCCGGTCGAGGACCGTGATGGAGCGGCCTTCCTCGGCGTAGACCTTGGTTACGTCCTTGAGCTCGAGCAGGGCCAACGAGGTCACCTCGGGGGCTAGTACTCGATCTTGAAGCGGCGCGCGGCCAGGTCGTAGAGAGGCCGCCAGAAGGCGCGGTTCAGGGTGACGATGAGCAGGACCATCGAGATGAGCGAGAGCCAGATCATCTGAAGGTTGCCCGAGGTGTAGGTGGCCTGGTCGAGGAGCGAGCCAATGCCGAAGGCGGTAAAGGTCCGGCCCCTGTAGACCACGTACTCGGCGATGATGAGGGCGTTCCAGCCGCCACCCCAGGCGGTGATGCTCCCGGTGACCAGTGACGGGAAGATGGCCGGCAGGACGACCCGGGTCAGGTAGAGCCGGCCTTTCAGCCCGTATGCGCGGGCGGCCTCCTCGAGGTCGGCCGGGATCGACCGCACCCCGGAAACGAGGTTGAAGAGGAGATACCACTGCATTCCGGTGAGGGCCAGGAGGACGGCGGCCACGTTCATGCCCCCGGCCCGCCCGGCGATGATGAAGACGATCACCGGGAAGAGGGCCGTCGCCGGCACCGAGGCCAGGACCTCGAAGACCGGCATGAGGACTTGATAGGCCCGCTCGTTGGTGGCGATGAAGTAGGCCGCCGGGACCGTCCAGGCCAGCGAGATGAGGTAAGCCAGACTGAGACGCAGGAACGAGGCGGCCAGAGCGGCCGGGATCAGGCGGGCCTCCGGAGGCATCGGCTGCAGGAGGAGCCGGCCCAGGGCGATGACCGAGCGGATGACCAGGTAGCCCAGGCCGGCCACGATGAACCAACCAACGAGCCTGGCGGCGAAGGACCCGAGGCGGGCGAGCAGGCCGGGCCAACGCCGGTCCGCCACCTTTTCCGCCGCGGCCAGCCCGCGTCGCGGAGGGGTCAAGACCGCTCGGACCACGCGGCGGAGAGCTGACCAGACGGCCACCCCGGCGACCATCGTCCAACGGGCCACCGGCCATTTCCGCCACATGGTCAGGACGCGCGAGGTCGGCGCCGGCCCGGAAGCCGTCAGCTCGTATTTGAAGCGGCTGGCCCAGACCCCGAGCGGCCTCCAAAGGAGCAGGTCGAGGGCGATGATCAGGGCCACCAGGGCCGCCAGCCCGAGCATGGTCAGGCCGAGCCGCCCGTCCTGGGCCGTGTTGATGAGGTAGCTGCCCAGGCCGGGCAGGGAGAAGTTGACCGGGCCGAGGGAGATGATCTCGCAGGCGATGAGGAAGTACCACCCGCCGGCCCAGGAGAGCATGCTGTTGTAGACCAGTTTGGGGACCATGGCCGGGAGGAGGAGCCGGCTGAACCGCAGCCCCGGTCCCACCCCGAAGGCCCGCGCCGCCTCGTCGAGGTCCCGGGGGATGGTCGTCAGGGACTCGTAGACCCCGAAGGTGATGTTCCAGGCCTGGCTGGTGAAGATGAGGAAGACGGCGGCCAGTTCGAGGCCGAGCCGTCCGCCGTGGAAGAGGCCGACGAAGAAGAACACGGCGGCCGGGAAGAAGCCGAGGACCGGCACCGACTGGAGAACGTCCAGCAGGGGCAGGAGGAAGCGGCCGGCCGGCCGGTTGGCCCAGGCGGTGTAGCCGTAGACGATGCTGAAGAGCAACGACAAGACGTAGGCGGCGGTCATCCGGGCCAGCGACAGCGAGGCGTAGTAGGGGATGGCGCGGGCGTCGCTGGGAACGCCGGGCGGGCCGCCCCGGAAGATGACCGCGGGGCGGCGATAGATGAAATAGAGCGCCCCGGCCAGGAGGAGGAACCAGACGAGCCGCATGAGCTGCCGTCTGGCTGAGGCCAGGGCCTGCCCGCGGGCACGGCGCACGCGAATCACCCCCGGCCCTTAGTCTGCCCGGCAAGGTGGGCAAAATGGCGGCCAGAAACGCGGGGGCCCCGGTCGCTGATGACCGGGGCCCCCTGTAAGGGAGGAGCTGGGATGACTCACTCGTGCAGGTAGTAGTTGGGGGACTCCTTGGTGATGGCCACGTCGTGCGGGTGGCTCTCCCGCAGGCCGGCCGAGGTTATCCGGACGAAGCGGGTCTTGGTCATGAGCTCCTCGATGGTCCGCGCGCCGCTGTAGCCCATGCCCGCCCGCAGCCCGCCGACGAGCTGGAAGACGGTCTCGGAGAGCAGCCCGCGGTAAGGCACGCGGCCCTCGATGCCCTCGGGGACCAGCTTTATCTCGTCCTCCTGGAAGTAGCGGTCGGCCGACCCGGCGCGCATCGCCCCGATCGACCCCATCCCGCGGTAGACCTTGAAACTGCGGCCCTGATAGATCTCCATCTCGCCGGGGCTCTCCTCGGTCCCGGCGAAGAGGCTGCCGATCATTACCGCGTCGGCACCGGCGGCGATGGCCTTGGTGATGTCTCCGGAGTACTTGATCCCGCCGTCGGCGATGAGCGGCACGCCCGTGCCCCGGACGGCCCGGTTGCACTCCTGGATGGCGGTGACCTGCGGGACGCCGACGCCGGCCACGACCCGGGTGGTACAGATGGAGCCGGGGCCCACCCCGACCTTGACGCCGCTGGCCCCGGCCTCGACCAGGTCGCGCGCGCCGTCGGCGGTGGCCACGTTGCCGGCCACGACCTCCAGTTGCGGGTGCCGCTTGTGGAGCTTCTTCAGCAGGTCGATGACATTCTTGGAATGGCCGTGGGCGCTGTCGAGGACGACCACGTCCACCCCAGCCTCGATGAGCCGGTCGACGCGGGCGATGGCCTCGGCGTTGATGCCGACGGCGGCCGCCGCCAAGAGCCGGCCGTGCCCGTCCTTGGCCGAGTGCGGGTACTTCCTGGCCTTCTCGATGTCCTTGA
The DNA here is from genome assembly GCA_021811325.1 of Bacillota bacterium. Classification (GTDB taxonomy): domain Bacteria; phylum Bacillota; class Sulfobacillia; order JAJYWN01; family JAJZPE01; genus JAJZPE01. Next base: position 58,405 of record JAJZPE010000001.1, read on the forward strand.
TGGTGATGAGCCCCTTGAGGGCCGAGTTCCTGTCGACCAGGGGCAGCTTCTCTATCTTGTGCTGAGCCAGGATCCGTTTGGCCTCATCGAGGGTCGTCCCGACCGGCGCTGTGACCAGGTGGTCCTTGGTCATCACCTGGCCGATGGGCTGGTGCGTGTCCTCGAGGAAGCGGATGTCCCGGTTGGTGAGGATGCCCACCAGCCGGCCGCCTTCGACCACGGGCACCCCTGAGATGTGGTAGCGGGCCATCATCGTCAGGGCCTCGTCCACCGAATCCCGCGGCGAGAGGTAGAACGGGTCGGTGATCACCCCGTGCTCGGAGCGCTTGACCTTGTCCACCTCCGAGGCCTGACGGTCGATGCTCATGTTCTTGTGGATGACGCCGAGCCCGCCCTCGCGGGCTACGGCGATGGCCATCCGCGCCTCGGTCACCGTGTCCATGCCTGACGACAGGAGCGGGATGTTCAGCTTGGTGTTCCTGGTCGCCCGCGTCGTCACATCGACGTCGCGCGGCAGGACCTGCGACTTGGCCGGCACCAGCAGGACATCGTCGAAGGTCAGGCCCTCCATGGCGAAGCGCCCGCCATCAGCGTCCGCACCGGTCTTCCGTCCGGGCATTGCTCGTCCTCCCCTTTCCCGCTTGTCCTGGGCTTTCATGCATTATACCACGAAGCGGCGAAGGGCTTCAATCATCAAGCTCCCCGGGCCGGCGTTCACACGAGCTCGATGACCGCCCGAGCGGCGACGGCGACCTCGTCGACGGAGCGGCCGGTGAGATCGCGCCGTTCCTGGTCCCACGGTTCCCAGGGGACGAGGACGAGCCGCGGCGCGGGCCGGCCGGCGCGTTCCTCCCGAGCCAGCGCGTCCAGGTAGTCCTGGACGACGGCCAGCCCGGCGGCCATGATCGAGCCCCCGAAGAAGGCGTCCTCGACGGCCACGACCCGCACCCCCTCCAGGGCCTCCGGTTCCATGACCCGCTCGAGCCCCAGCCGAATGACGTCCTCGGCCAGTCTCGAGGTAAAGACCAGGGCCGGCCGCGGGCCGTCGTGGAGCAGCCCGGCCGCGCGATGCAGGCGCACCGGGTTCACGTCGTAGTGGGCGACGAACCCGGGACGCTCCTCGGGTTGTTTGTCGAGGACGGCCTTGAACCGCCCGGTCCCGGGCCGCTCGGCCTCGACCTCGACCGGTCCGGCCTCGGTCGCCGAGGCGTGGGCGTCAAAGCGGCAGAAGACCTCCTCGCCGCCGACGGCCTTGATGACATCCCCGCGTCGCAGGCCGGCGCGGGCCGCCGGGCTGTCCGGGGCCACCCCTTCGAGGCGCGCCTCGAGGTCCCTCAGGCGCGGCGGCTCGAGGAGGAGCGGGGCGCGGACCGCCGGGGCCAGCTCATCGACCAGACGGCCGAGCTCGTCCCACATGGTCGGGGGGAAACGCAATTCCGACGGGGCCAGCCGGGTGAAGCCCGGCATGAACAGGCGGATGAGCTTGGCCCCGCGTTCGTCAAGGAAGAAGACCGCCCGGGCCGGGTCGTCCCAGCCCACCAGGTGCGGCATGGCCACGATGCTCCCCTGAAAGGGCACGCCCTCTTCAGCCAGATGGTCGGCGGCGGCCAGGGCCCGTTGCGGGCGCGGATCGCTCATGAGCCTCCGGCGGTTGTCCTCGACCGCGCTGTTCAGCGAGAGGACGACCTCGACCGGGGCCAGCGCGGCCAGGGCCCGCACACGGTCGCGGGTGAGCGGTGAGCCGTTGGTCGTCACCTGCAGGACGGCCCGCGGGAATCTTTCGCGGGCCAGGGCCAGCAGGTCCAGGAGGCGCGGGTGGGTAAAGGGCTCGCCCTCGTCGATGCGGGTCACCGACTCGCCCACGACGACCCGCCGCGGGTCGTCCATGAGCTCCAGTGTCCGCGCGGTCTCTTCGACCGTCGCCGGAGGCAACTGGTAGGTCCTGACCCCCGGCGGGTTCTGCCGGTTACTGCAGAAGACGCAGCGGACATCACAGACCGAAGTGACCGGGAGAACGCCGTAGCGCCGCGCCCCCCACTCGATGGCCGCCCGGACCGCGCGCTCCAAGGCCATCAGCGCCGCCCGCCGCCGAGCAGGCCGACGCGGGTGAAGATGGCCGGCCAGACGAACGAGCCCCACAGCCCGAGGACCGAGTAGCGGACGAGGTCGAGGACCATCCCACCGCCGAGGACCAGCTTAAGGCCTTCCCTTAGGCCGGCCAGGGCGGCCAGCCCGATGGCCACCTTGGCCACCTGGGCGAGGAAGCCGGCGCCCGTCCGGAAGGACACGAAACGCTCCTCGAAAGCCCAACCGACGGCCATCCCGAGGAGGAAGCCGACGATCTTCGGCCCGTCCGGGCCGCGATAGACGGCGAGCATTCCCAGGGGGATGATGACTCCGGCGATGAGCCGCATCGGGAACGCCGCCCGCCACCCCTGGAACAGCCCGCCGATCCAGGAGAACAGGAAGCTCAGGGCGAGCCCGAGAGCCGTCCCGCCGAGGACGTCGGCCGGCCAGTGGACGCCGAGGTAGACGCGGGACAGGCCGACGAGGAAGATGACCACCCCGGCAAGGACGGACAGGAGCCGGCTCCGCGACTGGATGGCCAGGTAGCTCCAGAAGACCGAGCTGCCCTGGGCGTGCCCGCTTGGGAAGGCGTAGCCGGCGGCCGACTCGGGATAGAGGTTACGGACGACCGTCCAGGGCGGGCGCGAGGTGGCGAAGAGGTCCTTCAGGCCCGCGTTGACCCAGGCCGAGAAGAGGAAGATGTAGGCCAGCCTTATCCCCAGCTTCTTGTCGAGGCACCAGAAGATGATGGGGATGGCCGCCAGGTAGAAAGCCTCGCTGCCGAGGTCGCTGAGGGCCCGGAAGATCGAATCGAGGGTCGGCGTGGAGAAGTGCTGTAACCACTGGATGACCTGCAATCCCATCAGGAAGCCTCTTCCTCTCTGGCGTCCAATTCGGTCCCTCCCGTCGGCCAATGCCCCAAGTCGAACCGGGGAAGACTGGCATTGTCATCTGTCTATTCAGGCGCCCTCTCGCGGTTGACATAACATCCCCCGAGTTTACCCGGAAACATAATCCACACTATCCCCAGGCTTATCCACAGGGCCATAACTCGTCTAGCTCGTCGTTTTTCCGTTATCCACGAATTCCACAAATGTCTTCCAGCTTTTCCGGGTCAACTTCGTCGACACACCTCGACACCCCGGTGTCGAGGGGGCGACCAACCGGTGAGGCCCCGCCTAGCTCCCCAGCGCCAGGTTCGGGTCGGCGTTCAACTCCAACCCCGACCGGCCCCCGGCCATGTAACGGAAGTAGCCGGCCGATCCGATCATCGCCGCGTTGTCCGTACACAGCTTGAGCGGCGGGAAATGAACGGTGAGGCCCTCGCGCCCGGCGCGCTCCCGCATCGTCAGGCGCAGGGCCGAATTGGCGGCCACGCCCCCGGCCAGGATGACCCGGTTGGCCCCGGTGGCTCTGGCCGCCGCCACCGTCTTGTCGACCAGCACGTCGGCCACGGCCTGGGAGAAACTCGCGGCGAGATCGGCCCGGTTCACCTCTTGGCCGGCCAGGGCGGCCCGCTCGAGGTGATGGACGACGGCCGTCTTCAGGCCGGAGAAACTGAAGTCGAAGCTGCCCGGCTCCAGGTAGGCCCGGGGAAGCTCGATGGCGTGCGGGTCGCCGCCCTCCCGCGCCAAGGCGTCGAGGAGCGGCCCGCCCGGATAGCCGAGGCCGATAGCCCGAGCCACCTTGTCGAAGGCTTCGCCGGCCGCGTCGTCCCGCGTCCGCCCCAGGGCCCGGCGCTCGCCGTGCCCGGTGATGTAGATGAGGTCGCTGTGTCCGCCCGAGACGACCAGGCACAGGAACGGGAACTCGGGCGGTCGCCCGTCCCCGATGGGCCTGCCGTCTTCATCGACGGTCAGGAAGTTGGCGTAGATGTGGCCCTCCAGGTGGTTCACCCCGACCAACGGTTTGCCCCAACCGAAGGCCAGGCTCTTGGCCAAGGAGACGCCGACCAAAAGGGCCCCGACAAGCCCGGGGCCGCTGGTGACGGCCACGGCGGCCAGGTCGGCCGGGGCTCCCCCGGCCCGCTCGAGGGCCTCCTTGACCACGGGTATGGACAGCTCCAAATGCCGTCGCGAGGCGATTTCCGGGACCACCCCGCCGAAGCGGCGGTGCAGGTCGACCTGGGAGGCGACGACGTTGGCGCGGATGACCGAGCCGCGCTCGATGACGGCGGCCGCCGTCTCGTCACACGACGTCTCGATGGCCAGGATGAGGTCGCCGGCCGCGCTCACGACCGTCTCCCGGCGCCCGTGCCGGCGTCTTTCATCCCCATCGTGGCGGCGATGTCGTCGTTCCACATGATGATGGCGTCCTCGTTGGTGTCCGTGTAATAGCGCTTCCGCAGGCCCTGGGGGGTGAAGTCGAGCTTCGCGTAGAGCTGCTGGGCGGCCAGGTTGCCCTTGCGGACCTCCAGGGTCATCCGGTTGGCCTCACCGGCCAGGGCCAGCTCCATCAAGCGGCGGAGGAGCCGCTCCCCGTAGCCGCGGCCCCGGTATTCCGGCCGCACGGCGATGTTGGTCACGTGGGCCTCGCCCATGACCAGCCACATGCCGGCATAGCCGATGACGCGCCCGCCGGCGCGAGCGGTGATGTAGTGAGCATACAGGTTGTCGGTCAACTCGCGGACGAAGGCCTGACGCGACCAGGGGCTCGGGAAGGAAGCCTGCTCGACCTCCATCACCTCATCCAGGTCGGCCATGGTCATCGGCATCGTGGCCATCTCTTCCGTCAATGGCTCACCTGCTCCCATCATTGGTGGCGGCTCGGCGGGCTCGGGCCCGCACTCTGGCCTTGACTTCGGCCTCGGACGGCCGAACGTAGATCGGCCGGGCCTCGGCGGCCTCGGGACGGAGCCCGGAGACCAGCAGCCGCAGGCCGATTTCGGCCACGCCGGCCGCGCTGGGGAAGCGGACGGAGACCGGGGCGAAGTCGGCCTTCGTCCCCAGCCGCTCCCGGATGCCTGGCCCGTAGCGCGGGATGGCGTCGCCGAGAAAGAGGATCGGTTCGTTGAAGGCGCTCAGATGGTCGAGGAGGACGCCGAGGCCCAGCGCCCAGTAGCCGCCGAGCCGCCGCAGGGGTCGGCTGCCGCCGGTGCCCGTCGCGCCGGGGCCCGCCGTCCCCGCTCCCCCCGCCCCATGGTAGAGCGCCGCATAGACCTGATCTTTGCGGGCGTCGAGGAGCGGGCATATCAACCCCGGCCACGCCCAGACGTTGAAGGCCAGCGCGTCCAGGGTCGGGATGGGCAGGACCGGCCGCTCCAGGGCGTACCCGAGCCCTTTGGCCGTGGCCAGGCCGATGCGCAGGCCGGTGAACGAGCCCGGCCCGGCGCTGACGGCGATCCCGTCGAGCTGACCCCGGTCCACCCCGGCCTCACGCAGGGCCTGCTCGACCAGCGGCATCAACCGCTGCGAGTGGGTCAGGCGGCCGGAGGTCGAGAACTCGGCCAGGACGCGGTCGCCGCCGATCAGGGCCACGCCGCAGACGTTGGTGGCGGTCTCCAGACCCAGGACGATCACCGCTGGCTCAACTCCTCCAGCAACCTCTCGGACCGCGGCCCGGTCGCCGACACGGCCAGCGAGCGCCGGTCGGGACCGTCCCCCGGGAGCCGTTCGAGCCGGACCCAGAGGGCATCCGGCGGGATGAAGTCGGGGATGTTCTCCGGCCACTCGACCACCGACACACCCTCGCCCGGCAGGTATTCCTCGAGGCCCAGGGCGGCCGCGTCATCCTGGCACTCCAGGCGGTAGGCGTCGATGTGGTAGGCCGGCACCCGTCCCGGGTGTTCGTGGATGATGACGAAGGTCGGGCTGGAGACGGGTCCGGTCGCCCCGGTCCCGCCCAGGATGCCCCGCGCCAGGCAGGTCTTGCCGGCGCCGAGCGGCCCGCTAAGGCAGACGACGTCCCCGGGCTCGAGCATTTCGCCGAGCCGGCGTCCGAAGGCCTCGGTTTCCCCGGGGGATGACGTTCGCAGTTCCATCAGGCATCCTCGTTTGTGTGCTCCGGCCCGCAGGCGCTCGGTACGACCGGCTCCCGCCTGGCTCAGTGCACGAAATGGTCGAAGCCTCGCGCCTCCAGCGGCCGCTCGGTGCCGTCGGGCATGGCCATGACGAGGCCCTTGGCGGGCTCGATGACCTCGCCGACCTGCAGCGGCGCCCGGCCGGTGGACTCGGCCAAGGTCTTGACGACCCGCTCGACGTCCTCGATGCCCACGGCCAGGAGGAGTTCATAGTCCTCGCCGCCGCTCAGGGCGTAGGCCACGGGGTCCTTGCCGGCGGCCCTGGCCACCGCTTCGGCGACCGACGCCACGGGCACCCTCTCCCAGAAGAGCCGGGCCCCCACCCCGCTGCAACGGGCCAGCGTGGCCGCATCGCGGGCGAGCCCGTCGCTGATGTCCAGCATCGCCCGGACGGCGCGGAGGTCGGCCAGCAGGCGAGCCTCACGGAAGCGCGGGACCGGCCGGTGGTGGGCGGCGATGGCCCGCTCGGCGACCTGGTCGCCGACCGTCCGTCGCAGGCTGTCGTCGCGCAGCAGGTCGAGGCCGGCGGCCGCCGCCCCCAACGGGCCCGTGACCAGCAGGACGTCCCCCGGCCTGGCCCCGGAGCGGGTGACCAGCTTCGCCTCCTCGACGTCGCCAATGACGGTCACGTTGATGACCACACCCTCGGGGGAACGGATGACGTCGCCGCCGACGATGGTCGCCCCGTGCTCGGCGGCCTCGTCGATGAGCCCTTCGTAGAGCTTCGTCACGGCCTCCGCCCCGGTCGACGGGGGCAGGGCCATGGACACCAGGGCGAAGCGCGGCTGGCCACCCATGGCGGCCACGTCGCTCAGGTTGCTGGCCATGGCCTTGCGGCCGAGGTCATACGGGGGGATGACCCCCGGCAAGAAGTGGACCCCTTCGAAGAGCATGTCGCAGGTGGCCAGGAGGTATCGGCCCGGGCTGCTCCGGAGCACGGCCGCGTCGTCCCCGATGCCGAAGACGACGCCGGAACTCTCCGGCCCCGCGCCCAACGGCGCCCTGGCCGTCACCTGCCGCCTTATCCGCTCGACGATCTCGAGTTCGCCGAGGGTCGAGAGGCTCTCGCCGTCGCCGGTCGAGGCTTTCAACATGGGTCTTCCCCTCACTTTCCCGGGAAATCCCGGATTAGCTTCCTCGGCGCTGTATTATGCCCAGGATAGATTCGGTGGGCCGAAGGCCGCTTCCTCCCGGCCCCCTAAGCGAGGCTGCTCCAGAGGCCATTCCCGGGGCGAGGGCCTCACTTCTGGAAGGAATCGAGGCCCCGGCGACGAAAGGACACTCAATTCAGTGGGAAGCTGCCCAAAAGCAGCGGATGGAGGGACTCGGTACGGTATGAAAATCCTTGCCCTGGGGGTCAAGCCCAGCCACCTCGGGGCCGCCCGGCAGGTGGCCCCGGACGCCCACTTCGTCCACGTCGAGACCAAAGAAGAGGCCGAGGCGAACATCGCCGACGCCGAAATCCTTGTCAGCTGGGGGCGCCTGATGACCCCCGAACTCATCGCCAAGGCTCATAAACTGGCCTGGATCCACGTCTTTTCGGCTGGCGTCGACCGCCTCATCTCCCCGGCCATGCTGGCCAGCCCGGCGGTGCTGACCAACTCCCGCGGCGCCCACGCCATTCCCATGGCCGAGCACGTCATGGGCCTGATCCTGGCCTTCGAGCGCGGGCTACCGGCCCTCCTGCAGCAGCAGAAGGAGCGCCGCTGGAACCCGCTCAAGCTCCGCGAGGTCTACGGGAGCACCCTCGGCCTAGTCGGCTACGGCGGCATCGGCCGCGAGGTCGCCAGGCGGGCCCGGGGCTTCGGGATGAAGATAGTCGCCGTCAGGAAGCACCCGGCCGCCGAGGAAGGGGTCGAGATCTGGGCGCTGGAGCGGCTCGACGACCTTTTCGCCGCCTCCGACCACGTCGTGGCCAGCATCCCCCTGACGGACGAAAGCCGCCACCTCATCGGCGAGCGGCAGTTCCGGGCGATGAAACCGACAGCCTACTTCTTCAACCTGGGGCGGGGCCCGGTCGTCGACGAGGAGGCCCTCATCGCCGCCCTTAGGGAGAAGCGCCTGGCCGGCGCCGGGCTGGACGTCTTCGAGACGGAGCCCCTGCCGGCCGACAGCCCGCTCTGGGACCTGCCGAACGTCATCGTCTCCCCGCACACCTCGGCCAGCTCACCACGGCAGCAGGAGCGGGTCGTGGCCGTCTTTGCGGAGAACCTCAGGCGCTTCCTGGCCGGGCAACCCCTCATCAACGTGGTCGACAAGGCCGCCGGCTACTGACCCTCGTCCTCAGGCCTGGCCCCGCTCAGTCCCGGCCCCGCTCGCGCCTGGCCCCGGTTGGCCATGGCCCGGTCGTACTCGGTCCGCAAGAGCTTGAAGTCCTCCCACACCGGGCGCTTCTTGGTCTCGTCGCGGAGCAGGGCGGCCGGGTGGTAGGTCGGAAGCAGGCGGTGGCCGCGGCGCTCCACCCAGCGCCCGCGGATCTGGGTGATCCGGGCCTCCGGGGCGATCATGGCCTGGGCCGCCGAGGCTCCCAGCAGGACCAGGAAAAGCGGGTCAATCAGCCTCACCTGGGCGTCCAACCAGGGTCGGCAGGCCTCGCGCTCCTGGGGTTGCGGGACGCGGTTCCCCGGGGGCCGGCACTTGACGACGTTGGTGATGTAAACCTCATCCCGGGTGAAGCTGACCGAGGCCAGGATGCGGTCGAGCAGTTTTCCGGCCGGCCCCACGAACGGCCGTCCCAGCTCGTCCTCGACCCCGCCGGGGCCCTCGCCGACGAACATGACGGCCGCCCTGGGGTTGCCCTCGCCGAAGACCACCCCGCGGCAACCCGTGCGCAGCGCGCAACGGCGGCAGTCGACGCCCAGGCGGGCCAGTTCGCCCAGGTCGGCGATGGAGTCGTAGGGCGACGGCGACAGGGGCAGGACGGTCTGCCCGGGCAGCTCCGGCTCGACCGTGGGCGCCGCCTCGAGAGCGGCCGCGAGCGGCGCGGCCGGCGGCGGGGCGAAGTCGAAAAACAACTGGCCCGGGTCGGTCACCGGGCCTTTGTTCATGTCCCCAGCCGCGCCCCTGCCCTCGGGTCGCGCCGTCTTATCTGGACCGGTCCTGCCCGGACCTCTCTTCCCCGGCACCGGCGACGCCCCCCCTTTGGAAACGATGGTTCGCACCTTCCCCTGGAAACTCCTTTTCGAAAGGAGCTGCGCCCTTGAAGATAGCCTGCACCGCCTGCGATTACGCCGCTCCCGTCGAAAAGGCCGTCGAGCGGGTGTCCCTGGGCGAGGGCGGCACCCCCCTGATCCACCTGAACCGGCTCGGCCGGCGCCAGGGCCTGCCCAACCTCTTCCTCAAGTACGAAGGGGCCAACCCGACCGGGTCGTTCAAGGACCGCGGCACGGCGGTCGCCCTGACCCAGGCCCTGCGGGCCGGCTACACCCGGGTCGGCACCGTCTCCAGCGGCAACATGGCCGCCTCGGTGGCCGCCTACGCGGCCCGGGCCGGCCTGGAAGGGCACATCCTGGTCCCGGCCCATCTGCGGCCGGAGAAGGTCTTCACCATCGCCGTCTATGGGCCCAAGCTCTACCGGGTCGAGGGCGACTACAGCCTGCTCTATCGCAAGGCCCTGGCCATCGGGCGCGAGCGCGGCATCTTCTTCGCCGTCTCCGACGACCCCTTCCGCGTCGAGGGCCAGAAGACCACGGCCTACGAGGTCGTCCGCGACCTCGCCCGCCTGGGCCTGGCCCCGACCCACGTCTTCAACCCGACCAGCGCCGGCGGCCACACGGCCGGGCTCCTCAAAGGATTCGAGGAGATGGCCGAGTACCGGGCCATCGCCGAGAAGCCGGCGGTCGTCGCCGTCCAGGCCGTCGGCTGCTCGCCCATGGCCACCGCCTTCGCCCGCGGCGAGACCAGGGTCACCCGGGTCGAGCGCCCTGAAACGGAGGCCCACGCCATCCAGAACCCCTTCCCGCCCAGCGGCAACCGGGTCCTCCGGGCCCTGTCCCGGGCCGGCCGCGGGGCCGCCGTGGCCGTCGCCGACGAGGCCATGCGCCGGGCCCAGCTCGCCCTGGCTTCCGAGGAAGGCTTCTTCGTCCAGATGGAGTCAGCCGCCTCGCGCATCCCTTGGCAGACTGTTCCAGAAGACGTCCGGCTGGATGAACCAACAGCTAGGGGACCAAGGGGATGACGATACCCGGCGTTCAAGAACCTAAAGGGCGCGGGCTTGCCGGTCTGGGTGGCCGTAGCCCTTCTCGTGGTGCGCCTGGGTGGGAGACCAATGGCTGGGCTTTTCATCCGCCTGGGGCAATCGGCCCTCATCCTGGTTCCCCTTGCCCTGGTCATCTGGGCCGCAACAGTGGTCAGTCGCAAGTTCGCGAGACGCAAGGCTCCTCCTCAAGATGGCCCGGGGAAACCCGCGTGACGAGGACAAGAAAGGCCCGGGCAGTCGCACGCCCGGGCTTCTTCTCGGTATTGGCTATCGTTGCCGTCTCGATGGTCCAGCCATTCTGGCTCTCAGGCCTTACGGCTGTCGGCCTCTTGGCCCCCGGCCTGAGTCGCTAGGCCCGGTACACGACCTTCCCGCCGACGATGGTCGCCGCCACCGTGCTCCTCAGTTCGAACGGGTGGCCGGTCCACAGGACCAGGTCGGCGTCCTTCTTCTCCTCGATGCTGCCGAGCCGGTCGCCGACGCCGCAGATGTCGGCGGCGTTGATGGTCACGGCCTTGAGGGCGTCGTCCTCGTCCATGCCCTCGCGGATGGCCATGCCCGCGGCGATGGTCAGGTACTGGACCGGGATGACCGGGTGGTCGGTCATCAGGGCCACCTTGACCCCGGCCCTGGCCAGGATGCCCGGGGTCTTCAGGCTGCGGTCGCGGGTCTCCACCTTGGACCGGTGGCTGAGGGTCGGCCCGACGATGCAGGCGATGCCCCGCTTGGCCAGTTCGTCGGCGATCTTGTGGCCCTCAGTGCAGTGCTCGATGGTCATCAGGAGGCCGAACTCCTCGGCGATGCGCAGGGCGGTCAGAATGTCGTCGGCCCGGTGGGCGTGGGTCCGCAGCGGGTACTCGCGCCTGAGCACGCGGACGATGGCCTCCATCTTCAGGTCGCGGTCCGGGGCCTTGTCCGGGTCGTCCTTGGCCTTCTCCAGTTTCCGCATGTAGTTCTGGGCCTTGGTCAGGGCCTCGCGCAGCACCGCCGCCGTCCCCATGCGGGTCGACGGCATCTTCTTCTGCTGCGAGTAGACCCGCTTCGGGTTCTCGCCGAAGGCGGCCTTGAGCCCCCACGGCGACCGCAGGGCCATGGCGTCCATGGTCTTGCCGTAGGTGTGCATGGTCACGCCCTCGCCGCCGATGACGTTGCCGCTGCCCGGGGCCGACCAGATGGTCGTCACGCCGCCCTCGACCGCATCCTTCAGGCCCTGGTCCTCGGGGTTGATGGCGTCGATCGCCCGGACCTGGGCGGTGACCGGGTCGGTCATTTCGTTGACATCGTTGCCCTCCCAGCCGAAGCCCTCTTCCCAGATGGCCACGTGGGCGTGGGCGTCGATGAGACCCGGGGTCAGGACCTTGCCCGTCCCGTCGATGACCTCGCTCTTCTCGGGGATGGGGACGCGCGTCCCGACCTTGACGATCCGGCCGCGGTCGATGAGGACGGTGCCCTTGTCGATGATCCCGCCCGTCACCGTATAGACCTTGGCTCCCTTGATTGCCAGCATTGGCTGCAGCCGCCTTTCGCCTGTGGGATTGGTGTGATTGCGCAAAGGTGCGGGCGAGACGCCCGCACCTTCTTCACCGTCAACCCTCGATGATCTCGACGTTGGCCCGCGGCACGGTGACCACGCGGCCGTCCTCGAGCTTGCAGCGGAGGATGCGCACCTTCGCCTCGGTCTCGATGACCTGCAGCTCCGGCGGCAGGTCGACGACCTCAGCCAGGACGCCGAAGTAGGGCTCGCGGATGACCCGGATGGGGGTCCCGGGGACCAGGCCCTCGCTGGTCGTGTCGGCCGCTACCCGCCCGGCCGGCTTGTGCTCGGGGACGATGATCTCCGGGCGCATGACGCCGGCGCGGATCTGGGTGGCGCCGTTGATCGAAGCCACCTCTCCGTCGATGTGCTTGAAGAGGTTGAAGGTCTTGTCGGCCATTTTTATCTGGCCGAAGCCCTCGGTGACGATGACCGTGATCGGGATGTCTTCGTGGCCGGTGATGGCCACACCGATGTCGTATCCCAAGAGGGCGATGAGGTCGGCGTCGATGATGCCGCCGGCGACCACGCCGGCCGCGCCCACCTCGATGGCCTTCTTCAGGGCGGCCCCGGTGACCAGGGAACCGCCGACGATGATCTGGCCCTTGCAGTCCGGGCTGAAGGACGAGGCGTCAAGGACGTCGTTGGGGGTCTTGGCGACCAGCTTGATCTGGCCCTGGACCTCCCCGCCGACACCGAAGATGCCCTGGATGAAGGCGGCCGGCGTCTCGATGATGACTCCCTCGCGGGGCAGGATCTCCACGACCTTGCCCTTGATGTAGGCCTTTACCTGAACCGGGATGGGCGGCTCGCGCAGGGTGACCTGGCCGGTCACGCCGGAGATGAGCTCGACCGAGCCGTCGATGGGCGACTTCAGTTCGCGCTTGGAGAGGCCGAAGAAGGACGACGACTTGGCCAGGGCCTCGCCCTTGGCGATCTTATCGCCCGGCTTCTTGACCATGTAACGGGGGACGTCCTCGGCCTCGCAGGCAAGGTCGTGGGCCACGTTGACCGAGACCGGGTTGCCGGGGAGGTCCGTCTTGGCCACCACGTCGTCCGGGTTGACCATCTCACCCACCTTGACCAGCACGTCGCCAAGGAGCGGCAGGCGCCGGATCTTCCGGATGGTGGTCTGCTCGGTGACCTTCAGGCCGGGTGTATAGGCATGGGCCATGGCTGTTTCCCCTCCCCTTACTTCGAGGCGTACCGCGCCAGGACTTCGCGCGGGTACACGTCGAGGCTTTCAATCCACTCGAGGAGTTTCTTCATCCTTGTCGCCTTGTCTGTGGGCAGGCCGAAGGGCTGCCGGCCGCGGGCATCGACGATCACCCCGACCACGCCGCCAATGATCTTTTGGGTGACATTCCGCCCCTTCCCGGCGCCCACGTCGAAATTGCGGGTCGGCTGGATCTGGAACTCGGCCGACTGCCCCTCGCCGAGAGGGATGAGCCGCATCTTGCCGTAGTGGACCTCCTCGGTCACCTCACGGCCATCGGGCAACGTGCCCTTGACGATGACCGCGTGTTCACCTTCGCGGCCGTGACCGACCGGGGCGATGGACGTCCCCAGGCGGATCAGGCAGTCGCGGTCGAAGACCTGGGCCGAGGCCTGCGGGTGGACCGTCGAGAGCACGCCGAGCTGCGGCATCATGAAGATGGAGTCGACCGCCAGCTGGGTCACGCCCTCCGGCTGGAAGGCATCGAGCATCATCAGGGCCGACTGGACCCGACGCGGGGCGTGCGAGAGGACGCCGCCCGAGCCGATGAGCATGCCCAGCTTCATCAGGTCGATGTGGGACTGGCCGGTGAGGGTCTGGTCGAAGGCCGCGCCGAGGTCCCGGACCTGCTGGATGCCGCGGAGGCCGACGGCCAGGCTCTTGTGGTGGATGAACGCCAGGCGCAGGGCCTCGCGGGAGATGGCCTGCTCGATGACCAGTTCGTCGAGGGTCTGGGGGATCGTCGTCGGCCTGATCATCTTGTTCCGGATGCGGTTGCGCAGGTCGGCTTCGGCGATGTCGAAGGGGACCCAGCGCATGATGTTGGCCACCCCGGCCTCGAGGAGCACGTTACAGATGGAGTAGCTCATCCCGAGGTTGGCCGAGACGGTCCGGTTGAAGAGCTCGTACTCCTCGCCGAAGACCGAGAAGACGTCGGTGGTGGCGCCGCCGATGTCCACCCCGACGACCGACATCTTGTGCTCCTTGGCCGCGTTCTGCATGCCGAGGCCCACGGCGCCCGGGGTCGGCATGATCGGCACCGCGGTCCACTTCATCAGCTTGTCATAACCCGGAGCCTGGGCCATGACGTGCTCCATGAAGAGGTTGTGGATCTCCTCACGGGCCGGCCCGAGGACTTCCTTCTCCAGCACCGGGCGGATGTTATCGACCATCCGAAGGTCGGTCTTCTCCCCCAGGATCTTGGACACGTAACCGCGGGCGTCTTTGTTCCCCGCATAGATGATCGGCAGCTTGAAGCCGATGCCCAGGCGCGGCTTCGGCTCGGCGGCCGAGATGAGTTCGGCGATCTGGGCGACGTGGGTGACGGTCCCGCCGTCGATGCCCCCGGAGAGGAGGATCATGTCCGGCCTGAGGTGCCTGATCCGCTGGATCCTCTGGTACGGCAGGCGTCCGTCGTCGATGGAGATGACGTCCATGACGATGGCCCCGGCCCCGAGGGCGGCGCGCTGCGCGCTTTCGGCGCTCATGATCTTGACCACGCCGGCGACCATCATTTGCAGGCCGCCGCCGGCGCTCGACGTCGACAGGAAGATGTCGACGCCCGAACCGTCTGGCCGGCGTGGGTTGATGACGCCCTTGTCATCGAGGAACCGCTTGCCGGTGAGTTCCTCGATCTCCCGGATGGCGTTCCGGGCGCCGGCGGTGACGTCCTCGAACGGCTTCTCCACTGTGGTGGGGGCTTCGCCGCGGACGATCAGCCGGTACTCCCCGTCCACCTTCTCGATGAGGATTGCTTTGGTTGTGGTGCTCCCGCAGTCGGTGGCGAGGATGGAGTTGATCTCTCGATCCAGCTGGTACCTAACTCCATGGCTGTTCTCAGACATGGCCTTCCTCCTCTTTATGTAACCCGCACAACGAAGAGATGTATTCGCTACGCTGTTCGAAATACCTGCAAAACACGGCCCACCCCGGGGTGGGCGGGCTCAGCTACGGAACCGACGGAGGGACTCGCGAGGGACCTATTTGCGCTTGAACAGCTTGCCGACCGACCCGAGGAGTCCGCCCTTCTTCGGGGCTCCCTCATCGACCGCCCCTGGTCCCGCCCCGCTGCCCTCGCCGGGCGCGGCGTTCAGGTCGACGCCGCTCCGCTCAGCCGCCTGGGCCAGCGCCTCGGCCTCAGGAGAAGCCTGGGCTTCGGTCTTGGCCGCCTCCCGGGCCTTCTTACGGGCCTTCCGCTCATCGATCTCCTGCTGCCGGGTGAGTTCCTCGAGCCGGTCGATGAGCCGGTCGATGTTCTTGCGGTCCGACATCAGGTGGCCGACTTCCGTGGCCAGCTTGCTGTCAAAGAGGGCGTTGACGAAGGGCGAAAAGAAGTGGACCGCCTGGCCCCCGATGTAGCTCAAGGGCCGGTTCATCTCGATGAAGAAGACGGCCGGCGTGGTCATCCCGCGTTTGTGGATCTGCTGGGCCACCCACTCGATCATCTCGTCGCGTCGTTCGGGTGTGATGTCCAAGTCGGAAGCCATTCTACCACCCGCCTTCAGCTGTTTTCGGCTCGCGCCGGTCCAGGTCTCAGCGTCTCTCTGAATTCGCTCCCGTCGGCCCGCCCCCTGCTTTGCCCTTCCTCGCCTCGCCACGTCCTCGATCATCCGCTCGTCGTCCCGCTTCTCAGCCATTGGCAAGCCCCCCGTGAGATGGACTTCTGGATAAGCATCTCACCGGGGAGCCCCGCATAACCTGACGCCGGAATTTAGCCAAGATTACAGCAGGAAAAGCAGACCCGGGCTCGAATAGACTTGTCTAACAAATCCGGCTCATCTATGAAAGGAGGTGGCAAGATCATGCGCAGGAGGCTTTTGGGGGCCGCGCTGGCCGTTGTGCTGACCTTGACGACGGTGGTTGCCGTCGGGTGCGGCGGGAAGGATGCCAAGGTCATCGCCCAGGCGTACCTGGACGCCCTGGTCAAGGGGGATTACCCGACGGCGTATTCTCAGTTCACCGCGAAGCTCAGACAGGATATCACGGCCGATGGTTTCGCCGAGGCTATGAAGGCCCTGGAGAAAGATAAGGGGCCGGTCATCCGATACGACATAAAGGATGTGGAATACCACGGGGCCACCAGCACCGTCATCACCGTGGTCCTATACCGGAAGAAGGGGAACGACGCGGAGACGTCGGAGACGAAGCAGTACGGGTTCATCATCGAGGGCGGCTGGAAGCTGGGCAACTACTAGGCGCCCGGCCCCGCCCTCCCCGGCCCGATGGCCCCCCGACCCTCAAAGACCAGGTGAAGACCGCTGGTTAAGCGGTCTTCTTTGGTTCCTGGATGAACGCCGCCAAGCCTGTTCCTTGCGCGGCGCCTGGTTCAGAAGACCTCGACGTTGGCCCGCGGCACGACCACCCGCCGGCTGTTCGATAGCAGCTCAACCTCGACCACCGGCACCTTGGCCTCGGTCTCGACGACCGCCGGCTGGCGCGGGATGGCGGTGATCGCCCCGAGTTCGCCGAAGTAGGGGGCGTTGATGACCCGGATGTGCTGCCCGACGCTGAGGTCCTCGTCGATCACCTTGGTCTCCAGGATCTCGCCCGTCCAGTCGGTGAACGGGACGATGACTTCCGGACGGATGGCTCCGGCGCGGATCTGGGTGGCCCCGTTGATCGAGGCGTGACGGCCTTCGAGACTCTTGAGCACGTTGAAAGCCTCTTCGTGCATGGCCAGGTGGCCGAACCCCTCGAGGAGGATGACCGTCGTCGGGATGTCTTCCTGCCCGGTGATGCCCACGCCGAGTTTGACCCCGAGCGATTTGACGATGTTCAGGTAACTGGCCGTGCCGGTGATGACGCCCTTGGCGCCGACCTCCACGGCCTTCTTCAGGGCCTCGTTGGTGGCGAAGGCCCCGCCGATGAGGATTCTGCCCTCACACTCCGAGGTGATCATGTCCTCGGTCAGGGTCTGATCAGACTTCTGGCAGAGGACCTTGATGTCGCCGTGGGTCTCCCGGCCGACGCCGAAGATACCCGTCAGCCGCACGGCCGGGGCCTCGACGACGACGCCGCGGGCAGGGATGATCTCCCTGGCGGTGCCCGTGATGTAGCCTTTAACGACGACTTCCTTGAAGGGGCGGGCGATGGTCACGTAGCCGGTCTGTTCGTTGACCTCGGCGATGATGCCCGAGATGGGGGCCCTGGCGGTCTTCGTGAAGAAGGCCTGGGCCTCGCCCTTCTTGGCGACGAACTGGCCGCGCTTGACCTCGTCGCCGATCTTCTTGATCATGAACCTGGGGAGGTCCCGCGGCTTGCAGCCCATCTCGAAGGCGGCGTCGAAGCTGACCGGCGGCTCCTCTTTGCCGAACTCCTCGCGGATGACGACCCGCCCGGACTTCTCCGAGATGTCCTCGATGAGGCCGTCGGTCGGGGCTTCATACTCCTTGCGGCCGTAGATGCCCTTCTCGGCCCGAGCGATGATCTCCTTGGTCTTGACGCGGTCGCCGACTTTCCGCATCATCGCCACGGGCAGTTGGGCCGGCTCGATGCCGAGGAGCCGGGCCACCGGGACGACCCAGGGGATGCCGGGCTTGAGGCTGATCTTGGCGACGATGGTCTCAGGTTCGAGCTTATCGCCCACCTTGACCAGGACCTCGCCGGGCAAGGGCAGCTTCCGGACCTTGCGGACCATGGCCACCGGATAACGCGTACCGTTACCGCCTCCCGAACCGACTGAAAAAGCCACCCTTCTCGCCCCCCTTCTCCGGGCCGGCCGCGGTCTTCACTCTGACCGGGCTCTCGGACTGGTACTTGCGGATGAACTCCGCCGGATAGACGTTCAGCGTCTCGATCCACTTGGTCAGCTTGACCACGCGGTCCTTATCGTTCTGCGGCAGTTCAAGAGGCCGGCCGCGGCCGTCGATGATGATTCCCACCAGGCCGCCGTGGAGCTCGGCCTCGACCTTCTTGCCCTTCCCTTCGCCCATGTCGAATGCCCCGCCAGGCTGAATCTCCGCCTTGGCCACGGCGCCGACCGGGAGCGGGATGCGCTTTATCTCGCCGAAGACAATCTTCTCGTCCAGGACCTGTCCGTCGGGCATGGTTATCTTCATCGTCCCGACGGCCTGCCCGTCACGGGCCTTGCCGGGCACGGCGACGCAGGTGCCGAGGCGGACCAGGCAGTCCTTGTCGAAGACCTCGGCGGCGATCTCCGGATGGGTCGACGCCAGCACACCCAGGTGCGGCATCATGAAGATGGAGTCGACGGCCAGTTGGGTGACGCCTTCAGGAAGGAATGAGTCCATCAGCATGAGGGCCGCCTGCTCGCGCCGCGGGGCGTGGGAGAGCACGCCGCCGGAACCGACGAGCATGTGCAGCTTCATCATGTTGATGACCTCTTCGCCGGCGGCCTTGGTCCACTTGGACTGAGTCCGCCAGCCGGCCAAGATCTCCTGGGCCTCGACCTTCCGGGCAAGGCTCTTGTGGTGCTCGAAGGAGAGCCTCAGGGCCTCGCGGGCGATGGCTTGCTCGACGATGAGCTTGTCGAGGGTCTGCGGAATGGTCGTCGGCCGGACCATCTTGTTGGAGATCCAGTCGGACAGGCCTTCCTCGTCGACCTCGAACGGGAGCCAGCGGCGGATGTTCTCGAACCCGGCCTCCTCGAGGACGTTGCAGACGCTGTAGCTCATCCCGAGGTTGGCGCTAACGGTTCGGGTGAAGGTGCCTTCAAAATCGGAGAAGACGTCGGTCGTGGCCCCGCCGATGTCGACCCCGACGATGTTCGTCTTATACTGCTTGGCCATGACCATGATGATGCTGCCGACCGCGCCCGGCGTGGGCATGATCGTGACGTCGACCCACTTCATCAGCTCGCCGTAGCCGGGAGCCTGGGCCATGACGTGGTTCATGAACAGGTCATGAATGGCCTCGCGGGCGGGTCCCAGGTTCTCCAGGTCATGCCGCGGCCGTAGGTTCTCGACCAGGTGCACTTCGAGTTCCTTCTCGGCGATGGACTGGATCATGTCCTGGGCGTCCTTGTTGCCCGCGTAGACCAGGGGCAGCTTGTACGTCGCCCCGAAACGCGGTTGCGGGCTGGCCTGGACGATGGTCTCGGCGATGGCCGCGATGTAGGCCACCGAGCCGCCGTCGACGCCGCCCGACATGAGGATGATGTCCGGGCGCAGTTCCGTGATCCTGGTGATTTGTTCCGAGGTAGAACGCCCGTCGTCGACGGCGATGACGTCGAGGACGACCGCCCCGGCACCCAGCGCCGCGCGGTGGGCGCTTGAGGCGCTGATGCTGGAGACCAGCCCGGCGACCATCATCTGCAGACCCCCACCGGCGCTGCTGGTGGAGACGTAATAGTCGACACCCTTATCGGCTTGCTTCGGACGGATCAGGTGCCCGGTATCGTCGAGCAGCGGCCGTTGGATGAGTTCTTCGACGCGACGGATCGCCTTGCGCACTCCGATCATGACGTTCTCCCACGGCGCCTCGACGGTGGTCGGCATCTCGCCGCGGGTGATCAGACGATACTCGTCGCCCCTCTTTTCTATGAGAATCGCTTTGGTCGTGGTGCTACCGACATCTGTGGCCAGGATTGACTCTATAGCCCTGCCTTCCCCGGACATCCGATACCTCCTTCGGGACTCCCCTTACCTTACCGGTTCGCGCTACGACTGGCATTGGCACGTCTGGCCCAGCGTGAAGGGCTGGAAGGTCCCACCAGTTAGGCTATCATCGATGAAAAGCCCACTCGAACGAGTGGGCTCTTCATCTCTTTCGACGCACTGGACGAATTCCTATCGGTTGATGGTTGGTTCCGAAAAGCTCACTTCAAGAGGCCCAACCAGTCGCCGAGTAGGAACTGCATGCGGCCCACGAAGAGGGTGATACGGTACAGGACGGTGCTGCCGAACGCGGCGCCGAGGGCGATCATGATCACCCAGCGGCCGGTCTCAGCGGCAAGGCCGACGGCCGTGCCCTGCTTCCGCACGGTGAAGAAGAAGTACGCCAGGGCCGTGATGACGCCGATGAACAAAAGGATAGCGTTCAGGTTATCGAGGAAGGTCGCCTTCCCGTAGAACCTAATGAACGTGTTGTAGATCTGCGGCATCAAGGTCCCAGGCTGGAAGGCCAGGATGTACCCAGCGCCGTACCCTACCCAGAACGACATCGGGTATCTCGCGATCCAGTTCATCGAGGGCACGAACATGAAGTACACCAAGAGCCCGAGAATCACCGGGATGACGTAGCTGTAGTGCCCCTTCTTGACGATGTCGTCCACGATGGTCGGCCGAATGTAAGAGTGATACGTCAGGCCGATCGAGTAGGCGAAGTATAACCCCACGAATCCATGCTGGAAGAGGTCGAACACGGGGTTATCCTTGATCAGGAAGCTCAACACCGCCAGGGTAATGATGGCGCCGGTCAGGTTTGCCGGGTCAAAGATATTAGCGCCCAATCTATTTCACCTCCTCCTTAGCGCATAAGGAGAACGGGTGTTGGAGACACCCCGTGTTATTTCTTGCCACGGCTAGCGAGGTAGCCGACGTTCCCGAAGATGATGAAGAGCACGATCAGCGCGGCGCCGAGGGACTGCGAATCCATGCCCGAGGCCGCCTTGCCGGGGGCCCTGGCCAGGATTTCGTACTCAGCCGCTCCGCGGAGCCCGCCCATCAGGCCCTTGTACTGACCGGACTGGACGTACGGCATTTCACCCGGAACCGACACGTTGACCACGGCGGTCGCCATCGGAATCTTTTCCGGCGTGCTGACGTAGTTCAGGTAGTCGGTGGTGCCCGGGTCGCCGGCCGCTATGTCGACGATGAACCCGACATAGTCCTTGCTCAGTTTTTTGACCTGCTGGCCGAGCGGAGTGCTGGCGAGCGGCTTGCCGTTCTGGTCGACGCCCGCGGCCGCGGTGTTGATGTCGGTCACCATGGCCCGGAGGGCGACGCTGCCGCCCGGCTTGTAGCCGATGTTCAGGTAGTCCACGCCGTCCTGCTTGTTGTACTTCTTCGCCACCGGCGCGGCGAGTTGATCAAAGATCTGGCCGCCGTTGGGCCACATGGCGAAGGAGACGACCTTCACGTTCTTCCGGAAGGCGTGGTCGAGGATGACGCTGAGCATCGGGTACTGCTCGGCCTTGCTCGATTGGTTGAAGTCCATACCGATCCATAGCACCGAGCCGGCCGGCAGTGCGTCGACCGCGTCATACATAGACTTGGTCATGGGGCCCACTTTCACCGGGAGACCGATCGGCTTCAGAAGAGCCAAGGCGATGACGAGAATCAAGAGGACGTAGATTATCCGTCGGTCGATTGATTGCAGCCGTTCAATCACTTGCGAACACCTCCTTCCCGAACGGGTTTACTTGGTCCCGGTGCCGCCGAGGTGGGCACGCTCCAGACCGAGGAGAATACGGAAGCCTGTCGCGAACGCGCCGATGGCCGCGCCGATGATGATGGCCCGGAACCCACCGGTGTTGGGGACTTTCAAAATCCAGTCGGCGAGGGTGCCCCAACCATTGATCAGGGCGTCGCCGATGGGGGCCTTGCCAAGGAGCACGATGACCGCGGTGATGAGGAGCACCGTGGCTTCCTTGGTGCGCACCCGGAAGGCGCGGTACGCGGCCGACGAGATGAAGAAGGCGATCAGGGCGAACATCGTCGAGTCGCCCGGGGTGATGAGGTTGTTGTAAATCCAGGCCGCCTGCGGGCCGTCAACCGTCTGCTGGACCGTCAGGGCACCGTAGCCGAAGAGGCAGAGGAGCAGAACGATGCTGTTCCACCAGCCTTCCTTGCGACGACGGATGTAGCCCCAGTGGATCTTGACCATGTTGACGACACCGAGCAAGATGGCGAACGACGCAGACACCAGGTACCACTTGTCGAGGGTGTCCATCAAACCCAGCTGCATTCCATAATGGAAGTAGCGGGAGAAGATGACCACCAAACCTGACAGGACCGTCACAATTATGGGCAGTTCCTTACGCAACTGAAGGCACCTCCTTTGCCGGTAGAATGGAATACCGTCCAGGCTTCGTCCTGCGGCTTATTTCTTGAGGATCGACGTGAGCCAGTTCCCCTTCGCCTGGAAGTTGGCGATGAGCGTGCCAATGATGATCATGGCGAAGACGAAGATCTTGGCCCAGTCCTGGCCGACGAGGGACCCATAGAGCACCGGCTCCTTGGACAGGTAGGCCGACGCGGCGTAGATCTCCTCACCGATCAGGGTGTAGTCGCAAGCCGTGATGAAGAACGGAAGCTGGTGGGTATGCGCAGTACCGGCAATCTGGATGGCGCCGATGAAGGACGCGGTCTCGGCGAAGATCAACGATTCGGCCCAGAAGGCCCCCATCATGATGTTCGCCGCCGGCTTATCCTTCTGGAACATGTTCATCACGTTGGCGGCGTACGCAAACTGCTGGTCCGACATGAACTGGACGTCGTCGGCGTTGAAGGCGTCCGGGCGGCCGGATTCAAGGTAGGCCTGCCGGATGATTTCCTCGTTGATGGCCAGGACGACGTAGTCCGCGTTCGTCTGAATCAGCCGAGTGTCGTACTTCGCGCACAGCTTGGCCACGTAACCCAGGAGACCGAAGGCGGCGAAAGTCTGAGGGTTGCCGACGCCAGCGAGACCGGGGGTGAAGTGGACCGGGCGGCCCATTTCAGTGGCTCGACCGATGGCCTCGTCGAGCGCCTCGAGCCCGTTGATCTTGCGGATCTCCGGGATCTTCATACCCGCCTTGGCCCGGGTGACCATGAACCAAACGATGAACGCGAAGACCAGCATCAAAACAAACTGGGCGAACTTCCCATCAGCGAACACGCCAAGGTACGGCTTTGCAGCTTCAGCGGCAAAAAGCATTCTTATGTACACCTCCTCTCCGCTTCATTCTTATGGTCCAAATCGCAACGCCCCCATGGTACTCTGGTACGCTGCGAAGATTGACGGCTTCTGGGTATATTGCACTTAATATAAGTCTATTGACCGACGATTGTCAATATGACCTCTCGCTTCCTTCCTGTGTCAATCGCACCCAGAGGACAAAAGAACCCAAGGTTAGACTACCTTGGGCGGATACTACCCCCTGTAAACGGGTGGAGGCCCAAGTTAGTCCTTATTCGTTCAGTTGCACTCAAAACGAACTAAGCTCTAACTTATTCGGGTTTCCGTCGACGGCCGCCCAGTCGTGAGCGGCCTTCTTTCCTGTGATGGCCCGTTTGCCGTGGAGATTTTGAGTAATTGTTCTTATGACTTGGACCTATTTCGCCGCGGAAAAACGGAATTCCTTCTGACCGGGACAAGAAAACGATGGTTGATTTTCTTCCGATTTCCCAAAATCGCAAGTCATTTCTGCCGGTGTCTTCGCCCCTGCTAATCGTTGTCTTGCGGATCGTCTTCTTCGTTGTCTTCCGGCTCTTCATCGGCCAGGGCGGCCAGCTCATCCTCGGTGACGACGTTGTCCTTGACCACCTCGATGATCCGCTCCCGGTTATCAGGACCGAAATAGAGCATCAGGCCCTTGAGAATACGACCGCGGAGGGTGCGCTGGTCATAAGTGACCTGCACCGCGTCGTTGTAAATGATGTAGTTAGTGAACCGCAGCCACGAGCGCTCCTCCCGGGACAGGAAGTTAAACTGCTTGACGCCCTTGTTCGTCAGCGCGTAGCGGATTGGGAAGATCCAGGCGGAGATGGAGCCGACGATGATGACCACGGTGATGAACGCCCACCAGGGTCCGAGCCCAGCCAGGAGGACCACGGCGAGCGTGGCCACCACCCCGAGGGCGGTCAGGAAGGTCCGCCTCGGGTACTGCCGGGCCAGGTGGACCGACCATTTCAGGAGGACTTCCTCCTCTGGTTCGGCCGGTCTGGGCAAGGAAGGCGGGGTGGGCTTCTGGGCCGGCTTCTCCCGTCCGGCGCCGCCGGCCGTGGCCGCCGTTCCGCGCCTCGCGGGCCTGGGGCGCAACGGTTTGGACCCGGCTCGCTCGTTTTTTCCGCTCGGTGTGCTCCTGTCTCTGGCCGGCCTGATAGGCACCGCGGGACCTCCTCCCCTATTCTCAGCGGGGATTCTCATTATTCGGGGCGGGCGGCGGAAAACCCTCCTGGGGTCCGGCGGCTAGGGGGTGACGACGATGGGCGCCGGCTCGGCGATGACCGGCAGGGTCCGCCCGGGCAGTTGCCCCAGAAAGACGCCCTTGACGGCGTAGTCCCCGGGTGACACGACCCGGCCGGAATCGTCGCGCCCGTCCCAGACCGCTTTGAAGCTCAAGGTCTGACCCGGTTGGAGGACCGCCCGCCCGTCTTCCAGCTTGACCTCCCGGGACCGGGACCACTGCCAGACGACACGGTTGCCGGACTCGACGGTGAAGTCGGCCTCGAGCGAAGTCCTGAAGGTCGCGGTGACGGGCTCTTTGGTGACGTTCCGGATGTTGAGGGTCAGGGTGGCCGACTCGCCCGAGCCGAGCCTGGACGGGTTCACGTCGACGGTCACGGCGACCGGGACAGTCGCCTGGGCGCCGGTTCCAGAACCACCGGAAGCCCCAGACTGGTCGGGCGGCTCGATGGCGGAGCCGGTTCCCCGGTCCAGCCCATCGGTCACGGTGGCGCGGCCGACCCCAGCCAGATGCGTCCATCCCAGGAACAGCACGGCCAGGAAAAGGGCCGCGGCGGCGATGATGGCGGTGAACGAGAGGAGAAGGTGCCCCTTCTCCCCATGGCGCGGTTCGTTCAAGCCTCTCCCCCGCTAAGGAATGATAGGACGCTGCGGACGAAGACGGCCACGCCGATGGGCAGGGCGTCCTCGTCGAAGTCAAACCGCGGGTGGTGGAGCGGGTTGGTGAAGCCTTTGGCGGCGTTTCTCCCACCCACACGGAACATCGTCCCGGGCGCCTTTTCGCAGAAGTAGGCGAAGTCCTCGCCGCCCATGGTCGGCTGGAGGTCGTGGACCCGGTCCGGCCCGACGACGTCCATGGCCGCCTGGCGGACCAGGCGGTAGACCGTCTGGTCGCTGGAGAACGGCGGATAGCCGCGGCTGAAGGCGGTGTCGGCAGTGGCCCGCATGGCCGAGGCCGTCCCCTTGGCGATCCGCTCGATGGCCTCCTGGGCCTGCTCGCGGACGGCCGCGTTGAGGGTCCGGAAGGTCCCTGTCAGGATGACCTCGCCGGCCAGGATGTTGGCCCGGAACCCACCGTGGATGGTGCCGACGGTGACGACCACCGGCTGCAGCGGGTAGACCTCGCGGGAGACCACCGTCTGCAGTGTCGTGATGATCTGCGCGGCCACGGCGATGGCGTCGACGCCCTGGTCCGGGTGGGCCGCATGGCCGCCGCGGCCGTTGACCGTGATGACGAAGCTGTCGGTGCTGGCCGAGTCGGCGCCCGGGACGACCCCGATCTCGCCCACCTCCAGCTCGCTGGCGATATGCAGGCCGACGACGGCGTCGACCTTCGGGTCCTCCATCGCCCCAGCCTCGATCATCGGCAGGGCCCCGCCGGGGCCTTCCTCGGCCGGCTGGAAGAAGAACTTGACCTGCCCGGCCAGGCGGTCACGGAAGCCGGTCAGCACCGTGGCCGCCCCCATGAGCATGGTCAGGTGCGAGTCGTGGCCGCAGGCGTGCATCTGCCCGGGCGTCTTCGAGGCGTAGGGGACCTCGTTCTCTTCTTGAATGGGGAGGGCGTCCATATCCGACCGGAGGGCGATGGTCGGCCCCGGCCTGGTCCCCTTGAGCAGGCCGAGGACGGCCGTGTTGGCGCCGAACCCCGGCCGCACTTCGAGCCCGAGCGAGCGGAGGTGGTCGGCCACCTTCCCCGACGTCCGTCGCTCCTCCAGGCCCAGTTCGGGATGCTCGTGGAAGTCCCGCCGCCAGACGACAAGCTGCCCCTTGAGGTTGTGCGCGGCCTCGATGACCTCGCGTAGACTGATTTCGGAAGCGTTTCCTGTTGCCATGTCCCGCCCTCCTAACCCCTCAGCCCAAGGTACCTCGCGATGTTGGCCTCGGGGACGATGACCGGCTCGACGGAGCCGTCCTTGCCCGTGAGCAGCGAAGTGACGCCGGGCCCGTGCCCGGAGATGTTCGAGTCGCAGTGGACGACGACCCCGATGATCACCGCGCCCCGTTGATAGCTGCGGCCATAGAACGAGGAGTGGTCGCGGATGGCGACGATGTCCCCGAGCCGGACCTTGTCCAGCCCGGCCTCCTTGAGGGCCGCCTTGTCTTGCGTGGTGATGTCGTAGTCACCACGTTCGGCGGTTTGGGACCCGAGCCCGGAGCCCATCAGTTCGGGAGGGACGATGCCGGCCACCGGTACGCGCAGCTTCCCGCCGGCGGCCTCGACGCCCATCCGGTCGAAGAGGCCCGGGTCAAGGTTCATCGGCCTGACCCCGGGGAAGTCGAGCAGTTCGAGGCCCTGACCGTAGGCGCGGACCTGGATCTTGTCGCCGATGGCCATCTTTTCCAAGACCTCCGGGGGGAAGTCGATGAGGACGTGCTCGATGCCCCCATGCTTGCCCGTAACGACGCCGGTCGCGCCCTTGGCTTCGCCGCCGACGACGTAAGCCCGGTTGCCCACGCAGGCCAGGGTGTTGTAGCCGCCGTTGGCCGCCTCGTCGCTATCTTTGGAGCTCACGCCCGGCTCGACATGGTCGCCGGCCCAACCGAGGGCCGGGTCACCGACCCGGACGTTGTAGGTGATGCCCCCGGTACCCGGGCCGACCCGGGCCACACCGTCGTAACCGACGCGGTACGGGGCCCGCACCCCGGGGGCCGAGACCTGCCCCATCACCGAGACCATCACCAAGCGTTCCTTGTTCGTACGCAGCATTCGAAGAGCCCTCCTCGCTCAGCATTCCTTTCAGATGATGCCGGCCGACCCGGATCAGATGACGCCCGCCAGATAGATCATCGCCCGCAGGGCCTTGAAGGCGACAATGAGGTCGTCGTGGGCGAAGGACAGGGTCATGTCGTCGACCCGTTTGGCCCCGGGCACCAGTTCGGCCATGTCGGCCATGCCCGTGTTGTGAAAACTTATCTGGAACACGGCCGGAGTGCCCACGGCCAGCGGCTTGACCTCGCCGCGGGCCAGGGCCACGCGCAGAGCCTCCCCGGCCGCCTCGCGGATGAGGCGTCGGGCCTTGTCGGGCTGCAGGCAGCGGGCGGCGACGCGGGCCCGCTGTTCCTTGACGACGACGGTGCGGACGCCCGGCAGGATGGCCTGGGCCTCCGCGGCCACCGTCGAATCGCCCGCGACCAGGGCCACCGGCACTCCGAAGCGCCCGGCGATGGCCGCGTTTATCCCGCACTCGCCGTAAGGCCGGCCGTTCAGGGTGAGGCCGAAGACGGTTCGGCCGGAGATGGTGTGGTTCAGGACCCCGCGGGTGCCCGCCCGCGAATGGTAGCCGATGAAGAAGGCGGCGTCGAAGCCCCCATCGATGCCCTCCATCATCGATAGCGGCTTGGGCGCCCCGGTGATCAGCTTGGCCTCCGGGTTCAATTCCTCGATGAGGATGTTGCGCATCGAGCCGTGGGAGTCGTTGACAACGACCTCCGTCGCCCCGGCCGCCAGCGCCCCCTCGACAGCCGCGTTGACCTCGCCGGTCATCAGCCGGCGGGCCCGCCCGTAGTCAAACCCCTGCTCCGACGTCTGGCTGCCATCGACGACACCGCTGACGCCTTCGATATCGGCGGAGATGAACACGCGCAACAGGCACTCCTCCTCGTTGGGTCACGCGTCGCGGGTCAACTCGGCCACGGTGATGACCAGGGGCCGGGGGCCGCCGCCGACACCGATCAGGCCGATGATGGCGCGCCCCGGTCAGCGGCCCGACCCTTCCCGCCGCCCGGCCCGGTCCATGATTCTCAGAACGTCGGGGATGGGCAGGGCCTCGCGGCGGTGCCCGTCGCGGCCGACGACCGTCTCGGCGGTGAAAAGGGAATCGATGATTGCTTCCTCGGTAGCCTCGACGGCCGCGGCGAAGAGCCCGGCCATGGTCCGCCCGTCGTCCCGGAGGAGGGTCCGCTCGATGAACTCGCCGTCGCCCGCGGTCTCGCGGGTGGCGTTGCTGAAGGCCAGGATGAAGTCGCCGCTGCCGTGGCTGATGGTCGTGCCCGTGCGGGCCAGACCGGCGCCGGCCCGGCGGCAGACCCGCCCGAGTTGCCGTGAGTCCAGGGGCGCGTCCGTGCCGACGACGATCATGATCGAGCCGGCCGGCGCCCCAGCCGGCGCGGCCCCAGCCGGCGCGGGCCAGGCCGCGGGTGGGGCCAGCTCGCGCCCAACGTGGACCCCGTCGATGGTCAGCTCGTATGGCCGGCCGAAGTTCGAGACGACGAGGACCCCGAGGGTGTAGGGCCCGACGCGGCGCGAGGCCGTCCCGACCCCGCCCTTCCAGCCGAAACAGGTCATGCCGGTGCCCGCCCCGACGGTGCCCTCCTGTACCTGGCCGTCGGTGGCCCCACGGAGGGCGGCCAGGACGTGCCCGGCCCTGACGTGACGGCCCCGAATGTCGTTCAGATGGCCGTCGTTGCACTCGCCGACGACGGGGTTGACCGTCCCGGCCGTGACCCCGATTGCCGGGTCCTCGGCCAGCATGTATTCGATGAGGGCGTCGGCGCAAAGGCCGACGTTCAGCGTGTTCGTGAGGAGAATGGGCGTCTCGATCGTGCCCAGTTCGGCCACTTGCGGCAACCCGATGGTCTTGCCGAAGCCGTTGAGGACGAAGGCGGCGCCGGCCACCTTCTCCCGGAAGAGGTTGCCCGGGTGGGGCCGGATGGCCGTGACGCCGGTCCGCGCCGGGCCCTGTCCGGGCACGAGCGGACCCTCGCCCTCGATGATCGTGGTCTGTCCGACCAGGACCCCGGGGACATCGGTGATGGCGTTGAGGGGCCCCGTCTCGAGGCGCCCGATGACTATCCCGAACTCCCGCGCCCGCGCGCGCATCTGCGTCACCCGGCTCTCCGCAATCTCAGCGCCATCTCT
>JAJZPE010000196.1 GCA_021811325.1 Bacillota bacterium
GCGACGTTGTCCTCGTCGAGGACGACGGCCTTGGTGGTGATCGAGCCAATGTCGACGCCGACGCTCAGCATGCCGGTCCTCCGCCCCCGGTCCGTGTGGAATCGACCGTGGCCCCGCCCGCGCCCCGGCGACCCTCGAGGATTTCCAAGAAGGCGTCGATGCGGGTCTTCGCGACCGCGTCGGCGTAAGCCCGCGGGTCGGCCATGTCGGCCTCGATGAACAGGGTCGGCAGGCCCAGCCGGTCCTGAACGCCACGGGCCAGGAAGTACTGGCTCAGGGAGTACGTCTTGCAGCTCCGGTTGGAGTGGAAGACGACGCCGTCGGCGCGGTAGTCGCGGCCCATCTTGAGCAGGCGGGCCAGGCGCACCTCGGGGCCGACGTTGAGGAGGACGCCCGAGTACTGGCGGGCCATGGCCCCGATGGGGTCCTTGAGCTCGTCGGGGGAGAAGGTGTACTCGCCCCAGGCGTTGGTGTAGCTCTCGCCGACGAAGACGGCGCCCCGTTCGTGGAAATACTTCATCAGCCTTAAGTTGTGCCAGATGGCGATGTTGTCCCAGACGAGGCGGTAACGCTCATCGGGGACGGGGCCCTCGTGCCGCTCGGCTCGCCCCTTCAGCTCGGCGGCGAGCTTGCGGTAGTAGCCGACGGCCTCATCGGTCCCGCGAAGGGTGACGATGGGGGCCATGTTCGTGAACATGTCGAGGGCGCTGGCCGGGCTCGGGCTGGCCCGGCGATAGCCCTGGACCTCTTCCCAGAGGGCGACCGTGGCCGTGGAGTTCTCGAGGACCCGCACCAGGCGGGGGTGGGAGAGTCGGCGCCGCGTGTGCTTCTCGAGGAAGGCGATCATCTCGTCGAGCTGGCCGCGGACGAAGTCGAGCTGGTGCGGCTTGGCCGGCTCCTCGGGGACGTAGGGCACGTCCAGCACGAACAGGGGCTTGTGATAGTGCCGAGCCATGACCTCCCACCACTTGACGACGACGTTGCAGATGTTCTTGGCGCAGATGAGGAGGTCCGGGGCGGGGAGGCCGTGCCCGTTGAGGGGACCGCGGTCGGCCATCATCGAGCCGATGGAACCGCGGGCGTAGGAGCACAGGTCACGGGAATAGCCCGCGCCCTCAGCGATCTCGCAGAACTCGGCGGACACCTTACGGGCGCCCAGGATGGCCCCGTAGTTCTCCGGGTAGACCGGGGTGATGCCCATGGCGTAGAGGGGTTCGACCGGCGCCCCGCTCGTGATCCAGGCGATCGGCCGGCGCAGGCGATGGGCCCAGAAGACCCCGCTATAGTACTTGCCCATCAGGCGCTTCAGGTCGGCGTCGACCTTGAGACGGCCGGCCGGCTTGACGGCTGCGGCGGCGGTCCTGTCGGCAGTCATCGCTGTTCACCCCCGTTGCCGGAGGCGACCTCGCGCCGGCCGGCGATCATCTCGAGGAAGGCGCCCAGGCGGGTGCTTGCCTGGCCCTCGGTCAGGCGTCCCTGCTCGACCTCGAGGACGAGCGACGGCAGGCCCGCCGCGGTCAGCCGGGAGGCCAGGTAGGGCTGGTCGAAGGCGTGCGTCTCGCAGAACTTCTGGAGGAGGAAGACCACTCCCGCCGCCCGGCCGCGCTTGGCCGTGTCCAGCAGGGTCTCGACCCGGCGGTCGATGGGGTGCTTGGTCGGGCAGGGTACTTTCGTTAGGTAAAGCCGGGCCAGTCCGCCGAGGTCGGCGGGGACGCCGCCCGGGCCGGCCGAAGGCCCCCCGCCCGCGCCCGGACCCGCGGTCAGGAAGGCCCGCGTGCCGGTGCACAGGTCATCGCCGACGACGACCGCGCCGGCGTCCTCGATGAGCCGGATGGTCGCCGGGTCCTCGATCACACCGCCGGTGACGACGAGGCGGGTGGGCGCGGTCCCGGTGCCGTCCATCCCCAGTGCCTCGACCTTGGCCACGAGCCGCGCCAGCTGGTCGCGGTACTCGCGCCGCTCCATGACCACGCCGGCCAGGAAGACGGACAAGGCCTCGGCCCCGGTGAGCGGGGGGCGGGCCCGGGTCAGGCGAAGCTCCCAGAGCCGCGCCAATAGCCCGCGAATCTCGGCCGTGAGGGCGGCGGTCCCGGGCAACCGCGCCAGGACTCCGGCGGCGTCCATGCCCGAAGCCACCCCAAGGGCCTCGGCCAGATCAGCCATCTCCCGGGCGGCGAAGGCCTCCGCGCCCGGGGCGTCGAGCCTGGCCGGGAAGTTCATGAAGTGGAAGAACCGCTGGGGCACGTGGCGCCGCCAGACCTCGGCCGCGGTGCGCAGCGAGTCGCAGGTGGCGGGGAAGACCACCCCATCGAAGCCCTCGTAGACCCGGCGGAGGGCCTGGTCGAGGCAGCCGCGGGCAAACGAGCAGGCGAAACTCTGGAGGTGCCCGTCGACCGGGCCGACCATCCCCGGCTCGGCGACGATCCGGACCGGGTGAAAACCGGCGGCCAGGATGAGCTCCTCCGGCGCATATGTGCAGAAGTAACCGATGGTCCCGCGATACCCGGCGGCCTTGAAACGCGCCGCGCCGGCCAGGTAGGCCCGGCGGCCCTCATAGACCGCGGTCAGCTCGGCCACGAGCCGGGCGATGTCTTCGTCCACGCGCCCACCTCCCGTCCATCCACCCACGCGCGCATCGGCCGCGCCCGGGTCGTCACCGGAACATCTTATCGAACTTCTCAGGCAGCCGGCCCTGCGGGACCTCCATGGCCCCCTCCATGCACAGCTCGGCGCAACAGAAGCAGGCGATGCACTTCTGCGGGTCGACGACGGGGAAGGGGTCCATCGAGATGGCCTGAGCCGGGCAGTTCAGTTCGCAGTCGCCGCACTGGATGCAGACCTCGTCCTTGACCGTCGGCACCGTCGTCCCGATGTCCTGCAGCAGGGCCACCTGCTCGGTGGGGCTGACGGCGAACTCGGTCGGCAGCTTGAAGTCGGGGATGACGGCGAACGGCCCCTCGACCACGACCTCCTCCGGCGCCCAGTGCCCGATCCCGCGCTGGGCGGCGATTTGGAAGAGGCGCAGCTCGGCCGGGTCGATCCCGATCATCCGGGCCATCGTCGCGTCGAGGGCCACCGCGTCGGTCGAGGCCAGCAGCTTGCCGAGCGGGCGGACCTGGCCGTGCGTCGGGCCGTTGCCCTCCATGGCCAGGATGCCGTCCATGATGTTCAGGTCCGGCACGCGGACCTGATAGATGTCCATGAGCAGTTCCTGGAAGCGGTTGCGGCTCGGCGCGGCCAGGTGGAGGCGGGCCTTGTAGCCGCCGGCGATCCAGCCGAAGCAGTTCTTGACCGCGCCGGTGATCATCGTCAGGGTGTGGGTCTTGAAGCAGGGCACGTTAATGAGGTAGTCGGCGTCGAGGACGGTCTTGCCCATCGGGAAGTTGGGGACGAAGCGCGAAGTGGTCTGGACCTCGACGACGCGCTCGGAGAGGTTCTTGAAGTGGCCGTGCGCGGCCTGATAGATGCCGCATTGCTCGGCTGTGGTCTGGGAGTTGCGGTCGACGCCGCCCGGGTTGTCGCCGACCATCACTTCGGCCCCCCGGGCCAGGCACTGGTCGACGATGGCGGCCACGACCGCCGGGTTGGTCGTCACCCCCATCTCCGGGGGCAGGCCGGCCAGGATGTTCGGTTTGACCAGCACTCTCTTCCCGGCCACGTCGACCTTGAAACGCTCGAAGATACGGGCCACGGCGGCGCGCACGTCCTCCTCGAGGCGTTCGTGACCCACGTCGATGATTAACACGTCCGACATAAAAACCCCTCCCCGGCAGCCAAACTAAGGGTCGGAAAGGATGCCGACGCCAATGGACAAGACGACCAAAGGAAAAGTCATTCAGCTACAGTACTGCAACTACTGCAAGCGCCCGGTGAACCGGAAGGCCGTCCGCGACATGGGCTTCTTCCAGCTCACCCTGTGCGACGATTGCTATTGCCGCCACATCCGCGCCCTGCGGCCCACGCCCCGCGGCTGACTATCCGTTCCAGGGCCCCGGATGAGAGTTGGCCCACCAGTCCGGCCGGCGCTCCCGCATCTCCGAGATGGTCAGCCCGGCCAGAAGGCCGGGGTCCCTCTCGCGAAGCCGCGGGTCAGGGATGACCG
>JAJZPE010000026.1 GCA_021811325.1 Bacillota bacterium
CGAGGAGCTTGTCGCCGAGGCGGCCGGCGAGGGGCGATACGCCGCGCCGGACATTGTCACCGTCGACCCCCAGCTCGAGGCTCATCAGGAGGACGAAAACCAGCCGGGGGTCGAAGACCACGGGCATCTTCCCGGGGCGGACCGAGGCCCTGGCATCGGCCAGGCGAACGGTCCGGGCCACAGCGTCGGCGACGCGGTCGAAGGCGGGGTCGGGGCCGCAGGCCGAGTGGCCCTCCCAGACGAGGGCGACGTCATCCTGACGGACGCGATCGGCGTTCAGGAACGCATCGACGGACGTGCCTTGCCGTTCGATGCGGGCCCCGGCCGTGTTGACGAGAGTCGTCTGGGTCACGTTGCGCTGTACCTCGGCTCCGACGACGACCTCGGGCCCGGCCCTGACGATGCGCTCGACGAGGGCGCCGCCCAGGGCCAGGAGGTCGGCCACGGTCATCCGGACCGCCTTCTCGTCATAGACCCGCGGGCTTGCCGCGGGGGCCGGCCCGGGGAAGGAGAACTTGACCGGCTGCCCGTTGGCCGCGGCGGCCACGGCCCTCTCGGCGGCCTCTTCCGGGCGGGTCGTGTCGGTGGTGGCATAGAACCCGAGCCGCCCGTCCTTGATGACCCGGATGGCCAGGTTGACCCGGCCGGCCCGGTTGACCACGCGGACTTGGCCGGCGGTGTACTCGATGTTGGTGGTCTCCTTCTCGACCAGGTGGACTTCGGCCTGGTCGGCCCAGCCGACGACGGCGGCGAGGAACTTCTCGGCGACTGGAGGCATCGTTGTCAACTCCTTGTGCGGCGGTTCGGACCGGTACGTCGCGGTTCAGCGCCCGCCGATGAGGACTTCGCGGACGCGCACGTGGGGCGCGCCCATGCCCACCGGGATGAACATCTCCTGGCCCTTGCCGCAGCTCGAGGAGCCGGGGAGCCAGGTGAAGTCGTCGGCGATGCCGTCGATGTTGGCCATGGTCTTGAAGAGGTTGCCGCCAAAGTTGACGTCCTTGACCAGTTCGGCGACCTGACCGTCGCGGATCATGTACGACCCGCCGGAGGCGAAGGAGAAGTTCTCGAGGAAGGTCTGGCCGCCGCCGCCGAACTTGGCGTAGATGCCGAGCTTGATGTCCTTGATCAGGTCGTCCAGCTTATGCGGACCTGGTTTGATCCGGGTGTTGGTCATCCGCACGATGGGTGGGTAACGGTAGAACGTGGCCCGGGCGTTGCCGGTGGGCTTCTCGCCCATCTTGCCGGCGGTCTCCCGGCTGTGCAGCCGCCCGACCAGGACGCCCTCGCGGACGAGATCGGTCTCGCCGGTCGGCGTGCCCTCGTCGTCGTAGAGCAGGCTGCCGCGCAGCCCGGAGGCTGAACGCCCACCGTCGGAGATGTTCAGGAACTCGCCGCCGAAGCGTCTGCCGAGGGTCATCATCTCTTGGGCCTTGGGGTTGTCGGCCAGGAAGTCGGACTCGGAGAGGTGCCCGAAGGCCTCGTGGACGAAGAGGCCGGCCATGCGGGGAGAGAGGACGACGGTGTAGAGCCCGCCGCGGATGGTCTCGGCGGCGAGGAGGGCCTTGGCCCGCGAGGAGACCTCGAGGGCGATGTCGTCACGGCCCTCGGCCAGGCCGTAATCGAGCCCGCAGGCGAGGCTGTCGGAGGCCGTCTGGACGTTGTTGGCGTCGTTGGGGTCGCAGGCCGTGGCGCTCATCATCAGCGCGGCATAGGGCCGCTCCTGGAAGACGAAGGCCCCTTCGGAGCTGGCGTAGTAAACGTCGGAGTACCGGTCGCCGAGGGTCACCCGGGCGTCGCGAATGGCCGGCCGGCTCAGGATGAGGTCGCTGTAGCCCTTGGCGAGGGCCTGTTTCTGAGCCAGGCCGACCTGGCGGAAGTCGCGGACGATGGGCGCGCGGATCTCGGCCACGACCGGGTCGACGGCCGCCAGCCTGACCGCCCCGGGCGGGGCGGCGATGGCACAGTCGTAGGCCTCGGCGACCCGCGCCGGCAGGTCATCCAGGCGGTTGAAGCTGGACAGGCCCCAGCTTCCCCGGACGAGCGCTCGGACGATGCCCCCGACGTCGTGACCGGTCACGCTTTCCTGAAGCTTGCCGCCCTGATAGACGAAGGCGGTGGTGTCGATGAACTCCAGCCGAATGTCGGTGAAATCCGCCCGGCTGGCCTTCAGTGCCGCCACCATCCGGTCCTTGAGGTTGGGATCCAAAGGGGTGCCTCCCTTCGCCACGAGCGTGACAGGGGACGAATTCGTGGCGGGACGATCAATCCCTGCGCCCCGGTCCATGCGAGTCGCGGATGGGCCGTTGACGCGGCCGCCTTGACCTTACTGAGGCGACGCCAGCCTCGGCGGGATTGGTGGTATCTCTTCGCCGGCGGCCTTCAACCGGGCGAGGTGCTTGGCCGCCGTGAGGCGCTCCCACATGGCCACCCACGGGTCATTGTGGTAACGGGCGGGGTAGAGGACCCCGGCGGCGACGATGGCCGCGAAATCGCGGCCTTCACGGACGAGAGCCAGGTAGCGCTCGTCGCGACGGCGGATGACCGAGAGGTAGTCCTCGAGGCGAGCGAGGAACTCGGCCCGGCTCAGGACCCCCTCCTGATGCCCGGTGACGAAGTGGGTCGCGTCAAGCTCAGCCAGGCGGCGCGCGGACGCCTCCATCGCCGCCGGGTCGCCGTCCGCCCCAGCGTACCATGGTCCGAAGCTTGTCAGGTCGTAGTCGCCGGCGTACACCAGGCCCTCCCGCGGGAAATACGGGCAGCAGAAGCCGGCCGTGTGGCCCGGCGTGTGGACCATGACGACGGCCGTGGCCCCCAGGCCAAATTCCCTGCCGTAAGGGTAGGTCCCATCGACCCGGCCGGTCGAGAGCCACCACTCGTGACGCGCGTGGGGAGTGGGGGCCGGCGGGCGTTCGCCTGGTTGGCGAACGGCGTCGAGCCAACGCCCGGCGCCTTCGGGACCGTCTGCCGCGGTTATCCCCAGGCGCGCGGCGAGTCCGGAGCGAGTACGGAAGTCCCCGGCCTCGACTTCGTTGATGAGCAGGCGGGCCCGGGGGAAGAGGTGGTTCCCGGAGATGTGGTCGAAGTGGTAGTGGGTGTTGAGGACGACGCCGACCGTGGCCGCCAGCGGCACCAGGACGGCCGGACCCGCGCCGGGGTCGATGAGGACCGGCGGGTCCCCGCCGATGAGGAGAGAGTTGCAGAACGGGAACCGCGCGCCGCCTGAGCCTTCAATGACCGTTATCGGACCGAACTGGACCCAGCCGCTCATGGTCATCACCCCCGAAACTGCCCCGGAATTCGCCCGGGGAGCGGGTGTTTCCTGCCGGTTGTCGAAAGAAGGGTTTGACCCGCGGATAGGGAATTGACCGCGGTGAACCGTGAGAGGAGGGGGCCCGGTGCCCGAGCGGACCCTTTGGCGGAAGATCGAAGAGCGCCTGCACCTCCTGGCCGACGAGTTCCCCGCGGTCATCGGCCTGGCCCTGCGTGACCTGGCCACCGGCCGGGAGGTCCTGATCAACCCGGACGAGGTCTTCCCGGCGGCCAGCGTCATCAAGGTCGGTGTCCTGGTCGAACTGGTCCGGGCGGCCGGCGAGGGGCGCCTGCGCCTGGATGAGCGGATCGTCGTCACCCCGGCCGACCGCGTCGGCGGCGACGGGGTGTTGACCCACCTCGACGACCCGGTCTCGATGACCCTCAAGGACTTGGCCAACCTGATGACCGTGGCCTCGGACAACGTGGCCGCCAACATCTGCCTCGAGCGGGTGGGGATGAACCGGGTCAACGCTCTCTTCCGCGAACTCGGCCTCGAGCACACGACCATCGCCCGGAAGATGATGGACGACGCCGCCGCGCGGGCCGGGGAGGAGAACGTGGCCACGCCGCGGGAGCTGATGAAACTCCTGTCGGTCCTCCACGAGTGCGAGCGCCACAGCGGGCGCCCGATCACCTGCGAGGACGCGGCCGAGGTCCTGCGGGTCATGCGGAAGCCCAAGGATGAGCCCATCCGGCGCTTCCTCCCACCCGACCTGGCCATGGCCGGCAAGCACGGCGCTCTGGACGGCGCCGCGGCCGACTCGGCCATCGTCTACCTCGCCGACCGGCCGTATGTCCTGGCCGTGATGACCAAGTACCTGCTGGGAACCGACGGGGAAGAGATCATCGCCAGGCTCTCGAAGGTCATCTATGAGCACCTGGACGTACTGGCCCGCTCGACGCCGCACGGCCGGCGGATGCCGCCCGTCCCGGCCGGACCTGAGATGCCGGTATGACCAGGTCTTCTTCCCGCCCCGCCGTCGGGCCGCTGACCGCCTTGCTGGTCGCCGCCGTGGTCTGGGGCGGCTCGTTTGTGGCGGCGAAAATCGCCCTTTTTGAGATGGACCCGATGGGGTTGGCGGCCATGCGCTTCTTCGTCGCCTGCCTCGTCTTCGTGCCCGTCGTCGCCGGCTACCACCTGCGGGGCGAACGCCTGAAGGCGGCCGAACTGCCGTCGTTCCTCATCCTCGGCCTCCTCGGGGTGACCACGTACTTCTGGATCCAGTTCGCCGGCATCCGTTACACGACGGCCACCAATGTCGCCCTCCTGATCACGCTGACCCCGGTCTGGACCAGCCTCCTCGGCCGCTTCTTCCTCGGTGAGGAACTTGGTCCGCGCCACCTGACCGGCATCGGCCTGGCCTTCGCCGGCGCGGTCGTGGTGGTCACGCGCGGCCACTTCAACCTCTCGACGAGCCGCAACGACGTCATCGGGGCCCTCTTCATCCTGGCCAACACGTTGGCCTGGTCGGTCTACTCGACCATGGGGCGGGCGGTGCTGCAACGGCGTCCGGCCCTCTTCGTCACCTCCTGGGTCGGCGTCCTGGGCACGGCGATGATGCTCCCAATCCTCGTCTCCACCGGCGAGTTCCGCGGTGGCCTCCACCTGGCCGCGAGGACCTGGGTCGCGGTCGTCTATCTCGGTCTCGTCTGCACGGCCCTCGCCGGGGTCTACCGCATCAGTTCCACCGCGGAGCGGCCCAGGCGAGGAGCGGAGGCGGTCTACCGGCGGGCATAATAGCCCCATGGGACGGCTCTTCCTCGGCACGTCAGGCTTCAGCTACAAGGAGTGGACCGGGTCCTTCTATCCGGCCGGGATGCGCGGCCAGGGCATGCTGGGCTTCTACGCCGCCCGGTTCAACAGCGTCGAGATAAACTCGACCTTCTACCGCTTCCCATCATCGGAGACGCTCGGCCGGTGGCGTGAACACACGCCAGCCGGCTTTGTTTTTTCCTTCAAGGCCGGGTCGAGGATAACCCACCGGCTCAGGCTGGTCGGGGCGGGGGAGGAGACGGCCGATTTCCTGGACCGCCTGGGCGACCTCGGCGAGCGCTTGGGCCCCGTTCTCTTCCAGCTGCCGCCATACCTCAGACGGGACGGGCGTCTCCGGGATTTCCTCGCCCTGTTGCCGGCCGCCGGCCGCCGGGTGGCCTTCGAGTTCCGCCACTCTTCCTGGTATGTCCCCGAGACTTTCGAGGAGCTCGCGGCCGCGGGCGCCGGGTTCTGCCTGGCCGAAGGCACCGGGCTGCCGACCGACCCTGAGACCCTGGGGGCCGCCGCCGGCGTGGCGGGCCGGGCGGGCTTCGCCTATCTCCGCCTACGCGGCGCGGACTACACCGACGAGGACCTGGCGCGCTGGGCCGGCTTCACCCGCGGGCGCCTCGACTTCGGCGACGCCTACGTCTATTTCAAACACGAGGAGGAGGCCAGGGGTCCCGAGTACGCCGCGGCGTTCGGCCGTCGGCTCGGCCGGGCTGACTGGCCATCCTCGACGCGGCGATGAAGGTCTTCGCCGAGAAGGCCATCCGCGAGCGCAGCCCCATCCCGAAGGTCCTCGCCCAGGCGGCGCAGAGCAACCGCCCGCCGAGCGCCGCCGCCGGCGTTCCCACCTGGGTGAGTGTCGGGCACGCCCTACATTAAATTGTCGGCCTCGGACGACATCGTGCAGGATAACCGCAGCTCTCCGGCGAATTGCTGGGATGCCAGGATTCGCCGGGTGGCCGTTTTTCGACCGACCCGGCCGGGAGGCTGACCGGTGAAAAGACAACGACGACCGGACCCGATCAAGGCCGAACTGCAGGCGGCCGCGGCCAGAAACGACTTCCTGGAAGCCGTCCTCGACAGCTCATACGAAGGCATCGTCGTCGTCGACCACGACGGCCGGGTGGTCCTGATCAACCAGGCCTACTGCGACTTCCTCGGCCGGGACAGGCACGACCTGATCGGCCGGCACGTCACCGACGTCATCGAGAACACCCGCCTGCATCAGGTGGTGCAGACGGGCATCGCCGAGATCTCGGTGGTCCAGCGGATCAAGGGCCAGAACATCCTGGGGCACCGGCTGCCCATCCGCCTGGACGGGAAGACCATCGGGGCCATGGGCCAGCTGGTCTTCCAGCGGACCGAGGAGATCAAGGGGCTGGTCGGCCAGGTCAACCTGCTCGAGAGCCGGCTCGAGTACTACGAGACCCAGTTGCACGACCTCTTCGGGGCCCGTTTTACGCTTGACAACGTCTTCGGCCGGAGCGAGGCCATTCGTGAGGCCAAGAAGGTCGCCCTGAAAGCGGCCCGGGGCAACTCGACGGTCCTCATCCTCGGCGAGAGCGGAGTGGGGAAGGAGGTCTTCGCCCACGCCATCCACCGCGTCAGCCAGCGCGCCCGGGGACCGTTCGTCAAGGTCAATTGCGCGGCCATCCCCGAGCAACTCCTGGAATCGGAGCTTTTCGGCTATGAACCGGGGGCCTTCACCGGCGCAGGTAAGGGTGGCAAGCCCGGCCGATTCGAGCTGGCCGAGCACGGGACGATCTTCCTCGACGAGGTCGGCGACATGTCCCCGAACATGCAGGCCAAGCTACTCCGGGCGTTGCAGGAGAAAGAAATCGAGCGGGTCGGCGGGGTGCGTCCCGTCCCGGTCGACGTCCGGGTGATCTCGGCGACCAACCGCGACCTGAAGACCCTGACGACCGAAGGCGCTTTCCGCAACGACCTCTATTACCGGCTCAACGTCGTCTCCATCGTCGTCCCGCCCCTCCGCGAGCGGCCCGAGGACATCCCGGAGATCGTCGGCAAACACCTGACGAGGGTCTGCACCGAGCTGCAGGTGCCCTTGCGGCGGCTGTCGACGGCGGCCATGGAGGCCCTCCAGAAATACAACTGGCCGGGGAACACCCGGGAACTCCTGAACGTCGTCGAGAGGGCGGTGAACCTCGCCGAGACCGAGGTCATATCGGTCGAGGACCTGCCGCCCGCCCTGCGCACGGCGGCCGGTCGGACCGGGACCACCCCGGTCTTCCAGGGCACCCTCGCCGAGGCCACCGAACGGGCCGAGAGGGACGCCATCGTCCAGGTCCTCGCGGCCGTCGCCGGGAACAAGGTGCAGGCGGCCCGCCGGCTCGGTGTCCACCGGTCAACCCTCTATGAAAAAATGGAAAAATTCAATATTACCGGACGTTAAGCTGTAGGGCAAGCCCGACATGTCGGCTGTCGCCGACGGTATCTAAATGCAAGGCGCGCCCCGGTTTCCCGGCCTCCGTTGACGAAAACTGTCTGTCCAGGCCGACAGCGATGACCAGGGCCCGGCAGGGGACACCCCAGACCCGCGCCGTTGTGGCCTTTTTTGTTTCCCTCAGGTTGGCACGACTCTTGCTTATCGTGAAGGTCGGCACAATCTGCGCTGCCGGACGGCTTTCCAATCGCCATGCCGGTCGCGGGTGGCCGAGCCTTTCACTTCCGCAAGCCGTACCGTTCGTCTTTTATAAGGATTTGCCGCAGGCATCGAGGGGGTGGTTGGAACAGCCCAAGGGTTACGACTCGAACCGTTCCCAGTCGATGCTGAACCAGGAGATTTGTGACCGGACGACGATTGAATCACGAGGAGGATGCATAGCAGTGCGGAAGAGCCTAGCCCTTTTCCTGATTCTGGCCATGCTCGCCCCGGTGGCCGTGCTCGCCGCCGGGTGCAGCGGCGGGTCCAACGAAATCCTCATCGGCAACATCCAGGACCTCTCCGGCCCGAACAAGGCTTTCGGCCTGGCCATGACCAACGCCGCCGAGATGTACAAGGAGAAGCTTAACGCCGCCGGCGGCATCAACGGCAAGAAGGTCAGGATCATCAGCTACGACACGAAGAGTGAGGTCCAGGAGGCCATCAACGCCTATCAGCGCCTTGTGGACCAGGACAAGGTCCTCGCCGTCCTCGGGCCGCCCATCGCCAACATGGGCATCGCCCTCGCGCCCATCGCCGAGGGGAAGAAGGTCCCGATCGTCGGCCTGTTCATGGACGAGAAGGCGACCACCAACTCGAAGACCGGCAAACCGTACACCTACATGTTCCTCGGCCAGAACTCGTCGGGCGCCCAGGCCCGGGCCATCGCTGCATACGCTATCAACGACCTGAAGCTGAAGAAGTTCGCCATTCTGTACAACCAGCAGAACGCCTACTCGGTCTCGTTGGCTGAGCCGTTCATCGCCTATGTCACGGCCAACGGTGGCACGATCGTCGACAAAGAAACCTTCATGACCGCCGACAAGGACTACAAGGCCCAGCTCACCAAGATCAGGCAGGCCAAGCCGGAAGCTATCTACATGCCGAACTACCCGCAGGAGATCCCGCTCACCCTACAGCAGGCCTACGACCTCGGCATCAAGGCGACCATCCTCGGCGACAACTCCTACATCCCGTTCGCCACGTCGAGCAACACCGATCCCAAGGCCTCCGAGGGCGTGTACTTCCCCTACGGGGTCGACCCGTCCGACGCCAAGCTGAAGCAGTTCTCTGACGAGTACTTGGCCAAGTTCGGCTACGCCGCCATCGCTCAGAGCTACTCGGGTTGGGACGCCTTCGGCGCCCTGATCGAGGCGATCAAACGGTCCTACGCGGCGAGCAAGAAGGTCACCCCCGACATGGTGACCACGGAAATGAACAAGACCAAGGACTTCCCGGGTTACCAGGGGTCCCTGACCATCTCGCCCGATACCCACCGGCCGGTCGGTCTGCCCATGATCATCCTCCAGATGAAGGGCGGCAAGCCGACGACCCTCGCCAAGGTCATCCCGCCGGCAGAGAAGTAAGACACCTTTCGTGGCACGGAGCCGGGGGCTCTATGGCTCCTCCGTGCTCGGCACCCCCCGGCTCCTGTCCCTTCTTAGGGAGAGGGTAACGACCCATGGGAGATAGCTTTTGGAGTGTTGTCGTCCAGCAGATCGTCAACGGGGTCTCGCTGGGGGCGGTCTACGCCCTGATCGCGGTCGGCTTTGCCCTCGTCTTCAACGTCCTCAAGTTCTCGAACTTCTCGCACGGCGGGGTGCTGGCGATCAGCGCCTACGTCGGCTACTTCGCGGCTCTCAAGCTCCACCTGTCGCTGATCCCGGTCCTTCTGGTCGGCACCCTGGCGGGCGGCCTCATCGCCTGCGGCGTCGAGTTTGTCGCCTTCCGTTCGATCCGCAAGAAGCGTGGGCAACTGGTCTACTTCTTCGTCACCTCGGTGACCATGCTGATGCTCCTCGAGCAGGTGCTGGTCATCTTTTTCGGCGCGTCGTTCTTCACTTACCCAAGGCTGATCAGCCTGACCACCCTGACCATCGGCCAGGTCAGCATCTCGGTCCTCTACGTCTTGATGATGGTCGCTTCGGCCATCGCCTTCGGCGTCCTGGCCTGGGCCCTCAGGTTCACCCGGGTGGGGATCGCCATCCGGGCGGCCTCCAATGACCTCATCACGACCAACTTGATGGGTGTCAACGTCGATTTCATCGTCCTGGCGACGTTCTTCGTCTCCGGCCTTCTGGCCGGTCTGTCCGGAGTCCTCCTGGGGATGTCCTACACGCTCTACCCACAGATCGGGCAGCTCGTGGTCAAGGGGTTCATCGCCTCGGTCCTGGGC
Organism: Bacillota bacterium; assembly: GCA_021811325.1. GTDB lineage: Bacteria > Bacillota > Sulfobacillia > JAJYWN01 > JAJZPE01 > JAJZPE01. Next base: position 9,916 of record JAJZPE010000026.1, read on the forward strand.
GGCCTCGGCAGCCTTGTCGGGGCGGCCCTCGGCGCCCTCGCCCTCGGCGTGGTCGAGGTGCTCCTGATCTCGGTCATGGGCTCGGGCCTGTCGCCCGCGGTCATCTTCGCCATGATGGTAATCTTCCTCCTGGTGAGGCCGCAGGGCTTCGCGGGGGTCAGTTTCCAAGAAAAGGCCTGACCACCAACCACAGTCGAGGTGGAAAGCGTGTCCTATTTCATCACCGTCGGGGTCTTCACGGCCATAACCACCCTCGGGGTGCTCGGAACCTTCGTCCTGACCGGACTGACGGGCTTGTTCTCGCTTGGTCAGGCGGCCTTCATGGGGCTCGGGGCCTACGTGGCGGCGCTGGCCGTCGTGACCTTCCATGTCCCGTTCCCGCTGGCCCTCGTCCTCGCCGTGGTCGTCGCGGTCGGGGTCGGCTACGTCATCGGATTCACCACCCTGAAGATCCGCCAGGACTTCTTTGCCCTGGCCACCTTCGGCTTCGGCGAGGCCGTCCGAGCGGTCATGAACGAATCGGTCAAGTGGACCGGCGGGGCGATGGGCTTCGCCGGCGTACCCCGGCTGACCACGCCGCTGTTGGCGTTGGTGTCGCTCGTCGCGGGGATCTGGCTCGTGCGCAACGTCCGTGGCTCCAAGTTCGGCCGCGACTGCCTGGCCGTCCGCACCGACGAACTGGCCGCCGAGGTCATGGGGATCAACGCCTTCGACCACAAGCTGAAGGTCTTTCTGCTGGGGGCCGGGTTGTCGGCCTTCGCCGGGGCCTTGATGGCCTTCTTCACCACCTACGTTGAGCCGGCCATGTTCGGCTGGATGCAGTCGGCCGTTTGGATCATCATGGTCTTCTTCGGCGGCCGCGACAGTCTGACCGGCGCCATCGTCGGGGCGGCGAGCCTTTCGGCCCTGCCGGAGATCCTGCGCTTCGCCTCCCAGTGGCGCGTGGCCATCTATACCCTGATCATCTTGTTGATCATCAACTTCCGGCCGGCCGGGCTCTTCGGCCGCTGGGAGCTATCCTTCGAGACCCTCGGCCTGAAGCGGTCGGGGCCTGGGCCGGGTCGCAGGCTGCCCGGCCATGCCGCGGAGAAGGGAGGGGCCGGGGCCGATGAGTGAGGGCCAAGGTCTGCTCGAGGTCAAGAGCTTGAGCAAGCGGTTCGGCGGCGTCACCGCCGTGGAAGACTTCAACGCCGTCGTCAGGGACAATCATCTGGTCGGGATCATCGGCCCCAACGGGGCCGGGAAGACGACCATCCTCAACCTCCTATCCGGCGTCTACCCCTGCAACTCGGGCGAGGTCGTTTTCGAAGGGCGCAACGTGGCCGGCCTGAAGTCCTACGAGATAGGCCGGCTCGGCGTGGCCCGCACGTTCCAGAACATCCGCCTCTTCGAGGACATGAACGTCCTCGACAACGTCCGCACGGCCTACAGCTGGCGGGCCAGGTACGGACTGCTGCAGGCGATGGTCGGGTGGAAAGGGGTCAACATCTTCGAACGGGCGGTGGAGGAGAAGGCCCTTCACTGGCTGGACAAGGTGGGCCTCTACAAGCACCGCCACGAGTACACGGGGAGCCTGCCGTACGGCCTCCAGCGCCGGGTCGAGCTGGCCCGGGCCCTGGCCGGCGAGCCGAAACTGCTCCTCCTCGACGAGCCGGCGGCCGGTCTGAACCCGGCCGAGGTCCGAGAGCTCATCGAGTTCATCCAGAAACTCTTCGACGAACTCGGGTTGTCGATCATCCTCATCGAGCACCGGATGGAAGTGGTCATGCGCCTGTGCCACTGGATCTATGTCCAGGACTTCGGACGGACCATCGGTCAGGGCACGCCGGAGCAGATCCGGAAGGACCCCGTCGTGATCAAGGCCTACCTCGGGGAGGAGTTCGAATGATGCTCGAGGTCAAGAACCTCCAGGTGGCCTATGGCCGGATTCAAGCCCTCCACGACGTCGCCCTGACCGTCCCGGGTGGCAAGATTATCAGCGTCATCGGCTCCAATGGGGCCGGCAAGACGACCCTCCTGAACACCATCTCCGGCCTCGTCCGGCCGCGCGACGGGCAGGTCCTCCTCGACGGGAAGGCCCTGCCGTCGGCGGCCCACCTGACCGTGGCCGCGGGCATCGTCCAGGTCCCCGAGGGCCGCAAGGTCTTCTCGTCGCTGTCCGTCGACGAGAACCTGACCATGGGCGCCTACCTGACCAAGCGGGGCGACTCGAACCGGACCCGGCAGCAGGTCTACGAGATGTTTCCCATCCTCAAGCAACGGTCCGGCCAGGCGGCCGGGACCCTGTCCGGCGGCGAGCAGCAGATGCTGGCCATCGGACGCGGCCTGATGTCCTCGCCGAAGATCATGCTCCTCGACGAGCCCTCCCTGGGGCTCGCCCCGAAAATCGTCACGCAGGTCTTCGACCTCATCGAGAGGATCAACCGGAGCGGCGTGACCATCGTCTTGGTCGAGCAGAACGCCCGCAAGGCCCTGGCCGTGGCCGATTACGCCTACGTCCTCGAGAACGGCCGCATCGTCCTCGAGGGGACCGGCGCCGAACTGGCCCGGAACCCCAAGGTCGAGGCGGCCTACCTGGGGGGCCAGGCCTCGGGGGCCTGAAGGTGGCATCATTCCAAGAAGCTACAGCCGATTCAAGGAGGCAGCGTCTTTGGCAGACCTGAGGGTTGAATTCGCCGGGTTGAGCCTGAGGAGCCCGATCATCGCCGCTTCGTCCGGCATCACCGGCAACGCCGATCGGCTCAAGCGGGCGCAGGACCATGGGATCGGGTCGGTGGTCATGAAGACCGTCTTCGAGGAACCGCTCATGGCCGACAGCCCGACCCCGCGCTTCGCGATCATCCAACGCAAGGCCGGGACGAACCGGTCGACCACGCTCTACTCGTACGAGCAGGGCTACGAATACGGCATCGAGGCCTACTGCGAGGAGATCCGCAAGGCCAAACGGTCCCTGGAGATCCCGATCATCGCCAGCGTCGGTGGGGTCACCGACGAGACCTGGACGAAGTGGGGACGGATGGTCGAGGAGGCCGGGGCCGACGCCCTCGAGCTCAACCTGTCGTGCCCGCACGGGCCGATCGTCCTGCATCAGGCAAACCGCATCGCTGAGATCATCGACCACACCGTCCGGCTGATGAAGAAGACGGTGAGGATACCGGTCATCGCCAAGATGACCCCGCAGATGTCCGACCCGTCGGTCGTCGCCAGGCTCATCGAGGCCGCCGGGGCGGACGCGGCGACCATGTTCAGCCGCTTTCCAGGGCTGGACCTGGATGTCGAGGCCGAGCGACCAATCCTCCACGGAGGCACGGCCGGTCACGGCGGGCCGTGGGCCATCCACTACGCCCTCTACTGGATCAACCTGACCCACCCGCACCTCTCCATGCCCATCAGCGGCTGCGGCGGGGTCGTCAACGGCGAGGACGTGGTCAAGTACATCCTGGCCGGCGCGTCCACGGTGCAGACGGCGATGGCCCTCTACATGCAGGGCTATGAGGTCGTCGAGCGGCTCAACAAGGAAGTGGCGTCCTGGATGGACCGCCACGGCTACGCGACTCTGGCCGACTTCCGCGGCGCCATGAACCCGAAGGTCAAGACGATGGCCCAGATCGACCGGAGGAAGGTCGTCCGGGCCCGGATCGACCAGGCGAAGTGCACCGGCTGCGGGGTCTGCGAGCGGGTCTGCATCTACTTCGCCATCAGTCACGAGGGCAAGCGCTACGAGGCCGGTGAGAGGTGCGACGGGTGCGGCCTGTGCCCGCAGCTCTGTCCACAGGACTGCATCGATATGGTCCCTCGGGACCGTTGACCGACCCCGGCCGGTCCGGAGCGGGCCGGCGCCATCACACGACAGGTTAAGGAGGCCCTTGCCGAGATGTCCAAGACTCCGTGGAAGACCGACCGCTGGTTCGTCAGCCCGTTCAACTATGAGCCGGAAGTGACCAAGGGGCTCAACTTCCCCAAGAAGATCGAGTTCCATGACGTCACCCTGCGCGACGGCGAGCAGCAGGCGGCCGTCGTCTTCGATGTCGACGACAAGCTTCGTATCGCCGAAAGGCTGGCCGAGGCCGGCATCCAGCGGATCGAGGCCGGCATGCCCGCCGTCTCGCCCCAGGACGAGAAGGCCATCAAGGAGATCGTCAAACGGAAATTCGGGCCCAAGGTCTTCTCCTTCGCCCGCTGCGTCATCGACGACGTCAACCGGGCGGCGGACTGCGGCGTGGATGGCGTGGTCGTCGAGATCCCGTCGTCCGACCATCTCATCCAGAAGGCCTACCAGTGGCCGCTGGAGAAGGCCATGGACCTTTCGATAAGGGCCACCGCCCGGGCCCACGAGCTCGGGCTGTACACGGTGTTCTTCCTCATCGACGAGAGCCGGGCGAACATCGACTGGGTCCTCGACCTGGTGGAGAACGTCGCCAAGCACGGCCACATGGACGCCCTGGCCATCGTCGACACGTTCGGCGGGTTGTCCCCGCACGCCGTCCCCTGGCTTGTGAAGAAGATCCGGTCGCGGGTGAAGGTGCCCCTCGAGGCGCACTTCCACGATGACTTCGGCTTCGGCGGCGCGAACACCATCATGGCCCTCGCCTCCGGCTGCGAGGTGGCCCACACCACCGTCTCCAACCTGGGCGAGCGGGCCGGCAACGCGGCTTATGAGGATGTCGCCGCGGCCCTTCTGATGATGTACGGCCTCGACACCGGGATCAAGACCGAGAAGATGGTCGACCTCTCGCGGATGGTCCTCAAGATGGCCCGGATGAACCAGCGGACCAACCGCGGCCTCATCGGCGACACGGTCCTCAACCTGGAGTCGGGCATCGTTTCCGGCTGGATCCGGGCCTGCGGCGAGAAGGACATGCTCGAGTACGTCCCATACCGGGGCGAGATGTTCGGCAACGCGCCGCCGGAGTGCGTCCTCGGCAAGCACAGCGGGACCGAGTCGGTCAAGATCTGGCTCGAGAAGCTCGGCCGCACGGCCACCGAGGAGCAGGTCCTGGAGATGGTCCCCCTGATCAAGCGGCGCTCCTACGAGAAGGGCGGCCTCCTGAACGAGCAAGACTTCCGGGTCATCGTCGACCGGGTCTGCGGTCGGGCGAAGTAGCCCGGAGCGCGACTGGGGTGAGGCGCAGCCGCCGCGGCCGCCACGGCCGGCGTCTGAGATCAGGCTGAACATCCGAAGGCAAGGGGCGACCAGAGTGGAGTCCAGGCCGAAAGCCAGAGCGGGTTCCCCGGGCCCGGTGGCTGCGGGGGTCCCCTTCATCACCCATGAAAACGACGCCCCAATGGTCCCCCTTGGGGCCCAGATGATGCAGGTCGTGATGGACCCCGAGGCCGGCGGTTCGAGCCGGCTGACCATCGGCCGGTCGCACTGGCCGGCCGGCGGCGCCGGGCAACCCCACGCCCACGAGGGTTGGGAAGAGATGTTCTACGTCCTCTCCGGCGAGGGCGAACTTCTCGCCGGGGAGCAACGGTACACGCTGAAACCGGGAATGGTCGTCTGCGTCCCCGAGCGAGTGCCCCACTGCGTGGCCTCGGTCGGGCGGGACGGTTTGGAGATGGTCTTCCTGCTGGCGCCGGGGGTGCCGGGCCGGGTGCTGTCGCCGGCCGCCGCCGCGCGGCCGGGCGAGGGCGCGGAACCCGGTGGACGAACGGGGCAGGGGGGAGGCCCCAGGTCATGAGCATGGGCGCAAAGACCACGAAGACGACGGTGGCCGTCACCAGGACGGCCGACCCGTTCTCGCCGGAACTGGTGACGAAGGCCGTCGATGAGGCCCTGCGGCTCGTCCCCGGCTGGCGCGGGAAGGCCGCCGCGGCCGAGCGCATCGTCGTCAAGCCCAACCTCACCGCCGACAACGTCGGCTGGGAGACCGGCGTCGTCACCAGCACGCTGGTGATGGACGCCGTCCTCGGGGCCTTGCGGGCGGCCAATCCCAGGGCCGAGTTGACCGTCGCCGAAGCGACCGCCGTCGGGTTGGACACGAAGAAGGCCTTTGCCCGGGTCGGTCTGGCCGAGACGGCCGCCCGCCATCGCGCCAGGCTGGCCGACCTCAACGACGACGAGCACCTCCCGGTCAGCATCCCGGGCGGGGCCATCTTGAAGAAGGTCTACATCGCCCGGACGGTCCTCGAGGCCGACTTCCTGGTCGATGTCCCGGTCCTGAAGACCCACGCCGGCGTGGGCATCACCGTGGCCATGAAGAACCTCAAGGGGACGATGCCGGCCCGCGAGAAGAAGCGCTTCCACAACACCGGGCTGATCGATTGCATCGTCGATCTGAACCGGGTGGTCAAGCCGGCGCTGGTCGTCGCCGACGGCACGGTGGCCCTGGAGGGGGACGGCCCGGTGGGCGGGACGCCGGTCAACTTCGGCGTCATCGTCGCCGGCACCCATACGGCCGCGGTGGACCTGGTCGCCGGGAGACTGATGGGCTTCGCCCCGGACGAGATCGACGCCCTGCGGCGGGCCCTCGAGCTCGGGCAAGGGGTGCCCGAAGAGGACATCGCCGTGGTCGGGGAGTCCGTGGCCGCGGTGGCCAGGCCGTTCAAGAGGGCTGTCTTCCCGTTCGAGCACCCGGACAACGTCTGCATCGTCGATGGGAAGGCCTGCACCGGCTGCCGCGAGGGGTTGCGTATCGCCATCGACCGGGCCAAGGCCCAGGAGGTCCTGGCCCTCCTTCCGCGGGTCGGTTTCTTCATCGGGCCCGGGGCCAAGGTCGGGCCGGAAGACGCAGCCCACCCGGAGCGGAACGTCATCATCGGCAAGTGCCTGAAGGACGCGGCCAACAAGGGCCAGGGCCGCTGGGTGCCGGGTTGCCCGCCGCAGATCTTCCTCATCACCGACGAGATGCGAGAAATGGCCGGCAAGGACCGTCTCTTCGGGCGGAAAAAAGACTTCATCGTGGAGGACGACGATGACCACTGAGAAGGGGAACGGCCCGCGCCGATCCGACACCTATCTGGCGGCCGAGATCACCGCTCCGGGACGGGTCGAGCTGAAGTCCCTGCCGCGGCCGTCGCTCGGGGCCGACGAGGTCCTCATCGAGGTCAAGGCCAGCGCCATCTGCGGCAGCGACCTTCACCTGTACCACGGGAAGCACCCCGATGCCCCACTGCCTTCGGCGGTCGGACACGAGATGGCCGGCGAAGTCGTCGAGCGCGGCGCCGCCGTGACCAAGGTCCAACTGGGCGACCGGGTCGTGGTCGAGCCGATCATCCCCTGCGGCACCTGCCATTACTGCCGGCTGGGCCAGTACAACCGGTGTCTCAACGTCAAGTACGGTTACCGGACGGGGCGGAGCGGCCTGGCCGAGTATTATGTGGCCTCGGAGCAGTGGGTCCACCACTTGCCGGCCGAGCTGTCCTACGCCGAAGGCGCCCTGATCGAGCCCCTGGCCGTGGCCGTCCATGCCGTACGGCGGGCCGATGTCAGGCTCGGCGACCAGGTGGCCATCTTCGGGGCCGGGCCCATCGGCCTCCTGACCCTGGCCGTGTCCAAGGCGGCCGGGGCCGCTCAGGTCTGCATGGTCGACATCCGCCAGGACCGCCTGGCCGTAGCCGCGGCCCTGGGGGCCACCGAGGTGGTCGACGCGCGACTCGAGGATCCGGTCGAGTACATCCGGCAGGCCTCGGGCGGCATCGGCGCCTCGCATTCCTTCGAAGCCGTCGGGGCCCAGGGGACCCTGGTCTCCGCGCTCAAGGTTCTCCGCAAGGGCGGGACGGCTACCCTCATCGGGATCTTCGAGAACCCCCAGGTCGGCCTGGAGGCGCCGATTTTCGTCCAGCGCGAGATCGGGCTCTTGGGTTCATCCGGTTACTGCTGGGACTTCCCGACGGCCATCGGCCTGGTCCGGCGGCGGGCCGTCAACCTGGCCCCGCTCATCACCCACCGGCTTCCCTTGGCTGATGTCGACCGGGCCTTCGCCGCCGCCGTGGACCGTGAGAAGCTGGCGGTCAAGGTCATCCTCGAGCCGTGATCAGCGGTTCGGCGACCATCTCTGAAAAGGGGCGATGCGACTTGTCCGAGGCCAAGTGGCCGACCAGAGAGCACTTCACAGGGGCCGCCGGGACCCACCGGCGGGCCGTCTACAAGGGTATGGGCTACACCGACCGGGACCTGTCCCGGCCGCTCATCGCCGTGGTCAACACCTTCAGCGAGGTCTGCCCCGGTCATCACCACCTGAGGAGCGTCGTGGAGCAGGTCAAGGCCGGCATCTGGCAGAACGGCGGGACACCGTTCGAGTTCGGCGCCATCTCCCAGTGCGCCACGCCGGTCCTCGGACTGCGCGGGATCAACTTCGACCTGGCCGCTCGCGACGTGTTGGCCTTCGATATCGAGACCATCGTCGAGACCCAGATGTTCGACGGGGTCGCCGCCGTCATCGCCTGCGACAAGACCGCCCCTGGGGCCTTCCTGGCCCTGGCCCGGCTGAACCTGCCGTCAATCATCGTCCCCGGCGGGTCGATGGCCCCCGGCTACTCGGAGGGCAAGGCCGTGGTCCTGTCAGACCTCGACGAGTTGGTCTTCGGGGCCCTGCCGGCCGGCCGGGTCAGCCCGGAGGACGTCCTCAAGCTCGAGGACGCGGTCTGCCCGACGGACGGCGCCTGCCCCATCCTGGGGACGGCCAACACCATGCAGTGCCTGTCCGAGGCTTCGGGGCTGGCCCTGCCCCTGGCCGGGACGGCCCCGGCCTACAGCGGCGAGCGCCTGCGGCTGGCCAAGGAGTCCGGTCACCGCCTCGTCGAGCTGGTCAGGGAGGGCGTGACGGCGCGTCAGATCCTCTCCGAGAAGACCCTGACGAACATGGTCCACACCCTGATGGCCCTGGGCGGCTCGACCAACGGCGTGTTGCACCTCCTGGCCCTCGCCGATGAGCTCGGCCTCGGTGACAAGATCGACCTCGAGACCTTCGAGCAGGCCAGCCAGAGCACGCCGTGTCTGGCTTACGTCAAGCCCAACGGGCCGCACTTCCTGACCGACTTCCATGCCCACGGCGGCCTGCCGGCCCTCATGCGCGAGATCAGGGAGCGGCTCGACCTCGATGTCCCGACGGTCTCTGGGAAGACCCTGGGGACCATCATCGCCGAGCACGCCAAGCTGGTGCCCCCCGGCGGGCGGAACAGCGACGTCATCCGCAGCCGCGACAACCCGGTCTACAACACCGGCGGCATCACCGTCCTGAGGGGCGTCCTCGCCCCCGACGGCTCGGTGGCCCGCCGCCTCGACAACACCATCCTTCACCACGAGGGGCCGGCCCGGGTCTTCGACTCGCAGGAGGAAGCCCTGGCTGCCGTGCAGACCGACGTGGTCAAGCCGGGCGAGGTCATCGTCGTCCGCTTCGTCGGCCCGCGCGGCGCTCCGGGGATGCCCGACATCTACGCGGTCCTGGCGGCTATCGTCGGCAAGGGCCTCGAGGGTCAGGTCGGCGTGGTCACCGACGGCCGTTTCTCCGGCTTCGCCCGGGGGCTCGGGGTCTGCCAGGTGACGCCCGAGGCCTCCGTCGGCGGCCCCCTGGCCAAGCTCGAGGACGGCGACGTGATCACCATCGACTTGTCGTCGCGGCGCCTGGATGTAGCCGACGCCGAGAAGGTTTTGGCCCGTCCGGCCGTCTCCAACCCGCGCCCGGTCCCACCCGGCATCCTCGGTCTCTACGCCAAGGCCGCCGGACCCGCGACGCGGGGGGCGAAGCTCATCTAGGGCGCCTGCCCGAGTGGCTCCGCCTCATGCTTGGCCGCCGTCGGCCACCTCATCCGCCACACCCATCAAGCGACAAGCAGCTCCATCCGTGGCATCAACCTTTTGAAGGGGGAGCAGACTGGATGCAGAAGATTATCGACCTGACGTTGGACCTGACCGAGGGGATGCCGGTGTTCCCCGTCCCTTGGTACCCCAAGCCGGACTTCAAGGCTGTCCTCACCCCCGACCAGGACCCGGCGGGGCGGACGGCCAGCCGCGTGGTCCTCTTCATGCACGCAGGAACCCACGTCGACGCGCCGAAACACTTCTTCGATGGACGCGGGACCATCGAGCAGGTACCTCTGAACGTCCTGTGCGGGCCGACGACGGTCATCGACATGTACGAGAAGGTCGGCGGCGGGCCGATCACCGCGGCGGACCTCGAACGGGCCTGCCCCAAACCGGTCAAGAAGGGCAACCGGGTGATCGTCCGGACCGGCTTCACCACCAGGCTCTGGGGCCACAAGGATTATTTCCAAATCTCCCCGTACCTGACCCCGGATGCGGCCGAATGGCTCGTCAAGCAAGGCTTCTCGCTCGTCGCCATCGACTTCCAGACGGATAAGCCGGGCGACAACACCTTCCCCGTTCACAAGAACCTCCTGGGCAACGGCGTCATCATCATCGAGTACCTCACCGACGTTGAAAAAATCACCCGCCAAGAAGTAACCATGTACGCCCTACCACTCCGCTTCAAGGGCCTCGAAGCCTCGCCGGCCCGGGTGGTCGTTGTGGAAGATTAGACCCCGAAGGAGGGATCGAGGCCAATGGATTTCCAGTTCACACAGGAGCAGGAGATGCTCCGGCGGGCGGCCCGTGAGTTCGCCGAGAACGAGGTTGGTCCCCGGGTCGCCCAGATGGAGAAGACGGGACAGTTCCCGATGGACCTTGTCCGGCCGATGGCTGAAGCCGGGTTCTTTGGGGTGACCGTCCCCGTCGAATACGGCGGGCTCGGGCTGGGTTATGTCGCCCGCCTGATCCTGCTCGAAGAGGTCGGCCGGGTCTCGGCCGCCCTGGCCATGGCCCTGCAGGTCTTCCAGCTCGGGATAGAGCCTATCGTCAGCTTTGGTACCGACGAACAGAAGCGGCGCCTGTTGCCGCCCCTCGCCCGCGGCGAGCGGCTGGCGACCGTGGCCGTGACCGAGGCCGGCGGCGGTTCGGACCCTTCGTCGACCAAGACCGCGGCGCGCTTCGAGCGCCGGCCGGAAGGGGAGGGCTACGTCCTCGACGGCCGCAAGGTTTTCATCACCAACGCCCACCTCGCCGACGTCCAGGTGGTCCTGGCCAAGACCAAGGACGAACCGAAGGAGTTCACGGCCTTTATCGTCGAGCGGGGCATGGCCGGTTTCAAGCCGGGCCGTGAGGAGCACAAGGTCGGCCTGCTGGGCTGCGACACCGGCGAGGTCATCCTGGAAGGCTGCTTCGTCCCCGTGGCCAACCGGCTCGGGAACGAGGGCGAGGGCCTGAAGACGGCCCTCAAGGCCATCAGCGAGGCCGGCCGGTCGGGCATGGCCGGGGTCTCCCTGGGCCTGCTGCGCGCCTGCGTGGAGACGGCCGGCGGGTACGCCGCCAAGCGCGAGGTCTCGGGCCGCCCGCTCAACCGTTATCAGGGCATCCAGTGGAAACTCGCCGACCTGGTCACCGACCGGGACGCCGCCACCCTGTTGGCCTACCGGGCCTGCTGGCTGAAGGACCAGGGGAAACGGTGCGACGCCGAGATGGCGACGGCCAAGTACTTCGCCAGTGAGGCGGCCATCCGCGCGGCCAAGACGGCGGCCGAGGTCCTCGGCGGATACGGCTACATGGAGGAGTTCGCGACCCAGCGGTACCTGCGCGACGCCCAGTTGATGATCCCCTCGGCGGGGACCTCGGACGTCATGCGGATGGTCATCGCCCGTTCGGCCCCGTCCTGAGGGGCCGCGGCGACTCAGGTCTGGCGGCCGCCCCGCCGGGGCGGCCCGCCCGAAGGAGGACCGGCATTGGACCCAGTCACTGTCGTTGTCTTGGTCAAGCCTGTGCCGGACCCGCGGAAGTCCCGCGGGTCCGTGGTTATCAACCCGGAGAAGAAGACGGTCCGCCGCCAGGGCGTCCCCCTGGCTTTGAACCTTGCCGACCGCTACGCCCTCGAGGCCGCGTTGGCCTTGAAGGGCAGGGGCGTCACGAAGGTCGTCGCCGTGGCCATGGGCCCCCCCGAGGCTGCGGGAACGGTGCGGGAAACCCTGGCCCTGGGCGCCGACGAAGCCTATCTGCTGAGTGACCGGCTGCTGGCCGGCTCGGACGCCCTGGCCACCGCCAGGGCTCTGGCCGCGGCCTGCCGCCGGGCCGGGGCCGGCCTCATCGCCATGGGGGCCGAGAGCTCCGACGCCGGCACCGGGCTGGTCGGCCCGCTCCTGGCCGCCCTCCTCGGGCTGCCGCACGTGCCGCATTGCCGGGGAGTCTCCGTCAGCCAGGAGGGAGAGGCGCCGGGCGTGATGGCCGAGGCCCGCGTGGACGGGCGGGCGGTCAAGGTCAAGGCGGGGCTTCCGGCCCTGCTGACCTTCGACCGGCTTGACCGGCCGCCGAAGCCGGCCGGCTTCGCCGGTGTCGTGGCCGCTCGGTCCAAGCCTTTCGCCATATGGAGCGCGGCCGAGTTGGGGCTGACGGAGGAGGAGGTCGGGCCGGCCGGCTCCCCGACGGTGGTCCGCGAGGTCCGTCCGGCCGCGGTCACCCGGCGGGCGGTCATCTTCGAGGGCGACCCGGACACGGTCGCCGCTCGGGTGCTGGCCGTGTTGGCGGAGAAGGGGGTGCTCGGTGATGGCCGGTGACATCTGGGTGTACGTCGAGACCGACCACGAGGCGCCGACCCGGGCCGCCCTGGGCGCGCTGGCGGCCGGCGCGGCGATGACCGCCCGGACCGGCGGGAGGCTGGCCGCCTGGGTCTTCGGTCAGGGCGGGGAGACCCTGGGGAGGGCCCTGGAGGCCTCCGGAGGCGCGGCCCCCGACCGCGTCTACCACTGCCCGTTGAATGGGGAAGCCGGCCAGGGTGGGCCGCTGGG
>JAJZPE010000197.1 GCA_021811325.1 Bacillota bacterium
GAGGAGATTGGCTGAATGGAAGGGCGAGATAAGGTCCGGGATTTAGTGCTCATGGGGTTTCTAATCGCCATTGGTACACTATCCGCACACCTGGTGTCGATCCCGGTCGGCGGTGCGAGACTGTTTCCGGTGCAACATGCCATCAATGTGGCGGCCGCGGTTTTTCTAGGACCAGGCCAAGGAGTGTTGGTGGCTTTCTCCATCGGGTTTCTGAGAAACATCCTTGGTACAGGTACGGTCCTGGCCTTCCCAGGAGGGATCGTAGGGGCTTTCCTGGCCGGCTACAGTTATCGTATCACTCAGAAACCCTGGGTAGCGTCTGCGGGCGAAGTCTTCGGGACAGGGGTGCTAGGCGCGCTCATCGCTTATCCGATGGCGAGATGGGTCCTGGGCCAGCCCGTGGCTGCCTTCGCATACGTAATCCCATTTGGCATATCGAGCGTTACTGGCGCGATTCTGGGGCTCATCCTGGTGCTGGGCCTTCGCAAGATCGGTCTTGTGGAAGACCGGGCCCGGTGTCCGCGGGAACCAGCAGGGAAAATGAGGCGGCAGACCACAGAGACTGGAGGAGACAGAGTATGACCCAACGAGAGGCAGCGCTTGCCGGGCAAACCACTCTGGCAATGCAGAGAGTCGCCGAAAAAGAAAAGCGAGACGCCGAGTTCATCAGAGCCGGCGTGGCTGCGGGGACGATTTGTATCCCGGCAAATCCGGCCCACGGCATTCTCGATCCGAACGGTTTCGGCAACGGACTAAGGACCAAGGTCAACGCCAACATCGGCACTTCAGCCAATTGTCCAGATATTGAGAAGGAGATTGATAAACTCGAGCTGGCCATTCGCGCGGGTGCAGATGCAGTCATGGATTTGTCCACCGGTCGTGCCGTGGACATCGACCTCACGCGTAAGGCTATTCTGGGTGCATCGATGGTGCCAATCGGTACGGTACCCATCTACGAGGCCACGGTAGAGGCTCTGGAGAGCCGGGGAGCTATCGTGAATCTCACCGCGGATGACCTCTTCGAGGTGATCGAGCGACAGGCGAAGGATGGTGTGGACTTCATGACGGTCCACTGCGGAGTGACCCTCGCCTCGCTTGAACGTCTCAAAAGGGAGGGACGGGTAACTGACATTGTGAGCCGCGGCGGGGCTTTCATCACCGGCTGGATGATTCATCACGGGGAAGAAAACCCTCTATACGAGCAATACGACCGTGTCCTGGATATTGCCAGAAAGTACGACGTTACCTTGAGCCTCGGCGATGGGCTCAGACCTGGCTGCCTGGCCGACGCCACCGACCGGGCGCAGATACAGGAACTTCTTATCCTGGGCGAACTGGTGGATAGGGCCTGGAAGGCTGGAGTGCAGGTGATGGTGGAGGGGCCCGGGCATGTTCCCCTGGACCAAGTGGAGGCTAACGTCAAACTGCAGAAGCGGATCTGCCATGGAGCTCCGTTCTATGTCCTGGGTCCTCTGGTGACAGATGTGGCGCCGGGTTATGACCACATCACTTCCGCTATAGGCGGGGCCATCGCCGCTGCCGCCGGAGCCGATTTCCTGTGCTACGTCACCCCAGCAGAGCATCTCGGACTGCCGACATCCCAGGACGTCTGGGACGGTGTTGTTGCGGCTCGGATTGCGGCTCATGCGGCAGACCTAGTCAAGGGTGTAAGGGGTGCCTGGGAATGGGATGTTGAGATGTCGAAAGCCCGCAAAGCCCTGGACTGGAACACGCAGATCGGTCTATCTATCGACCCGGAAAAGGCCGGGCGTTACCGCCGGGAGCGTAATCCCGAGGGACTTACCGAGTGCACCATGTGCGGAAAGTACTGCGCCATGAGAGTGGTCGGTGAGTTCCTGAACAAGGACTACGGAAAGTGCTAATCTTGGCGATGAGGAAAAGACCGGAGCTCTCCTTTCGAACCTATCCGACGCCCTCATCGCCGCCGTGGCGGTCGAGAACGGGCTCGCCCTGGTGACCTTCAAATCCCACCACCCCGTCAAGAAGAAGGCCGGCGCCCTGAATGGTTCTGGGGGCCGGCCTTCTTGGTGTGGTCTGGAATATGGACCGCGTTTCAAGAGACCTGGTGCGTCAGAACCCCTGCGGCCCGAAGACGGACACCCCGAAACGGCGTTCCATGTGGCGTCCGAAGCGGTACTTCATCTCCGCCCCCTCGAAGGGTTGCGGGGGAGGGATGATCGGAATGCTTTCGCACTCCACCTCCAACACGGTCAGGAGATACCCCGGGGCCAGGATGCGCGGGAGAGCCTGGCGCATCTCGTCCAGCGACCTGACCGTGATGGCTTCCCGAATCCCGGCCCCTCTGGCGATGGCGGCGTAGTCCGTCTCCCGCCGCCCGGCCATTGGCAGCCCCCCGACCGTCTGGTAGCAGTGGTTGGCCACCACGAGGTGTTTCAGGTTGTCCGGCTGGCGGCTGGCCTCGGTCAGGAGGCTGCCCAGGTTCATGCACATCGAGCCGTCGCCGTTCAGGACCCAGACCGGCGTCTTGGGCATGGTCAGGGCGATGCCCAGGGCGAACGAAGAGGCGAAGCCCATCGCCCCGTGCATGTAGAAGGTCTCGTCGCTCCTGGTCACGGCCCACCACTCGTTGGCCGCCATGCCCAGGGCGCAGACGACCACCGCTTCGGGGGCGTAAGGGGCCAACAGCTCAAAGCACTCGCGGGTCTTCACGGCCTCGTCCCTCCTTTGAGCAAGGTGCGGGCCAGAAAGGCGACCACGGGGCGCTTTTGCAGCCGGCACCATTCGTACGCCTGAGGCAGTCTGGCGACGGCCTCGAGCGAGTCGATCCGCAGATGGGGAAAGTCCAGCGCCTCCAGGACCGGCTTGAGCCGGCGCCCCTGGACCTCCTGATAGATCCGCAGGTCATCGGGGCTTCCGCGTTCGCTGACGAGCAGGAAGACCGGGATCTGGTGGCGCAGGTTGAGGGTGGCCAGCTCTCCCGGGCACGTGAAGAGGCCGGTGGCGCCGATCAAGACCATCGAGCGCGTCCCGGTGAAGAAGGCTCCACTGGCGATGGCCACGGCCTCCGACTCGCGGGCGACGCGGACATGGGTGATCTCGGGGTCGGCGGCCAGCCGCGTGATCAGCGGGGCCATCCAGTCGTCCGGCAGGCTGGCGGCCAGGCGGACCCCGCAGGCCTTGATCGCTTGGTGCAGAGCACCGTAGCCGTCAACGGCGTTTTCGGTTGACAACGGTAGCAAGACCTCCTCTCATCGGGCCCTGTGACTCAGGAGGGTCGGGCGTCGCCCATCGCGGGGCCGCCGGGGCCGACCACGCGGCCCCCATGGACGACCAACCAGCGGGCCGGCAAAGAGGCCGCCGGATGGTCCGGCGGCCGGGCGTCCAGGACGACCAGGTCGGCGGGGCGGCCCGGTCCGAGCCCGTAGTCGGCCATCCCTGCGGCGGCGGCCGCATTGACCGTGACCATGTCCACCAAGGCGTCCCGTTCGGCGGCGGAAGTCAGATGGCCGGCCACGCCAAGGACCAGGGCCGCCAAGAGCGGATCGCCGTTCCCGTATGGCAGGTAAGGGTCCTGGACGTTGTCGGAAGCGCAGGCGACCAGCGCTCCCTGACGCAAGAGGGCCCGCACCGGGGCGATCCCCCGCGCGCCGGGCACTTCCTGGTCCCTTCCCTGCAGGAACAGGTTGGTCAGAGGCAGGACCGCCACGGCGATGCCGGCCTGGACGAGTCCGGCGATGAGGCGCCTTCGTTCATCGGCTCCGACGACCCCGAGCCCGCAGCAGTGGCCGGCGATCACCCGGCCCTGGTAACCGGCGGCCGTGGTGCGGGGGATCAGCTGTTCTAACCCGGGGCAGCGGGGCTCGACGTGCTCGTCCACGTGCAGGTCCAAGGGCAGGCTGCGGTGGGTCGCGAGGCCGAATAGCCCGTCCAGCAACGGGGCCGGGTCGGTCCTTACCCCGATGCTCCCTCCCAGGGCGTCGCAGCCAAGGCGGGTGGCCTCTTCCATCATCCCCCAATCGGGCTGATTGGGAAGGACGC
>JAJZPE010000198.1 GCA_021811325.1 Bacillota bacterium
CCGGGCAGGCCGCCCTCGTCCAGGCCCTGGGCTCGGTGGAAGCCCGGCCGGCCTTGGTCTCGGCCGTCTCGAGCGCGCTCTCCACGTCCTCCTTCCGGTCGATGATCAGGGACATGGTCAACGCGGCCGTCCAGTCGATGATGCCGAAGAGCCCGGCCGCGCCGAGCACCCCCGGGACCGGCCCCTGAAGCGGGTTCAGAGCAGCGGGCGCCATGCTCCGTCGGGCGGCGAAAACAGGGCCGGCCGCGTGAAACCGCGGCCGGCCAAGGCAGCAGGGCGATCCGGTTGAACCATGGCTGCTTCTTCCGTCACTTTTTCTTCTGTTTGCGCTTCTGCCAGGCGTCGTAGGCAACGTAGATTCCCACGCCCAGGATCAGTAGGAACGGCCAGAGCTGCCCCTCCGAGATGATGGCGCCGAGGGTCGGGGTGAAGGCCCTTTCAAACACGGTCGTGACCCCCTTGTCTCTTAGCTGTGTTCGGAGATGGTGACGCTCTCCCTATTCTGCGCCGTCCGCCTTCTCCCCTGCCGCGGCCACTTCCAGTTGGGCCTCCTTCTCGAGGACCGGCAGGTCGATGGCGATGAGGTCCGGGTACTTGAGCCCGGAGCCGGTGTTCAGCACGACGACGCGCTCCCCGGCGTTCAGGAGGCCTTGCTTGACGAGGTGCGGCAGGGCGGCCACGGCGGCGGCCCCCTCCGGGCAGATGAGCATGCCCTCGGTCTGGGCGACGAGCCGCATGGTCTTCAGTATCTCCTCGTCCGTCACGGAGATGGCCGTGCCGCCCGTCTCGCGGACGGCCTCGAGGACGAGGAAGTCGCCGAGGGCCTTCGGCACTCGGATGCCGGCGGCCAACGTCTGCGCGCCGGTGTGGAACTCGGAGACGTTCTTGCCCTCACGGTAGGCCTTGACGATGGGCGAGCAGCCCTCGGCCTGGACCGAGATGAGCTTCGGCCACTTCTGGCCCTTCTTTATCCAGCCGATGGTCTCCATCTCTTGCAGGGCCTTGTAAATACCGATGATCCCGACCCCGCCGCCGGTGGGATAGAGGATGGCGTCGGGCAGCTCCCAGTCGAACTGCTCGGCGATCTCGAGCCCCATGGTCTTCTTGCCTTCGATGCGGTATGGCTCCTTGAGGGTCGAGGCGTCGAACCAGCCCTGGGCTTTGGCGGCTTGGCCGACGATCTTCCCGGCGTCGGAGATGAGTCCCTTGACGAGGTAGGTCACCGCGCCGGAGGCCACGCACTCCTTCTTGGGCAGGTCCGGGGCGTCAATGGGCATGACCACATACATCCCGAGGCCGGCCTTGGCGGCATAGGCGGCCCAAGCCCCGCCGGCGTTGCCGGCGGTGGGCATGGCCACCGTGCGGATGCCGAGTTCGCGGGCTTTGGAGACGCCCACGGCCGCCCCGCGGGCCTTGAAGCTGCCGGTCGGGTTCAGTCCTTCATCCTTGATGTACAGCTTGGGCAGGCCGACGGCTTGTCCCAGCTTCGAGGACGCGAGCATGGGGGTCATGCCCTCCCCCAGGCTTATCACGTTGCGGTCCTCGTTCACCGGCAGGAGTTCGCGGTAGCGCCACAGGCTGGCTACCCGCCCCTTGAGGTCGTCGCGCTTGAACTTCCGGCCGACGGCGGCCAGGTCGTACCGGGCCAGGAGCGGAGCGCCGCACGCGCAGACGGTCTGGGGCTTGTCCACATCGTAAGTCTTCCCGCACTTCGGGCATTCCAGGTGGGTCAGGCAGCTCATCAGTCCGGCCTCCAAGTGGGTGATGGGTGAAGCTTCGGGCCGTGGCCTTAGGCTCGACGGACATCGCAAAGGCAGTCGTAGTAGGCGGCCCCGTGCCCGAGGTCGGTCTCGCGGTCGGCGGTCAGCATGTTGATGGCCTCGCGGTCCCGGACCGCCCCGCCGGCGTAGACCAGGGCCACGTCTTGACGGAGGTCGTCGCGCAGGCGTACCCGCGCCCTGACCTCGCCGCGCGGGGAGACGACCCGCACGGCGTCGCCGTCGCTCAAGCCCCTCCGCCGGGCGAAGCCCGTGGAGACCTCGACGGCCAGCCCTCGCCCGCCGGTGACCCGGTCGTAGAACTGCGAATGCAGGGTCTCGCGGTGGCGCGGGGTGATCAGCCGCAGGGGGAACGCGGCCGCCGCCGCGGGGTCGCGGACCGGCGACTCGGCCGGCTCGACGAAGCGCGGCAATGGGTCGTGCCCGTCGTTCGCGGCCTTCTCCGAGTAAAACTCGTACCGCCCCGACGGGGTCTTGAACCCGCCGTCGGTCCACGGGACATCCGCGGCGAAGGGGTTGCGGAAGGACGTCCCCCGGACGTCGCCGGGCCTGACGCCGGCCTCGGCGAGGCGGGCGAAATAGGCCTCCAGCCACTCCGCGGGCGTCTTCTCGAACTCGCCGCCGAACCCGAGCCGCCGCGCGAGGTCCGAGTAGATGGCCAGGTCCGACCGGGTCTCGCCGACCGGTTCGACGGCCGGCGTCCCGTAGGTGATGTAGTTGTGCCACGAGCAGAAGTAGACGTCCTCTTCCTCGAAGGGCGTGGTGCACGGGAGGACGACGTCGGCCAGGGCGGCCGTGTCGGTCAGGGTCAGGTCGGCGACGACCTTGAAGTCCACGGCCTCCATCGCCTTCACGACCAGAGAAGTGTTGGGTAACTGGGCCACCGGGTTGGACCGGGTGACGAAGAAGGCCTTCACCGGCGGGTCCTTGGCCCCAAGGATCTCGGCGGCCAGGTTGGCCCGGACGAAACCCCGGTAGGCCGCCGCGCGGTCGTCCGCCCCGAGGTCGGGGAAGGCCGCACTGGTAGAGCGGTTGGCGTAGTTGACCCCACCCCCGGCCCGACCGATGTTGCCGCTCAGGGCGCCAAGGGCGTCGATGGCCCGCACGGCCGCGCCGCCGTTGGCATAGCGCTGCAGGCCATAACCGACGTGGATGGACGCCGGGCGGAGCCGGGCATAACGCCGGGCCAGGTCCCGGATAGTCTCGGCGGGCACGTCGCAGATGCCCGCGGCCCGCTCGGGCGGGTACTCCGCGGCGAGCTTGGCGAATTCCTCGAAGCCGCGCGTCCGCCCGGCCACGAAGCCGTTGTCCAGGAGTCCCTCGCCGATGATGACCGCCGCCATCGATAAGGCCAGGGCCCCGTCCGTACCCGGCCGGGACGCGACGTGGCGGTCGGCCAGGGCGGCCGAGGCCGTGCGGACCGGGTCGATGAGGATGACCTCGGCCCCGCGGGCCTTGGCTTCCCGGATGAACGGGACCAGGTGCGGGTTGGTGAAGACGGGGTTGCGGCCCCAGAGGATGATGAGCTTCGAGTTGACCGTGTCGGCCGGGTCGTGGCCGAGGACGGCTCCGAAGTCGTACTTCTGCGCGGCGATGCCGCCGGCCCAGCACAGGCTGCCGACCGGGAGGGTCACCCCGCCGAAGAGGTTCCAGAAGCGGTGCTCGAGGCTTTTGAGCAGCCCCATCGAGCCCGAGTCGTAGTTGTGCAGGACGGCCAGGGAGCCATAGCGTTCCCTGGCACCGAGCAGCCGCTCGGCCACGAGGTCGAGGGCGACGTCCCACGACGCCCGCTCGAACTCGGCGCCGCGCGACGGCCGGACCAGTGGGTACAGCAGTCGCTGCGGCGAGTATAGCCTTTCCAACTGGCGCTGAGCCTTGGGGCAAGCGAAGCCGCGAGTGACCGGATGGTCCGGGTCCCCGCGAACGGAAACCGCCCGCCCATCCTCGACGTCCACCAGCAGGGTGCAGGTGTCCCAACAGTCGAGCGGGCAGGCGGTTCTGACGGTCTTCATTCGGCCGGCCACGGCGGCACCTCCGGGGGCCGTCAAGAGCCGACCCCAGCTTAACCTACATGTATGTCCACATTATATCAGAAAAATGAACCGCCGGGTCAGCCTTTTCACCCGGCGGTCTCTGCGTTTGCGTTTGCCGCTGTGATCCCCGCGTCGGCGCGCTCAGCGGC
>JAJZPE010000199.1 GCA_021811325.1 Bacillota bacterium
GTTCGAGTCCCTCCTGAGCCCAGGTCTGTCGTCAAAGTTTGTTTCAACGCCGTCCCGGTTTATCCTCCGCCTCTCAGGACGCCCGCCCGCAAGGATGCGACCTGTAAGGACGCCCGCTTCTCAGGGCTGCGCGCCGCGGGCTCAGATTCGGCGGAAAGGCAGATACTATTGGCGTCCATTGACTCTGGCGCGGCTTGGCCGCGCCCACCGCGAAAGACAAGGAGCGTGAGTGGTTGATGCGCGGAGATTACGACCAACATGAAGGGCACGGCCGGGGCCGGAAGCATTACTCCGGCTTCGGATGGGGTGGCGCTTACGGTGGACCCGGCGAGGTCCAGGCCCACGGCGGTGGACCCGGCGGCGGGCCAGGCGTCGGCTACCCCGGCGGCTACATCGGCTCCTACGGTTACGGCCCCTGGTATGGCTGGGGCAACGGCCCGTGGTACGGCGAGGGACAGCCGGGGATGCCGGGCCCCCACGGGATGCCTGGCAGGCACAGGATGCACGGGATGATGCACCACAAGCGGCACCACCACGAGATGGGCATGGTCGGCTGCCCGGTTTGCGGGCGCCCGTATCGCTGGGGAGCTGTGGACAGCCGCCCCGACCAGCGAAAAGCCCTCGAGCGTTACCTCGAGGACTTGGACGACGAGGCGCAGGAAGTCAGGCGCGAGATCGAGCGGATCAGGTCCGAAGAGTCTCACTGACGACGGTTCAAGCACGCCGGCTGCTCAGGTCCGCGGCTGGACCATCCGCTCGAACATCCGGTCCGGCAGCCCCGGCACGAACAGGCTCATCACCTGCAGGAAGCGCGAGTGCGTCACCTCGCGCTTTTCCTTTTCGATGGCCACGGCAATCTCCTCGGCGCCGGCGGCCTGCGCGGCCCAGGCCGTCGGCCGCGGCTGGGCGGCGCCGCCGGAGAAAACGGGGGGCCTGCAGGAGATTTGTTTTGGTTCTCGAAATGATTGTCAATTGTGCCGACCCAGGGCCGTCCCCAGCGACCTTGGCGCGTTTCGGACGCGACCGGCCGGGCCTTGGAGCCGCAACCAGCACCATCGGGAGAGTCGTCATGGCAGTCGCAGCGCAAGCCCGCCGCCGGCCCGGCAACCCCTTCAGTGTCTTCAGGCACTACAACTACCGCCTCTACTGGTGGGGCCAGCTCGTCTCGCAGGTCGGGACGTGGATGCAATCGGCCGGGCAGGCCTGGCTCGTCCTGCAGATCACGAACTCAGCCTTCCTCCTCGGCGTGGTGACCGCCTGCCAGACCCTGCCGATGCTCTTCTTCTCCCTGGTGGCCGGGGCCGTTGCCGACCGCACCGCCAAACGCCCCCTGCTCCTGGCGACCCAGACGACGATGATGCTCCAGGCCTTCATCCTGGCCTGGTTGGTCTGGAGCGGGCGCGTGGCCTACTGGCACATCGCCGTCCTGGCCACCGTCCTCGGCATCGCCCGAGCCTTCGACATCCCGACCCGTCAGGCCTTCGTCATCGAGATGGTCGGGCGCGAGGACCTGATGGCGGCCATCGCCCTGAACTCGTCGATCGTCAACGGGGCGAGGATCTTCGGGCCCGCCCTGGCCGGCCTGGTGATGGCCGTCTACGGCGCGGGCTGGGCTTTCTTCCTCAACGGGGTGAGCTTCCTGGCCATCATCTACGGTCTCATGAGGATGCGCCTCAGCCGCGGCCGGCCCGAGGTCGGGGTACGGCGGAGCATCTGGCACGACGCCGCCGAAGGCCTGACCTATGTCGGGCGCGAGGTCAAGGTCTTCCTCGTCCTGCTGCTCCTGGGGCTCATCGGGACCTTCGTCCAGAACTACAACCTGGTCGTGCCGGTCCTGGCCAAGCAGGCCCTCGGGCAATCGGCCGCCGGCTATGGCTTCATGATGTCGGCCATGGGCGTCGGCGCCGTCGCCGCCTCGCTGGGCCTGGCCTCCATCGGCGGGCGCGAGCCCGACCTTCGTTGGCTCTACGCCACGGCCGCGCTGCTCTCCGGCCTGACCATGGTCATGGCGGCGGTCTTCGACTACGGGTTGGCCGTGGTCCTGATGGTCTTCATCGGCGCCCTCAACATGGTCTACATGGCCTCGTCGAACACGGCCGTGCAGATAACCGTCCCGGACAACCTCCGGGGCCGGGTGATGAGTATCTACAACCTTGTCCACAACGGCGTCGTCCCCCTCGGCTCGATCTTCCTCGGGGCGATGATGAGCCGCTTCGGCCCGCGCGCCGGCTGGGTGTCGGCCGGCGGCGTCGGGCTCGTGTCGGTCGCCCTCGTCATGGGCCTGGCCGCCGCACTCGTCGGACGGCGCGGCGCGGGCCGCGGGCCCGGCCCGGCGGAACCCAAGCCCGACACCGAGGCTAGGTCATGATATCGCGGGAGGCATCCATCCTTTGGCTTCTCCAATCACCGCTCTGAAACACCGTAACTACCGGCTCTTCTGGTTCGGCCAGATGGTCTCCCTCATCGGCACCTGGATGCAGGCCACCGGTCAGTCCTGGCTCGTCCTCATCCTGACCGATTCCCCGTTCCTCCTGGGGTTGATCAGCGCTCTCCAGTTCGCGCCGGTCCTCATCTTCAGCCTCATCGCCGGGGCGGTCGCCGACCGCGTCCCCAAGCGCCGGATGCTGGTCATCACCCAGACCGTCCTGATGCTCCTGGCCTTTATCCTCTCGGTCCTGACCCTCACCGGCCGCGTCCGGTACTGGCACATCGCCGCCCTGGCGACCCTCCTCGGGATAACCAACGCCTTCGACGGCCCGACCCGCCAGTCGTTCGTGGTCGAGATGGTCGGCAAGGGGGACCTGATGAACGCCATCGCCCTCAACTCGGCCATCTTCAACGTGGCCAGGATCGTCGGGCCGGCCGTGTCGGGGCTGGTGACGAAGGAGTTCGGGCCGGGTTGGGCCTTCTTCGCCAATGGGGCCAGCTTCCTGGCCGTCATCGCCGCCCTGGTGGCCATGAAGATGGACCGGCCGAACCGGGCCGAGGCGGTCCACCGGAGCATCGCCGCCGACGTCCGCGAGGGCATCACCTACATCGGCCGGACGCCGCTGGTCCTGACGGTCATCCTCCTCCTCGGACTGGTCTCGACCTTCACCCTCAACTTCAACGTCTTCGTCCCGCTGCTGGCCAAGAACGTCCTCAAGGGCGACGCCGGGCTCTACGGCTACCTGATGTCGGCGATGGGCTTTGGGGCCCTCACCGGGGCCATCGGGCTGGCCTTCGTCAGCGGGCGCGGGCCCCAGCGGCAGCTCCTGGCGGGCGGCGCCGGGCTGGTCTGCCTGGCCGAAATCGCCCTGGCCTTCGTCCGGCACAACTTGATTGCCGCCGCGGTCCTGGCCGTGGCCGGCCTGGCGATGATCGTCTTCACCGCCACCTCCAACACCACCGTCCAGGTCACCGTGCCCGACCGCCTGCGCGGCCGGGTGATGAGCGTGTACTTCCTGGTCTTCGCCGGGGTCAGCCCGTTCGGTGCCCTCTTCACCGGGGCCATCGCCGAGAAGTTCGGCACGTCGGTCGCCATGGGCGTCGGCGGCCTCACCGGCCTCATCAGCGCGGCCGCGGTCGGATTCTGGTGGCAGCGGGCGGCGGCCCGGAACGGGTCGGCCGGATCGGCGGAAGCGAGCGCGGGGCAGGCTTCGTAGTTCACCTTCCTCCCACCAGCGGCAGGGCGCGCTCGACAATCTGTTTGAAAACCGGCGCCGCCGCCTTGCCGCCGGCCATGCCCTCCTCGACGAAGACGGCGACCACGAGCCGCGGGCTGTTGACCGGGGCGTACCCGGCGAACCAGGCATGGGAGATGCCCTTACCGCCGACGCCGACCTTCCCGGTCTCGGCCGAACCCGTCTTCCCGGCGGCCGTCGTCCCCGCCGGCTCGGCCGCCATCCCCGTCCCATAGGCCACGGCGCCCCGGAGCATGCTGCGCAGCCTGGTCCCGGTGAGCCAGGAGAAGACC
>JAJZPE010000200.1 GCA_021811325.1 Bacillota bacterium
TGGTCGCCTGCCGCAACCAAGCCGCGCCCGGCGTGACCGCCGAGTTGCCCCCGCGCATCGACGCTTTGGAGAAAAAGGTCGGTAACGTGGAGGGCACAGCCTTCAACGGAGCAGATGTTTCCATTCTGGGGGTAATCCCCAAGTTCGCGGTGACCATGCGCGAATACGGCGCCCGCTTCAACGACATGTACTTCGCCGCCAAGAATGGCAACTGGGCTCTGGCCGCGTACATGGACCATTACATGCGGGGCGCCCTGAATCCGACCAAGGTGACGAAACCCAAGGAGCAGGGCGCCGTCAGCGCCTTCCACAAGGACTATCTAGACCCCCTCCTGACGACCATCGCCGACAAGGACTGGGTCCGGTTCCAGGCGCAATACGCCTCTACCATCGTCGGCTGCAATAATTGTCACACCGGCTTCGGCTATGGGTTCGTCGTCGTGACGACGCCAGAAAAGCCCAGCAGCATAGGTTTGAGCTTCGCCAAGCGCACCAACCCCACGGACTTCAAGGAGTTTGCCCCGCCGCCGAAGTGACCGCCACCACCGCCGCCTCGGTGACGGCTAAGCTGCGCGCGTCGACTGCTCCATGGACTCCAGGCAGCCGCCGACGAGCGGCCCCTCGCCCCGCCCCGGTCTCAGCCACGCCCAGCCGGGCGACGTCTTGAGGGTGCGGGCACGGGTCAGGTCGGCCTTGGTCCCCCAGTCGAGGCGCTCGTCCGTCCAGACGGACGCGGGCGCGATCTCGCCGATGGGGCCCGTGTGGGCGTGGATGGCCAGGTTGAGGACGGTGACGTCGGAGAAGCCCACGAAGACCTTGGGATTGGCGGCGATGAGGCCGAAGTCCAGATGCGGCAGGACCTGGCACGAATGGTCGCCGCCGATGGCGGCGACGATAGCCTTCACATCCGGGTCGGCGAACATCCGGTGGATGTCGGCGGCGCGTTCCTCGGGCGTGCCCGAGACCCAGCCCCGGCGGCCCACGGCGTGCTCGGCCAGGACCACACGGTAGCCCAGGGATTCCAGGAAGGCGCGGCCCCGCTCGACACGGTGCGGAAAGAGCGCCGGCCCGCACCACGACGGGCTGACGACGCCGATGGTGTCGCCTTTCTCGAGCGCCTGGGGTTTCACGCGCTTCCCCTGCCTTTCCGGAACCCGAGTAGGAGGACACATCATCGCGCCCGCCGCGTCTAAGGCTGGGCGGGTCGTGGCCGACGGCCAGGAGATGGCGCCCAAGCGGCTGCGGCCAGGGCCATCGTGGAGGGCCGCGTCGATCACTTCTTGGCGACCATGGCCGCCCTGCCCTTCCGGGATTGGTTTCTGTCCACCAATGCGCCCCTCCTGCAATGGATGGGCGCGGTCGTCCAAATGTGGCTCGACAGCCGGGTCCCTCGCGAGATCCCGGCCCGCGTCTGATGGCCCCCGCGGCGACCGCGGCGACCGCGCACGAGGAAAAGGCCGAAGGATTGCCGAAGTATGGGGAATCCCAACCCACTTCGAAAGGAAACCAAGATGCGCGATCGCCCCTGGTGGAAGTGGCCCTCTCACGACCGTGACCAGCTTTGGCCCGACCCCCGCCGGAGACGCCCAGACGATAAAGCCGGCCCGAAGGCCGCCGGCGAGGCGGGCTCCGCGGCCCCCGGCAAAGACGACCCCAAGAAGGCCAAGGAGCCCATCAAGCTTGAGTGGATAGACGCCCTGGCCTTTGGTATCGCCATGTTCCAGGTGCTCATCCCGTACTTCCTGGCCGTCGCCGGGGCCATCCTGGCGGTGTATGGGTTGTTCTGGCTGTGGTTCAGACATTAGCTTGAACCCTTGGCGCAGCAGGTGGTGGGTCAAGTCGAAGGCGGGCGCTGCGAGGCGCCCGCCTTTAGCGTTCTTGTCGAGAGGCCGAGAGAACTCGGGGGGTGCGGGTAATGCCGTTAGAGCGCCAGGTTGTGGCCCTGAGTCTTAGGCTCAGGTGCGGCCGGCCTCCAACCCCATCTCCATCAAGAAGCGCGAAGGCTCCTTTTGCTCAGAGTCCAGAGACGGGGGCGTGCCGTTGGCCGAGTGCCTCATCGCAAGCAACGCCTGAACCCCATCGGCGTGATAGATGTGGCGCTCCAGGGCCTCCGTAACCGCCCACCGGACCTCTTCCGCCGGGTACTGGCGGTGCAGCATCAGCACCCGTACGAACTCCTTATCGCCGTTACGGAGGTCCGCGTATCGAAGGGCCCGGTGCAGTTTGTGGTAGGCCTCAGGGAGGATCGCTTGCTTGAAGGGGATCGCGTCCTCCAGCGCCCCCGGCTTACGTAGGAACACCTCAAGGTAGTGATCGAGGGCCAGGACCGACTGGTGGCGTTCATAGCTGCGCGGGTGTTCCGCGATGCACTCTTGGTCAACCCAGACCGTCACCCGGTCCACCTCGGCCCGAAGGATGGCCTGCTGGTGGACATACCGCCACGGCACTGAATAGACGCAGGTCTCGTAGGCGACCTGGGCATAGCGGTTAACCTTGACGAAGGCCACCCGGGCACAGTCAAACGGCTGGGGCGGGAGAGGCAGCAGCGACGAGGGCGTTGAGCCGGACGTACCCAACCAGGCTTTCCACCTGGCCCTTTTCGTTCCCGCGGGCCGGGTTGCAGAAGTGGAGTGAACGCTTCCCGGTGCCCTTCGAAAAAGGCCTCCTGACGCTGGTGCGGGACGATGACTACCTCCGCCTCGCCGAAGTCGACCTGCGCTTCGGTTCCTGGCTCGTAGGACAGGGGCACGAACACCTCTGGTTGCTTATGGCGTAGCTCAGCCACGCATCTCCGGACGGAGGGCTCACTGCCCTGAAAGCCGTACTCTTCCCTGAGCCGAGCGTAGATCCGGCGGGCCGTGTGCCTCTGCTTCTTGGGCTCCCCCTCGTCACTCTTCAGCATCTCGGCGATCAGGGGCTAAACCTCACCGAACACGGGGCGCGGCCGGGGCCCGCTCAGCCGATATTGCGGTGGCGCCGCGCTGCTCAGCGCCTTGTGGACCGCGTGGCGCGAAACCCCCTCTTTCTTGGCGGCCTGGCGCCGACTCAGCCCTTCCACCAACACCAGTTTTCTGGTACGCTCAATCTGGTCCATCTTGATCATCCTTTCTCTCCCCCGGTCGACTGGTTGTCATGCAACTCCAGTTTACCAGGGTTGGAAGATCAAGGTGGCCAATTATTCGATGATCACAAGAGCCTGTTTTGGTCCGAATTTAGATTAGCACGGACAGTCCGGTGCTGATATACCGTTTCAGTCCCCTACTTCACGGGTCAATGCCTGCAACGCCACGGCGAGGACGGGGGCCAGCTCCTCGCGCAACGTGTTTCAGTCCCCTACTTCACGGGTCAATGCCTGCAACCGGGTCGTCCACCCAGCGCACGGTGACGCGAATCGGCGTTTCAGTCCCCTACTTCACGGGTCAATGCCTGCAACAGTAGTCGGTGAACAGGCCGGATGCGGCCAGCCTGTGTTTCAGTCCCCTACTTCACGGGTCAATGCCTGCAACGGTCGCATCCTGCGCGTGAGCATCAGCCCCTACGTCAGTTTCAGTCCCCTACTTCACGGGTCAATGCCTGCAACGCGGGTATCTGATGAGAGAGCAGCAGGAGGCACTACGTTTCAGTCCCCTACTTCACGGGTCAATGCCTGCAACTCATGCTACCGTTCGGGGCCCTATCGATTTCCTTGGTTTCAGTCCCCTACTTCACGGGTCAATGCCTGCAACCCTCGATGACCTCCTGAAGGTCGGGCCGGTGGCCGTGTTTCAGTCCCCTACTTCACGGGTCAATGCCTGCAACCCTTCGCCGCGTCCAGCAGCTCGTCGTGGCTGTTGAGTTTCAGTCCCCTACTTCACGGGTCAATGCCTGCAACGCCGAGCGCGACGGCAACTACATCGACGGCGACCTGCGTTTCAGTCCCCTACTTCACGGGTCAATGCCTGCAACTTC
>JAJZPE010000027.1 GCA_021811325.1 Bacillota bacterium
TAGGCCTGATACTTCGCCTTCCGGCCGCAGACGAGGCAGCTCCCGGGGTCTTCCGGCTGGTCGAGCGGCAGGCACCGGATGGTCGCCCCGGTCTCTTCTTTCACCTTCGCTTCGCAGGCGGCGTCGCCGCACCAGCCGGCGACGACGAAGCCGCGGCGGGCCTCGACCGTTTCCTTGAACTCCTCATACGACGCGACCTTGGTGGTCTTCTCGTCCATCCTTTGCCTGGCCCTGGCCAGCAGGGACGCCTGGATGTCGGCCAGGGCGGCCGCCACGCGCTCCTTGAGTTGCGCCAGGGGCACCGGCTCCTTGACTCCGGTGTCGCGCCGCACCAGGATGGCCTGGCCGGCCTTGAGGTCGCGCGGCCCGATCTCCAGGCGCACGGGCACGCCCTTGAGTTCCCACTCGTTGAACTTCCAGCCAGGCGAGTGCTCCTCCCGGTCGTCGACCCGGACGCGGGCCACTTCACCCAGTTCGCCGGCCACCTTGCCGACTTCGGCCAGGACATTGGCCCGTTCCTTGACCGGGGCGATGGGGACGATGACCACCTGGACCTCGGCGACCTTCGGCGGCAGGATGAGCCCGCGGTCGTCGCCGTGGACCATGACCAGGGCCCCGATGATCCGGGTGCTCATCCCCCAAGAGGTCTGCCAGACATATTTTAGTTGCCCGTCGGCGTCGAGGAACTGGATGTTGAAGGGAACGGCGAAGTTCTGGCCGAGGAAGTGCGACGTGCCCGCCTGGAGGGCCTTTCCGTCCTGCATCATGGCCTCGACGCAGTAGGTCCGGACGGCCCCGGCGAACTTCTCCTTCTCGCTCTTGAGCCCCGGGACCACCGGGATGGCCAGGTCGTTCTCGACGAAGTCCTGATAGACCCGGAGCATCTGGATCGTCTCGGCCTCGGCCTGCTCGGCCGTCCGGTGGGCCGTGTGACCCTCCTGCCACAGGAACTCAGACGTGCGGAGGAACGGCAGGGTCCGCTTCTCCCAGCGGACCACGTTGCACCACTGGTTCATGAGCACCGGCAGGTCGCGGTAGCTCTGGATCCACTTCGCGTACATGGCGCAGATGATCGTCTCCGACGTCGGCCGCACCGCCAGGCGCTCGGCCAGTTTCTCGCCGCCGGCCTCGGTCACCCATGGCAGTTCGGGGGCGAACCCTTCGACGTGCTCCTTCTCGAGCTGGATGAAGCTCTCCGGGATGAACAGCGGGAAATAGGCGTTGCGGTGGCCGGTGGCCTTGAATCGCCGGTCCAGGCCCTCCTGGACTTTCTCCCAGATGGCGTAACCGCCGGGCTTGATCACCATGCACCCGCGCACCGGGGCGTAGTCGACCAGGTCGGCCTTGCGGATGACGTCGATGTACCACCGGGAGAAATCGACCGACTGGGCGGTGATCTCCTTGACAAAGTCCTGCCCCTCGCCCGTGCCCTTCTTGGACTCCTCAGCCATGCCAACCACCCTTTCCCATCCTTCCCAGAATACGTTGCCGTGAAACCAAAAGACCCTCGCCCACCAAAGGGGCGAAGGTCCGTAGACTCGCGGTGCCACCCTTCTTCGCCGGCGCGGCGGCCGGCCTCTTGCTTCCGTCGATGACGGCCCGCGTAACCGGCGGGGCGGGGGTTTGGGCCGGCCTTCGGCCGGCTTAGTCCTTGCTCCGGGGTGGGGTTCGGGGCGTCCATCCCGCCCGGGCCTCTCAGTCACGGGCCCCGGTCCCTGTCGGGCGGCGTCATCCCTACTCTTCCCGTCATCGCCTGCGCGTTATGGGGTTCTGGGCATCACTGGTACATATCCATCGTAGCAGAGCCGAGCGGGGCTGTCAACTGCGCCGGCCCACCCGCGGTCACCCCTCACCGGACCGGCTCCTCCCCACCGCTTCTCGGGGCCGGCTTGTCGGCGGCCAGCCGCCGCACCTCTCCGACCAACGCCCGGGCCAGGTCCCCCTCGGCCACCCGGCCGACCACCTGGCCGCGCCGGAAGAGCAGGCCCCCGCCCTTCCCCGCGGCCACGCCGACGTCGGCCTCCCGGGCCTCGCCCGGCCCGTTGACCGCGCAGCCCATGACCGCCACCTTGACCGGGACGCGCAGCCCGCGCAGGCCGGCCTCGACCTCCCGGACCACCTCAGCCAGGCCCACCTGGCAACGGCCACAAGTCGGGCAGGAGATGATCTCCGGAGTGGTGGACCTGAGGCCGAGAGCCCGCAGGATCTCGAACCCGGCCCTCACCTCCAGGGCCGGGTCGTCGGTTAGGGAGACGCGGATGGTGTCGCCGATGCCCTCGGCGAGCAGCAGGCCCAGGCCGACGGCCGACTTCACGGTCCCCGGCAGGAGCCCGCCGGCCTCGGTCACGCCCAGGTGCAGCGGGTAATCGCAGCGCCCGGCGGCCAACCGGTAGGCCTCGACCGTCCGCCGAACGTCTGATGCCTTCAGCGACAGGACGATGTCCGTGAAGCCCAGGTCCTCGAGGACGGCCGCCTGGGTGAGGGCGCTCTCGACCATCGCCTCGGGGGTCGGCCCGCCGTACCTGTCGATCAGCCTGTCCTCGAGCGAGCCGGCGTTGACGCCGATGCGGATGGGCACGCCGCGCTCCTTGGCCGCCGTGGCCACCGCCCGCACCCGCTCGACCCCGCCGATGTTCCCGGGGTTGATGCGAAGCTTGTCCACCCCCGCCTGAATGGCCTCCAAGGCCAACCGGTAGTCGAAGTGGATGTCGGCGACGAGGGGCACGGGGGAGCCGCTGACCAGCGCGGGCAGGGCCTCAACGGCCTCTCGGTCGGGCACGGCCAGGCGAACCAGGTCGGCCCCGGCCTCAGCCAAGCGCCTGACCTCGGCCAGGGTCACCGGGACGTCCCGGGTGTCCGTCTTGGTCATCGTCTGCACGGGGATGGGGGCGTCGCCCCCGATGGCCACCCCGCCGACCACGACCCGTCTTGTGGCTCTCCGCGTCAAGGCAGGCCCTCCCGAAGGGGCGACTCAGGATGACATCCGGATCCGCAGGATATCGTGGTAGGTGACGATGAGGATGAGGACGATGAGGAAAGCGAAGCCAAGGAGGTGGATGAAGTTCTCCTTCTCCGGCGAGACCGGCCGCCCCCGGAGCTTCTCGAAACCGAGGAAGACGAGGCGCGAGCCGTCCAGGGCCGGGATGGGCAGGAGGTTCCACAATCCAAGGTTGGCCGACAGG
This sequence comes from Bacillota bacterium, assembly GCA_021811325.1. Classification (GTDB taxonomy): domain Bacteria; phylum Bacillota; class Sulfobacillia; order JAJYWN01; family JAJZPE01; genus JAJZPE01. Next base: position 3,183 of record JAJZPE010000027.1, read on the forward strand.
GCGGCGGCGAACGAGGCCACGCTGAACAACCCGGCCTGGGCGGCCTGCCCGATCATCTGGGTGATGCCAACCGGTCCGGTCAGGTCGGGCGAGGCCCGCCGCATGAGCATCATCACCAGTCCCTTGAGCCACAGGATGGTGATGCTGACGGTCTGGACGATCCCATCTTTGACCGCGGCCGGCAGCGACTCTTTGCGCACGGCCACCTCCCTGGACACGCCCAGGAACCCGTGCTCTTTGTCGTTCGGGTTGGGGACCGGGGTCACCCGGAGGTTCAAGGTCCGGCCGGCCCGCTCCACGGTCAACTGTACGACGTGGCCGGTCTTCTTCTGGATGACCGCCACGAGCTGGTCCCAGTCGTTGATGGCCACGCCTTCGACGGCGGTGATGCGGTCGCCCTTCTGAAGGCCGGCCGCCTCGGCCGGGAACCCTGGGATGACCTCGCCGATGGCCGTGCTCCCGGGCACCGCCTCGGCCACACCGTAGGCCGCGAAGAGGGCCGCGAAGATGACCACCGCCAGGGCGAAGTTCATCGCCGGCCCGGCAACGATAACCCACATCCGCTGGGCGACGCCCCGCCGGTTGAAGCCGCGCGGGTCGTTCATGTCTTCCGGGTCGTCGGGGTTGGTCCCGGCCATCCGGGCGAAGCCGCCGAGGGGGAACAGCCTGAGGTTGTACTCCGTCTCGCCGACCCGGAAGCCGATGATCTTCGGCCCAAAGCCGAAGGCAAGCTCGGAAACCCGCACTCCGACCCGCTTGGCCGCCAGGAAGTGCCCGAACTCGTGGACCATGATCAGCAGACCGAAGACGAAGATGGAGACGATCAGGGTTAGCAAGTGGCGGCCCTACCTTCTGCCCGCGGCGGCCTTCTTGGCTTCGGCGCGGGCCCATTCGTCGGCGGCCATGATCCCGGCCAGCGTCGGCGCGGGCTGCGGGATATGCCGCAAGAGGACCTCCTCGACGACTCGTTCGATGTCCAGGAAGCCGATTCGCCGCTCGAGGAAAAGGCCGACGGCCACTTCATCGGCGGCGCTGAGGACGGCCGTCGCCGTCCCCCCCATTTTACCAGCCTCATAGGCCAGGCGCAAGGAAGGGAAGGCCTTCGTGTCGACCGCTTCGAAGGTCATCGCGGCGGCCTTGGCCAGGTCGAGCCCGGGCCACGGGGCCGGCTGACGGCGCGGGTAGGTCAGGGCGTACTGGATCGGGCGGCGCATGTCCGGCGGGCCCACCTGGGCCAGGTGTGTGCCATCGACGAACTCGACCAGGGAGTGGACCAGGCTCTGCGGATGGACGACCACGTCGATGCGCTCGAACTCGACCCCGAAGAGCCAGTGGGCCTCGATGACCTCCAACCCCTTGTTCACCAGGGTCGCCGAGTCGACGCTGATCTTCGGCCCCATGGCCCAGGTCGGATGGTTGAGGGCCATCTCCGGGGTGACGGTGGCCAGGCGGTCGCGGCTGTAGCCGCGGAACGGCCCGCCGGAGGCCGTCAGGACCAGGCGCCTGACCTCCGCGGCCCGGCTGCCCGCCAGGCACTGGAGGAGCGCCGAATGCTCGCTGTCGACCGGGATGAGCCTGATGCCGCGCTCGCGGGCGGCCCGGGTGACCAGCTCGCCCCCGGCGACCAGGGTCTCCTTGTTGGCCAAGGCGACGTCCTTGCCGGCGGCGATGGCCGCCAGGGTCAGGGGCAGACCGGCCGAGCCGACGACGGCCACGACTACGAGGTCCGCCCTGGTGGCGGTGGCCGCCGCCAAGAGGCCTTCCGTCCCACCATAAACCGGGATGCGCTCGGGCGCCAGGCGCCGCCGAAGCTCGTCGGCCGCCGTCTGGTCGCGGACGGCCACCAGTTCCGGTCGGAACTGGCGGGACTGCTCGGCGATGAGGGCGACGTTCCTGTCGGCAGCCAGAGCCACCACCCGGAAGCGCTCCGGGTCGGCGGCCACGACCTCCAGGGCCTGCCGGCCGATGGACCCGGTGGACCCGATGATGGACAGGTTCCTTGTTGTACTGTCGCGGTCGGACAACGATGTCACCTCACGAGACTGGTCGGGAGGACGGATGTCGGTCGGTGGCGGCGCCTCCCGGAGGGTACCCGGGCCACAGCCCGGACTGGGCCAAGGCCTTCAGGACGATCGCAGCGAGCGGACCGATCAGGAGGCCCTGTCCGCCGAAGACGGCCAGCCCGAGGTAGATGGCGATGAGGGTGGCCAGCGGGTGGAGGCCGATCCTCGCCCCGATGACCCTGGCCTCCACCAGTTGCCGGACGGCCGTCACCGCCCCCAGGACGATCAGGATGCGTAGGCCGAAAACATGGTCCCCGAGGAACACGTGGTAGAGCCCCCACGGAAAGAAGAGGGTGGCCGGTCCGACCATCGGGAAAAGGTCGAGGAGCCCCGCGGCAGCCCCGAGGAGCAGCGCGTATGGCGCACCGACGAGCCCGAGGCCGATGATGCTGCCGACGGCCGTCAGGAGCACCAGGACGAGCTGGGCCCGGATGTACCCCAGGAACGAAGCCAGGACCTCCCGTTCCACGGCCCGGGCGCGGTCCCGCCAGGCCGGCGGCAGGAGGCCGACGAGGAAGCGGTTGATCTCCCGCTTGTCCCGGCTGATGAAGAAGGTGGCCAGGCCGGTGACAAAGATGAACATCAGGGCCCGCGGCAGCCCGGCCAGTGAGTTGGCAAGGCCCTTGGCGACGGCCGAGAGCCCCCCGGAGATCGAGGTCACCTGCTCCTCGAAAGTCTTCCGGACCGGGTCCGGCAGGCTGGTCGAGACCTCGCCGAGGCGGGCCAGCCAGACCTCCGTTCGGGCCTGGATCCCGGGCAGGTCGGTGAGGATCTCCCCAGCCTCGACGGTCAGCCTGGAGATGCCGGCGATGATCCCGCCCACCAGACCGGCCAACACGATCAGGAGGACGACCGTCGTCGCCAGCCCGCGACCGACCCGCAGGCGTCGTTCGAGCCCGTTCACCAGGGGGTCGATGAGCACGGCAATGAAGGCCGCCAGGACGAACGGCAGCAGGTAAGGCAGGACAAACTTCAGGGCCAGGAATCCTAGCAGCAGGCCACCGGCAAGGTAGAGCCAGGTTGCGGGACGCACGCGATCACCATCCCATCAGGGCCAGCAGCCGGAGGGCGTAGTAGGCCACCGGCGCGCTGAACAGCAGGCTGTCTAAGCGGTCGAGGACGCCGCCGTGACCCGGCAGGAGCCGGCCCGCGTCCTTCACCCCGCAGAAGCGCTTGAGGGCCGATTCGGCCAGGTCGCCCACCTGGGCCGCCAGACCCGTGACCAGTCCGAAGGCCACGGCCGCGAGGGCGCTGAGGCCGGCGAGGTAGACGCCACCCAGGCCGCCGACGATGACCGCCCCGGCCAGCCCGCCGACGGCCCCTTCGACGGTCTTCCCCGGGCTCAGGTCCGGACAGAGCTTGCGACGCCCGACGGTGCTCCCGGTGAAGTAGGCGGCGGTATCGGTGGCCCACGTCACGGCCAGGGTCAGGGCCAGCGGCCCCAGGCCGAGGTGCCGGAGCAGCCCCGGGTAGGCGTTCAGGTAGCCGAGGTAGACCAGCCCGACCAGGGTGGTGTGAGCGTCCAGGACAGTGTATGCCGTCCGCCGCACCACCTGGACGCCGAGCACAAGAAGCACGGTCATGGCCAGAAGCCCGGCCAGGAGGCCTTCCCGACCGGCCACGCCGGCGCCGACCATGGCCACGGCGGCCCCTCCGGCCAGCGCTTTCTCGCCGCGGATGCCCTTCTCCCCCAGCATGCCCCAGAACTCTCTCAGGGCCAACAGGGAAAGGGCCGAGAGGAGAACAAAAAGAGGGGCTCCGCCCCAGTACACGCAAGCCAGCACGACCGGTATGCCCAGCACGGCGGTGACGACTCTGGTCTGGAGCAACTCACTCACCCGCTTTGCTCTGGTAGGGCGCCGAAGGTCCGCCGCCGCTTCCGGAAGTCCTCGATGGCCTCCCGGAGGTTCTCGCGCCGGAAGTCCGGCCAGAGGACCCGGGCGAACCAGAACTCCGTGTAGGCCACCTCCCAGAGGAGGAAGTTCGAGATACGGAGTTCCCCACTGGGCCTGATGAGCAGGTCCGGGTAGGGCATCCCCGCGGTGTCCAGATGCCGCCGCATGGCCTCCTCATCGATGTCCTGGGGCCGGAGGCGGCCGGCCGCGACCTCCTCGGCCAGGGCCCGGGAGGCGTCGACGATGGCCTGACGCCCGCCATAGTTGAGGGCGAAAGCCACGGTCAGCCGGTCGTTGGACCGGGTCGCCTCGACGGCCGCCTCGACCTTGGCCCGCTGTCTCGGCGGCAGGTCCCGCCAGCGGCCGATGGCCCTGACCTGGACGCCCTCCCGCTGCAGTTCGGGCAGCTCCCGGTCGAGGTACTCGACGAGAAGGTCCATCAGGGCCGAGACCTCGTCCCGCGGGCGCTTCCAGTTCTCCGTCGAGAAGGTGTAAAGGGTGAGGTAACGGATCCCCCACGCCCGGCAGGCCTTGATCACGTCACGGATGGACTCGGCGCCGGCCCGGTGCCCGGCCGCCCGGGGCAGGCCGCGCCGCTGCGCCCAGCGGCCGTTGCCGTCCATGATTATCGCCACGTGCTCTGGGACAGGGCCGGGGCCCGGTCCGGCATCAGGCAAGACGGTGTCCTCCTTCGCGTCAAGTGGCCCGACGGTAGCCTTCATGGGCCAGGATCAAGACCACGCCATCTTCCGCGGGCCGCACGGCGATGACCCGCAGGGCACCGGCGGGTTGGCCGGGCCATGGCGGTCGCGTCACCCGTTCCTCGATGACCCGCGTCCCCGCCCGGCGAAGGGCCTCTCGGGCTTCTTCCACGGCAAGGCCGATGACCGGCGAGAAGCTCAAACCTCCAGGATCTCCTTCTCCTTGGCCTTGACGATGTTGTCTATCTCGGTGATTGACCTGTCGGTCAGCTTCTGGACCTCGTCCTGGCCGCGGTGGAGTTCGTCCTCGGTGATCTCGCCTTCCTTCTCGAGGTCCTTCAGGAAGTCATTGGCGTCGCGCCGGACGTTCCGCAAGGCCACCCGCTGCTCCTCCGCCTTCTTGCTGACCTGCTTGACCAGGTCGCGCCGGCGCTCCTCGTTGAGCGGCGGGATCATCAGGCGGATGATCCCGGCGTCGCTCTTCGGCGTCAGGCCCAGGTCTGACTTGAGAATGGCCCGCTCGATGCTCTGCACCTGGCCCTTGTCCCACGGCTGGATGACCAGCAGCCGCGGCTCGGGGACGGAGACGTTGGCCATCTGGTTGACCGGCGTCGGGGTCCCGTAGTAGTCCACCAGGACCCGCTCGACAAGGGCCGGGGTCGCCCGACCGGCGCGCAGCCCGGCGAGCTCCTTGCGGAAGAGCTCGGCCGTCCGCTTCATCTTCTCCTCCGCTTCTCTCAAGACATCTTTGACCATTTACCTCTCCCCTCCGACGTAGGTTCCAACGCTCTCGCCCATGATCACGCGCTTGATGTTACCCTGGCGGTTCAGGTTGAAAACCACAATCGGGATCTTGTTGTCCATGCACAAGGAAGCCGCCGTGGAGTCCATCACCTTGAGCCCCTTGTTGAGCACGTCCAGGTAGGTCAGGTGGTCGAACTTGACGGCCTGCGGGTTCTTCCGCGGATCGGAGTCGTAGACGCCCTCTTCCTTGGTGGCCTTGAGGACGACCTCGGCCTCGATCTCGGCGGCCCTCAGCGCGGCCGCGGTGTCGGTCGAGAAGTATGGGTTGCCGGTGCCGGCGGCGAAGATGACCACCCTGCCCTTCTCCAGATGCCGGATGGCCTTCCGGCGGATGTAGGGCTCGGCCACCGCCCGCATCTCGATGGCCGTCTGGACCCGCGTGTCCACGCCCAGCTTCTCCAGGGCGTCCTGGAGGGCCAGGGCGTTGATACAGGTCGCCAGCATCCCCATGTAGTCCGCGGTGGCCTGCTCCATCCCCTTGAGGCTGCCGGAGGCCCCCCGCCAGATGTTGCCGCCGCCGACGACCACGGCCACATCGATGCCGAGCGCCTTGACTTCCTTGATCTGCTCGGCGACGGACACGATGACCTCCGGGACGATGCCGGCACCGGCCGTCCCGCCGAAGGCTTCGCCGCTGAGCTTGAGCACGACCCGCCGGTACTTGGAGCGTTCCATTCAGCGATTACCTCCCGAGTTCCTATAATATCTTCTACAGGCCCAATCCGATTCCTACCTCGCCCCGGGGGCGCGGCCGCAGGCCCGGGGGCTGGCCCCCCGGGGCGCAGCCGGGCCGGCTGGCCCCACGGGCAAGAAAAAAGACAACACCACGTGTTGTCTTTTTTCTCCTATCAGCCAGCCTTGGGTCCACCTTCGCCCACGGCAAACCGGGCGAACCGCCCGACGCTGATGTTCTCGCCGATCTTGGCGATTTTCTCGGCCATGAGGTCCTTGACCGTCCGGTCGGGGTCCTTGATGTAGGCCTGCTCGAGGAGGCAACGCTCCTTGAAGAACTTATCCAGACGGCCCTCGGCGATCTTCTCGATCACCTGGGGCGGCTTCTTGCCGCCAGACTCCGTCTCGGCCTGAGCCTTGAGGATGCGCCGCTCGTTCTCGACGACCTCGGCCGGGGCCTGTTCTCGGGAGACCCACGCCGGGTTGGCCGCGGCGACCTGCATCGCCAGGTCGTGGACGAGTTGGAGGAACTCTTCATTGCGGGCGACGAAGTCGGTCTCGCAGTTGACCTCGATGAGGACGCCGATCCTGCCGCCGGCGTGGATGTAAGAACCGATGAGTCCCTGGTTCGCGGCCCGTTCGGCCTTCTTGGCCGCCGTGGCCAGGCCCTTGGTCCGGAGGACCTCGACGGCCCGGTCGAACTCGCCGCCGGCCTCGGTCAAGGCGCGCTTGCAGTCCATCATTCCGGCGCCGGTCTGGTCGCGGAGTCTCTTCACCTGTTCGCTTGATATGTCAGCCACTGCATTCCCTCCCAAAGCGGCCCGGGTGTCCCGGGGCGCGAAACGGGCCGGGCCTGGTTTGCCGGCCCGGCCCTTGCTCAGTCCGTCGTCGTGTAACAGCATGCCGCCCAATGGCCCTCGCGCGGGCCGAGCCACTCAGACCACCGGCTGCTCCGGGGCCTGTTCTTGAACGGCGGCCGGCTGCTCCTCGGGCTCGATGGCCGCGCGACCCTCAATCACCGCGTCGGCGATCTTGCTCGTCAGGAGCCGCACCGCCCGGATGGCGTCGTCGTTGCCCGGGATGATCAGGTCGATCTCGTCGGGGTTGCAGTTCGTGTCAACGATGGCGATGACCGGGATCTTCAGCTTCCGGGCCTCGGAAACAGCGATCTTCTCTTTCCGCGGGTCGATGACAAAAAGGGCGGAAGGCAGCTTGCGCATGTCCTTGATACCCCCGAGGTACTTGGAGAGCTTGTCCTTCTCCCGGAGGTACCCGGAGACCTCCTTCTTGGGCAGGACGGCGAAGGTCCCGTCCTGCTCCATCCGCTCGAGCTCGTGGAGCCGCTCGATACGCCGACGAATGGTCGAGAAGTTGGTCAGCATCCCGCCCAACCAACGCTGGTTGACGTAGAACATCCCACACCGCGTGGCTTCCTCGCGCACGGCGTCCTGGGCCTGCTTCTTGGTCCCCACGAAGAGGACCGTCCCGCCCTGCTGGGAGAGGCTACGGACGTAGTTGTAGACTTCCTCGACCTTCTTCACCGTCTTCTGCAGGTCCACGATGTGAATCCCGTTTCGCTCGGTGAAGATGTACGGGGCCATTTTCGGGTTCCAACGCCTGGTCTGGTGCCCGAAGTGGACGCCCGCCTCGAGGAGTTGCTTCATGGAAATGACCGACATCTGTTCTCACCTCCCCCCCGCTGGTTTTTGTCCTCCGCCGGCATCCTCCCGGGCCGGGACCCCTTTCGCAAGGGGCACCGCCGGCCGGTCCGCCGACGTGTGTGGTTGAAAAAAGACACCAACTGACAGTATACCACGGCCCGGCACAGATTGGCAACTGAGCTGAGAAGCCGCCGAAACGGGCTATTTCCCGGTGAGCATGACCGGCACCGTCAGCCAAGGCAGCACGCGGACCTCAAGGGGCACCCCGGCGACCTCCGGGCCGAAACGCTGGCGCACCATCTGCTCGGCCTCGTCGGCCAGACGGTCGGCGGCAGTCTCCGTGTCCATCTGGTCGAAGACCTCGTTGACGACCGCCTCGACGATGCCGACCACCCGGCCCTCGAGGGCCTCGACGACCGACGACGGAAAGGTCAGGGTGAGGTCGGCGATCTGCAGGCTGGCCCCGCCGATCTTCCCCTTGACCTGGGCCGCGACCTCGGCCGGGACGGCCTGTCTGGCTCCCTCGATGAGCTCGGGGAGGGACCGCGCGGCCTGCGCGCGGACCTGCTCCCGGACGGACGACGCCAGCGGTCCCAGGTTCACCGCGACCCCCACCCCCCGGCGGGCCACGCCCAGAGCCAGAAGGCTCACGACGGCGAGGGCCACGAGGACCCCCGAGACGAACCCCAGCAGGAACCGGCGACCTCCGAGCATCACTCCACCCCCGGACAAGCGGTTTACCGCCTTATTATACCGGCCGGATCGGCGGGTTATGACCTGGGTGGCGCTGGCCCGGCGGCGTGGCGCGGGCCGGCACCCCTGTCCGGTGCCGGCCCCGAAAGTCCAAGGCCGCGCCCCGGGGAGGACCCAGGAGCGCCGGCCGTCTTGTCGTCGCGCACGGAAGCCCTTACTTGATCTTCTTGAGCTCCTTCACCAGGCGGTCGTTGAGGACCTTGATGTGGGTGCCCTTCATCCCCAGCGACCGGGACTCGATGACCCCGGCGCTCTCGAACTTCCGAAGGGCGTTGACGATGACCGAGCGGGTGATGCCCACACGGTCGGCGATCTTGCTGGCCACGAGGAGCCCCTCATTGCCCTGCAGCTCGTCAAAGATGTGCTGGACCGCCTCCAGCTCGGAGTAGGAGAGCGTCCCGATGGCCACCTGGACGGCGGCCTTCTTGCGGGCCTCTTCCTCGACCCGTTCGGCCTTGGCCCGCATGATTTCCATGCCGACCACGGTCGCCCCGTATTCTGCCAGAATCAGGTCCTCATCGCCGAACTTGGCCCCGAAGCGGGCCAGGATGAGCGTCCCGAGACGCTCCCCGCCGCCGTACACGGGGACCAGGGTGGTCACCTTCAACGAGGCGATGCAGTCCTCGCCCTTCTTGAAGGCGCACTTCTGTTGCTCTTGGGTGACGTTGGGGAGGGTCTCGTCGACCCGCTGGAGGCCCTGGGTGTACTCGACCGGGAAACGGCCCGCCTTGAGGACCTCGTCCCGCATGATCTCGCACTCGAACTCGTGGACGAGGGCGTAACCCAGCACCTGCCCCTGGTTGGAGACCAGGTAGATGTTGGCTGAGATGAGGTCCGAGAGGACCGTGGACATCTCCTCGAATTGCACCGGGTGTCCGACCGTCCGCTGGACAAGCTTCGAAATCTGGCGTGTCTTCTCCAATAGGTTCTGCATCTGGCGTGCCTCCCTCGTATCTACTACTTGCCATGAGCGCCCTCTCCCCCGATCGGGGCGCCCGCCGCATCAAAGGATGTAGCGGCTGAGGTCCTCATCCTTCACAATATCGGCCAGTTTGGACAGGACATACTGGCGATCGATGACCGCTTTCGGGTGGGACACGTCCGGCGCCTCGTAGGACAGGTCTTCCAGGAGGCGTTCCATCACCGTGTGGAGGCGCCGGGCGCCGATGTTCTCGGCCTGCTGGTTGACCTTCTCGGCCAGGGCGGCGATCTCGTCGATGGCCTCCTCGGTGAAGGTCAGGTCGACCCCGTCGGCGCCGAGGAGGGCCGAGTACTGCTTGGTCAGGGCGTTTTCGGGTTCGGTGAGGATCCGCTTGAAGTCGTCCCGCGAGAGCGGACCGAGTTCCACACGGATCGGGAAACGCCCCTGCAACTCAGGGATCAGGTCCGACGGCTTGGCGATGTGGAAGGCCCCGGCGGCGACGAACAGGACGTGATCGGTCTTGACCGGCCCGTACTTGGTGACCACCGTCGAGCCCTCGACGATGGGCAGGATGTCGCGCTGGACGCCCTCCCGCGAGACGTCGGGCCCGTGCCCCTGCTCGCGCCCGGCGATCTTGTCGAGTTCGTCGATGAAGATGATCCCGGTCTGCTCGGCCCGGGTCACCGCTTCGACGGTGACCTCATCCATGTCGATCAGCTTGGCCGCCTCTTCCTGGGCCAAGATCTTCCGGGCCTCGGCCACCGTCACCCGCCGCTTCTTCCTCTTCTTCGGGAGCATCCCGCCGAAGAGGTCCTGGAGGTTGATGCTCATCTCCTCCGTGCCTGACCCGGAGAGGATGTCGACCGTCGACGGCGTACGGGCCTCGACCTCCAGTTCGACGAGGTCGCTCTCGAGCTCTCCGGCAGCCAGCCGGCGGCGCGCGGAGTCCCGGTGGCGGCCGGCCTCGGCCTGCTGCTCCCGGAAGTCCTCGTCATCCTCCGGGGGTTCACGCTGCCCGCCCAGACTGCCGAAGAGGGCCTCCAGCGGGTTGCGCGGCGCGACCTCCCGCTTCGGGAGGGGCGCCAGGACATCCAACAAGCGCGCCTCGGCCGCCTGCGTCGCCTTGCCCTGCACGGTCTCAATGCGCTCGGCGCGGACGATCCGGATGGACGTCTCGACGAGGTCGCGGACCATCGAATCGACGTCGCGGCCGACATAGCCGACCTCGGTGAACTTGGTCGCCTCGACCTTGACGAAGGGCGCCCCGACCATCCTGGCCAAGCGCCGGGCGATCTCCGTCTTGCCCACGCCGGTCGGCCCGATCATCAGGATGTTCTTGGGGACGATCTCGTCCCGCAACGAGGTCTGAAGGCGGCGCCGGCGGTACCTGTTCCGCAGGGCGATGGCCACCGACCGCTTGGCCTTATGCTGGCCGACGATATACTTGTCGAGTTCCTTGACGATCTGCCGCGGGGTCAGATCCTCGCTCGCGTTAGGCATGATCTAGAGCTCCTCGACGGTGATTTCCTGATTGGTGTAGATGCAGATGGAAGCGGCGATGTTCAGGGCTTCCCGGACCAGCTCGCGCGCCCCGAGGTCGGTGTGCCCGGCCAGGGCCCGGGCGGCGGCGAGGGCGTAGGGCCCGCCGGAGCCGATGGCCGCGATGTCGTCGTCAGGTTCGATGACCTCGCCGCTGCCCGAGACCACCAGGAGGTGGTCGCGGTCGGCCACGACGAGGAGGGCTTCCAGCCGGCGCAGAGTGCGGTCGGTCCGCCATTCCTTGGCCACCTCGACGGCGGCCCGCGGCAGGTTCCCCTGTAACTCCTCGAGCTTGCCTTCGAACCGCTCGAAGAGGGTCAAGGCGTCGGCCACCGACCCGGCGAACCCGGCCAGGATCTTGCCGTTGTATATCCGGCGCACTTTCTTGGCCCGGTGCTTGAGAACCGTTCGCTCCAGGGTCACCTGGCCGTCGCCGGCGATGGCCGCGTGCCCGCCCCTCCGGGCGGCCACGATGGTCGTGCCGATGATCCGGTCGTTCTCCACCTCGCGCCCCTCCTCAGGCCCGCGGGTGGGCCCGGTCATATTGTTTCTTGATCGTCCCCCGACCCACGTGGGTGTAAATCTGCGTGGTCGAAAGGCTGGAGTGCCCTAGGAGTTCCTGGATGGTCCGAAGGTCGGCCCCGTTCTCCAGCATGTGCGTGGCCATCGAGTGCCTGAGGGCGTGTGGCGTGATTCGGCGGGCGATGGCCGTCTGGCGCAGATACTTCTGGAGGAGCCGACGCAGGCCGCGGTCGCTCAGCCGCCCGCCGGCCTTGTTGACGAAGACCGCCCGGCCGGTGGCCCCCAGCCGCGGTCGGCCGGCCTTGAGGTATTGCCCGAGGGCTTTGATGGCCTCCGTCCCCAGCGGCACCAGGCGTTCCTTGGACCCCTTGCCGAAGACCCTCACGTACTCGGCCTCGAAGTCCAGGTCATCCAGGTTCAGCCCGACGGCCTCGGAAGCCCGCAGGCCGCAGCCGTATATCACTTCGAGAAGGGCCCGGTCGCGCATCCCCGGCGGGGTCCGCGTATCCGGTCGGGCCAGCAGGGTCTCGACCTCGTTGGTATAGAGGAAGGCCGGCAGCTTCTTCTCCAGCCGTGGGGTGGCCACGCCCACCATCGGACTGCGCTCGAGGATCTCCTCGCGGCAGAGGTACCTGAAGAAGGAGCGCAGGGCCGCCACCTTGCGGGCGATGGTCCGGCGACTGTACTTCCGGCGTTGAAGGTCGCCAAGGTAGGAGCGGATCAGCGGGTGGCCGACCGGCTCGTTTCGCCAGGCGCCGGCGGCGGCCGCTTCGGCGACGAACTTGAAGAACTGCGCCAGGTCCAGCGAGTAGGCCTGTAGGGTCCGGGGCGACGCGTTCCGGTCCGCCCTCAGCGTGCTGAGGAACCCCTCGACGCACCCTTCCAGCTCGGCGGCTTTTCCTGCTTCTCCACCCAAGACCATATTGTAACACCCCGCCCATGCGGTGTCCAGATTCAATTCGCAATATTCAAGAACTTACTAAGCCCTTCCAGAGCACGCAATATCAAGAATTGTTTCTTCATTTTCTTTTGTATCCCCGGGGCTGGGGGCAGGAGCCCGAAATTCGCGTTCATTGGCTGGAAATGCCCCGGGTCGGCCTCGCACACGTAGCGGCAGAGGGCCCCGACCATCGTTTCCGGCGGGAGGACCAGCGGCGGCAAGCCCGCCGCCAGGCGGGCCGCGTTGCGGCCGGCCACCAGCCCCGTCGCCGTCGACTCGAGATAGCCCTCAACCCCGGTGATCTGCCCGCCGAAGAAGAGGTTGCCCCGGCGGCGGGTGGCCATGGTCGGCGCCAGCAGCCCCGGCGACCGTAGGTAGGTGTTGCGGTGCATGACCCCGTAGCGGACGAACTCGGCCTTCTCGAGGCCCGGGATGAGCCCGAAGACGCGACGCTGCTCCGAAAAGCGCAGGCTGGTCTGGAAGCCGACGAGGTTGTAGAGGGTGCCCTCCCGGTTGTCCTGGCGAAGCTGGACCACGGCGTGAGGCAGCCGGCCGGTCCGCGGGTCGGGCAGACCGATCGGCTTCAACGGCCCGTAGCGGAGGGTGTCCTCACCGCGACGGGCGAGCTCCTCCACCGGCAGGCAGCCTTCGAAGAAGACCGTCTTCTCGAACTCCTTCGGCGGGTGCTGCTCGGCCCCGACCAGGGCCTCGCGGAGGGCCCGGTACTCCTCGGCCGTCAGCGGGCAGTTGAGATAGTCCTCCCCGCCCTTGCCGTAGCGGGAAGCGCGGTAGACGCGGGTGTGGTCGATGCTATCGGCGGCGACGATGGGAGCGGCCGCGTCGTAAAAGAAAAGGGCCTCGTCGCCGGTGAAGGCGGCGATGGCGGCGGCCAGGGCATCCGACGTGAGCGGGCCGGTGGCCACGACCACCGGGCCCGCCTCGGGAAGGCCGGTCACTTCGTCCCTGACGACGGTGATCCGCGGATGGGCCTCGAGGGCCTCGGTCACCGCCCGGGCGAAGACCTCACGGTCCACGGCCAGGGCGTTGCCGGCCGGCACGCGGCTCGCGTCGGCCGCCCGCATGATCAGCGACCCCAGGGCCCGGAGCTCCTGTTTCAAGAGGCCGGGGGCATTCTCACGCCCGTCGGCCCCGAGCGAATTGGAGCAGACCAGTTCAGCGAGGAAACCCGTATGATGGGCCGGCGTGGATTTCGCCGGCCTCATCTCGTGTAGCGTCACCGCGGCCCCGCTCTCCGCAGCCTGCCAGGCGGCCTCCGCCCCGGCCAGGCCACCGCCGATGACCATCACCGTTCCCACGGCGTCAGCCCTCCAGTCCAGGCGCCCGGGCTAACTCGGCTCGTCGCCTTCCGGTTCGCCGTACTCGGCGTAGCTGCAACCCTCGCGGGAGCACTGGTAGTGCGTGCCCTCTGTCTTGCTCTTCCGCTGGACCAGGAAAGACCCGCATTCCGGGCAGTTCCGGTCGAGGGGCTTCTGCCACGAAACGAAGGTGCACTCCGGGTAATTGCTGCAACCGTAGAAACGCCGGCCCTTGCGGCTCTTGCGTTCGACCATCTGGCCCCCGCAGACCGGGCACTTGGCCTTCAGGACCTCGACGATGGGCTTGGTGTTCTTGCACTCGGGGAAGCCCGGGCAGGCCAGGAACTTGCCGAAACGACCGTACTTGACGACCATCTTGCGGCCGCACTTCTCGCAGACGACGTCGCTTTCCTCTTCGGGAATCTCGACGGGGCCGATGACCTCCTCGGCCCGCTTCAGGTCGGTGGCGAAGGGCCCGTAGAACTCGCCGACGACGGCCTGCCAGCGGCGGTCGCCCTCCTCGATCTCGTCGAGTTGCTCCTCGAGGTTGGCGGTGAAGGCCACGTCGATGATCTTCGGGAAGTGCTCCTTGAGCAGGTCGACGACGAGGATGCCCAGCTCGGTCGGGACGAAGCGCCGGTCCTCGCGGACCACGTAACCGCGGTACTGGATGGTCTCGATGATCGGCGCGTAGGTGCTCGGGCGGCCGATGCCCTTTTCCTCGAGGGCCTTGACCAGCATGGCTTCGGTGTAGCGCGGGGGCGGCTGAGTGAAGTGCTGCTTGCCCTCGATGCCCAGGACCGCCAGCCGCAGCCCCTCCTCAAGCTCAGGGAGGAGGCCCTCCTCCTCTTCGGGTGGCTTCTCCTCGTCCTGACCTTCGGTATAGATGGCCATGAAGCCGAGGAAGCGCACCGTCGAACCGCTGGCCCGGAAGGTGTCGCCGTTGGCGCCGATGTCGGCGGTCACCGTGTCCAGCACGGCCTGGCTCATCTCGCTGGCCAGGAAGCGCTCCCAGACCAAGCGGTAGAGCTTGAACTGCTCGGCTGTGAGGAACTCCTTGACCACTTCGGGGCCGCGCTCGAGGCTTGTCGGCCGGATGGCCTCATGGGCCCCCTGGGCCCCGCGCTTGTCCTCGTAAATTCGCGGTTCGTTCGGGACGTACTCGGCCCCGAACTTCTCCTTTATGAAAGCCCGAGCCTCGCGGTGGGCCTCGTCGGCCACCCGGGTCGAGTCGGTACGGATGTAGGTGACGAGGCCGACGGTCCCCGCCGAGCCGAGGTCGAGGCCCTCATACAGCTGCTGGGCGATGGACATCGTCCGGCGGACGCTGAAGCCGAGCTTGCGGGAAGCCTCCTGCTGCAGGCTCGACGTGGTGAAGGGCGGCGCCGGGGTGCGGTGCCGCTCGCGTTTCTTGACGGAGGTGACGGTGAAGGGTTTCCCCTTCACCCGGCCGAGGACCTCATCCACCGAAGCAGAGTTCCCGAGTTCCGCCTTTTGCCCGTTGGGACCCACGTAACGGGCCAGGAAGGGCTGACTGTCGTCGCCGCCCTTGAGCCGCGCTTCGATGCTCCAGTATTCTTCCTTGACGAAGGCCTTTACCTCTTCCTCACGGTCGGTGATCAGGCGGACGGCCACCGACTGCACGCGGCCGGCCGACAACCCGCGCCGGACCTTCCGCCAGAGCAAGGGCGAGAGGCGGTAGCCCACCACCCGGTCCAGGATCCGCCGGGCCTGTTGGGCGTCGACGAGGTCGGTGTTGATGGCTCGCGGTTTCTTTATCGCCTTGGCGATGGCGTCCTTGGTGATCTCGTGGAACTCGATCCGGCAATCGGCCGCGGGGTCGACCCCAAGAACCTCGGCCAGATGCCAGGAGATGGCCTCGCCCTCGCGGTCCGGGTCGGTGGCCAGGAAGACTTTCGCGGCCTTGCGGGCACCCTCCCTCAGGCTCTTGAGGATCTCTCCCTTGCCGCGGATGGTGATGTACTTCGGCGCGAAGTCTTTGTCCACGTCCACCCCGAACTGGCTCTTGGGGAGGTCGCGGACGTGGCCCATCGACGCCTTGACCGCGTAACGCCGGCCCAGAAACTTCTCGATCGTCCGGGCTTTGGCCGGGGATTCCACGATGATCATCGGCTTCGCCAAGGGGTTACCTCCTAGACGTTTTCCTAGACGTTCTGTAGCGCCCGGAAGCGCTCGCCCGTTCAGTCCTCCGTCAGACGCATGTAACTCGGCCCGGGCAGCCGCCTGATCAGGCCCTCGACTTCGAGGGCGCCCAGCGCAGCCGCCACCGCCGGGGCCTCCAGCCGGGTCACCCGGATAATCTCGTCGGGTCCGACCGGGACCACCGAGAGGGCCTTGAAGACCAGTTCCGCCTCGGACCCGGGGAACCGCGGCGGCGCCTTCCGGCTGCCCCCGCCCGTTCCCGACCGGCCCGCCGGGACGAAGCCGATGGCCTCGAGGACGTCATCGGCCCCGGTCACGACCCCGGCGCCCTCCTTGATCAGGGCATGCGGCCCGCGGCTGAAGCGGCTGGTGATCGGGCCCGGGACGGCCAGCACCTCGCGGCCTTGTTCGAGGGCGCAATCGGCGGTGATCATCGCCCCGCCTCGCTCTTCCGATTCGACCACGACGACGGCCTTTGAGAGACCGCTGATGATCCGGTTGCGTGCCGGAAAGTGGCCCGGCAGCGGGGCGGTCCCCAGGGTGTGCTCGCTGACCACCGCCCCGGCCTCGATCATCCTCTCGGCCAGGGTCCGGTTCTCCCGCGGGTAGATGTGGCGCAGCCCGGAGCCGAGGACGGCCACGGTGACCCCACCGGCGGCCACCACCGCCCGGTGGGCCGCGGCGTCGATGCCGTGGGCCAGCCCGCTGACCACGACCGCGCCGGCTCTGCCCACGTCCCCGGCTATCATCCGGGTGACGGTCAGGCCATACGGTGTCGCCCGCCGCGTCCCGACCATCGCCGCTGCCGTCCGGGCCAGGGCTTTCGGGTCACCCAGGCCGAAGAGGACGGGCGGCGGGTCGGTGATCGTCCGGAGGAGACTGGGGTAGTCCGGCCCGTCCAGCCCCAGCGCCCAGCCGCCGGCCTCCGCCACGCGTTCCAGCTCGGCTTCGGCCTCGTCCAGGTGCGCCCGCAAGGTCTTCGCTTCGAACTGGGACTCGGTTCCCGGGGGCAGTCTCGCTGCCTGCCGCAACCTCGTGGGGTTCTGCTCGAGGGCCGCCTCGGCCGACCCGAAGGCCGCCAGCAGCCCGGCCAGCCGCCGTGCCCCAAGGCCTGGGACGCTCGCCAGGGCCAGGAGTTCCTTGACCGCCACAGGACCGCCTCCGCCCCGGGCCCCACCGGGCCCGTAAGATGCGGGCGGCTTGCTTTCGACGGCCTGCTCCCTTTTCCTTCTAAAGATATTTCTCAACCCGAGTCGCCGTATTTCTCAGTCCGGCCCACCGGGGCGACGAGAGCCCGCCGGTGAGACCCCCATCGACTTACGAACCCAAGCTAGAAAGGGCAACGGCGGGCGTTTGCCAAGTTTATGTCAACTAAAAGGAACGGCCTTCATAATTGACATAATAGAGCCACCTGTCCGTCTCCTGGTTTGGGCATCAAAAAAGGACCTTGCGGTCCTTTTCGGCCCTTCCTCAGACCTTGGCCCCCATCCGGAGCCTTTCGACCTTCCCGGCCTTGAGGCAACTGGTGCAGACGGTTAGTTTCCGCGGCCTACCGTTGACCACGATGCGCACCGTCTGCACGTTTGGGTACTGGCGTCGAAGGGTCCGGCCGGTTATCTTCTGCCCGGCCCCGCCGCGCCGCTTGGCCGCGCCGCGACGGATGATCGCCCGACCGGTGATGGGGCTTTTGCCGCAGATCTCACAACGCGTTGCCATGGCACAACTCCCCGCATCCTGGGCGCCGACGAGAATCGCTCGTGGCTTTATTCTCCGCCGCCGGGCCCCCAAATATGACCTCCACCGGCTCGCAAAGTGCGAGCCCGGACGCACAACGAGTTCATTTTACCACGCCTCATGAAAGCTCGTCAAGGAACAGGCCGAGCCCGCACGGCGCCGCCCGGCCGGACGGCCCACCGGCAGCCGGCGCCTAGACCACCTCGACGTTGGTCTGCGGCACACTGACCACCGTCCCGTCGTCGAGTCGCACGCGGACCACCTTCAATCGCACCTCGGTCTCGAGAAGCTGCCGTTCCACCGGCATCTCAACCACCCGGCCGCGCCGACCGAAGTGGCGCGGTCCGAGCAACCTCACCGGGACCCCCTCGGCGAGCGCCGCCCTGGCCGTTTCGGCCTGGGCGGCTCGGCCGCCGACCGGTCCGCTGGCGATGAGCACCTCGGGGCGGATCGCTCCGGCCCGCACGTGCGTCGAGCCGTTTATCGAAGCCACTCGGCCGTCGTTGGCCAGGAAGGTGGCGAACACGGCTTCAGCCATCGGCATCGGGCCGAAGCCCTCGGTGATGATCAGGGTGAACTCCACGTCCTCCTGGCCGGTGATCCCGACGTCGATCTCCTTGCCGAGCCACTGGACGAGGTCGAGGTTGTCGACCCCCCCGCAGACGGCCCCGCTGGCGCCGACTTCGACCGCCTTGCGCAGGCCATCGAGAGTCACCCGCCGACCGGCGACGATGACCTTCCCCTCGTGGGCCGGGAGGACGGCCGCCGGGTCCAGGTCTTCCTCGGGACTCCGGGTCAGTACGGCCAGCGGGCCGTGGTGTTCGAAGCCGACCCCGAAGACGCCCTCGACGGCCAGCCCGCGGGAGACGATGACCGCCCCGCGTTCGGGGATGATCTCCTCCACGCGGCCGGCCACGTAGGCGTCGACGATCGTCTCCTTGACCGGTCGGACGATGGTCACCGTCCCCGTCTTCGTGCAGACCTTCTCGATGACCCCGTTGATTGGGGAGTAGGCGTAATCCATCCCGGCCGTGGACGGGCTGGCGGCCAGAATTGTGCCCTGGCGGACCTCGTCACCCTCGCGGAAACGCATGTAAGTCTTGAGGCTCGACGGCCAGATGTCGAGTCGCTTGGCCACCGCGACGATGGCCATCCGTTCCGCC
>JAJZPE010000201.1 GCA_021811325.1 Bacillota bacterium
TCGTAGGTCGTCGTGTTCCCCAGGGCGTCGGTCTCGGTGAGCACGTTGCCCATGGAGTCATAGGTGTAGGACGCGCCCCGCCCAAGGGAGTCGCGGACGCGGGCGAGGGTGCCATCGACGTTGTAATCGTAGGTGACGACGTTCCCGCCCGGCAGGCTCTGTGAGGTCACCTGGCCCCTCCAGTTGTAGGCCATGACGGTGACCCGACCGAGCGGGTCGGTGACCTTCGTCGGCCGGCCGGCGGCGTCGTATTCGTAACGGGTCACGCCGCCGCGGGCGTCGGTCACCGTCTCGGGCAGGCCGATGGCGTTGTAGGTGAAGGTGCTCAGGGTTCCCTGGTCGTCCCAGACCCGCGTCAGCTGGTCGTCCGCGTCATAGGCCATATGGGTCACGGCCCCCGACGGTTTGGACACCCTGGTGAGGTTGCCGCGGGAGTCATACTCGTAAGCCGCGCTCACGCCGGTCGGGTCGCCGTAGCTGGTCAGGTGCCCCTTGGCGTCGTAGGCCATCGCCCACCTGTTGCCGTTGGGATCGGCCATCGAGGTCAGGTTGCCGTCGGCGTCGTAGCCCAGGTTCCAGGTCACCCCGCTGCGGCCGGTGACCGAGGTGACGTTGCCGAGGGCGTCATGGGTCGTCACCGTGGACAGGCCGTCCTTGAAGAAGGCCCGGCCACGGTAGCCGTACTGGTCGTATTCGAAGCCGGTCTTCTTCCCGTCGCGGTCCGTCCGCTCGAGGAGCCGGAAGCGCTCATCGTACTTGTCGATGATCGGCTTCCCGTCGGGCGGGGTCACCGTCACCAGGCTGTTCGTACGATCGTAAGCGAAGGTCGTCTTCTGGTTCAGAGCGTCGTACTGCTTGACCACCCGGTACCTGTCGTCGTAGACGTTGCGGATGACCGTCCGGCCATCGGGCCCGACGATCTCGGTCATCTGGTCCTTGTCGTCGTACTTGTAGGTCGTGGCCTGGCCGTCCACCGACGTGGCCACGGTCAGGTTGTCGACGTCGTCATACTGGAAAGAGACCTTCCGCCCGGCGTGGTCGGTGACTGATTTGATACGGCCCCGCTCGTCGTAGGCGAAGGCCAGGCCGCGGCCGGACTGGTCCTGCACCGATGCGACGCGGGAAAAGCCGGCGACGGCCGTGTGGGCCACGGTCAGGGACCGGCCGTCCCGGTCGTGAATGGATGTCAGGGAGCCCGCCGGGTCGAAGGCGTAGGTCAGCCCGGCCTGGGTCTTGAGCGAATAACCGCCGACGGCGTCCTTGGACAGGAAGTCGGCCACGCCGGGGGGCGGCTCGATGGCCCCGTCCTTGAGGTGGTAGTTGTCCTGGCGGCCGTCCGGCCGCGAAACCACGACCAGCCCCGGCTGGCCGAGGTCGAGGGCATACTCGAAGCTATGCCGCCAACCGTTGCCGAGGGCTCCGAAGTAGGGGTCCAGGGAGTTGTAGTAACGTTCGAAGACGATGGGCAACCGGCCGTAGACGACCAGGTCGGTCTCGGAATGGACGAAGTTGCCCGTGGCCGTATTGATGGGGTCGGCCCAGAAGCCGGAGGTGTAGGACCCGCCCAGGGTCTCTTGCGCGGCCCTGGGGGCGAGGTCGCCGTCATATTTCTTGAGGGCGTTGTAGAGGGTGTCGAGGGCGTTCGACGGGTCTGATGAGATCCCCGCCGGGCTCTGAGCCACGGCGACGATGTGGTTGTAGCCCTCGTTGAGGGTCACCCGAGTGGACCATGACCCGCCCTGCGGGGTCAGGGCGGCCACCGTGGCGCCGTTGTTGGTCACGATGACCCGGGCGACCGGCGTCCCCCCGGTCGAGACGGTGCCGGCTACGGTGACCACGCGGTCCCCGGACACGCTCGGCAGCGGTGAGGTGATGCTCGGCGCCGCCGGTTTGGGAACATAGGTGAAGGAGGCGCTGGTGGTGTCACCCGGAACCCCGTCGGCGAACAGGTAGGCGGCCGTCACGGTGACCGTGCCGCTGGCCGGCGGGGTGAAGGTGAAGACGTAACTGCCCCCGGACGGCCAGCCGGTCGACTGCTCTAGCGACCCGCCCCCGCCGGCGCTGACGCTGATCCGGGCCCCGGTCACCGCCGGGACGTTGGACGGGAAGCTGGGGACCGGGACGTAAACCGTCTGGTGCGGCGTGTACAACGGGTTGCTCTGGAAGGTCATCCCCGACGGCGCGGGGTGCGGCGGGGGCGGTGGAGGGGGCGGAGGCGGCTCCTGTGTCCCGCCGCCCCTTTTCACCGTCAGCCCGGTCGACCCGGAATAGCCGCTCCACTCATCGTTCGGGGTCACCGTGATGGTGTAACTGCCATCCGGCCATTGGGGCGTTCCAAACGAGTAGCTGTTGTAGCCGACGACACCGGAGGTGGGATAGGTGTTGCTCACCGGCCCTGACACCGTGATCAGGGTCGGGTGGGACTTGGTCTCGTAGGACCACGATACGGTCAGTGTCTGCCCGGAGGTCGGGTCATACGGGTTCGGGCTGGCACTCACCCCGACCGTCGACAGCGGCGCGATCCCGCCTTTGTCGCGGGCGGCGTCGACCGGGCTGGAGACGACCGTAAGGGCCAGGATCAGGATGACGGAGACCAGGCGAGACCGCGCGAACTTCATGGCCTTAACCCCCATCGCTTTCCGGTTTCCTTACACAACCTTCCTTTCATTCCATTCGTTTGAAATTAAGTGGCTGATTAGAGCTTCCCGTCGACCTTATCCGCCATATTTCGACAAAGCATACCGGTTAGCTCGCTCTCATCCCTTTAGGAAAGGGAACTGCCCAGCACCAAAAGGGACCGGACCTCTTGCGAGGCCCGGTCCCTTTGTCTCGAAGCTATTCTGATTTCGCGACTGCCTTGCCTAGTGCAGCTTCTTCTTGGCCACCCGAAGGACGATGTGGGCCATCGTCTCCTTCTCGGCCGGCTTGGCCTCGTCCCACATCTCCTTGGCCAGCGACTCCTGGGCGGAGTCCGGGCTGATGAAATGCTCGGCCAGGTTGCCCAGACTGACCATGCCCTTGACAATCTGGTCGTCAGAAACGCCGTGGTCGAGTCCGTCCTTGATCGTCTCCGCCAGTTTCCTCGGGAAACCCTCGACTTCCGTCATCCTTCTATGCACCCCTTCTTGAAGCACACAGCTTATCGCCCAGGGCGCGGTGCCCTGAGCCATAGTTTTCGCCGATTGACGGCGGCCTAAACGCCGACCGCCGGAAAAACACGGTTCAGCGCCCGCTCAGCTCGATGCGAGGAGGTCCGAGCGGACACGTCCTGGCCCGGGCCTTGGACGAAGCGATGCCGGAGGGACCCCCCGGGGGGAGCGGCGGTCTCCGCCCGATCAGCTGCCGAGTGGGTCGATGAGCTCCAACAGGTCCCGCAGGTCGTGGATGATGGGGCCCGCGAAGCGCTCGGCCTCGGGTGGGATCTCCGCGTTGACGTCGCGGATGAGCCAGACCGGCTTGATTCCGGCCCGCTTGGACCCCAGGACGTCGTCGCGGTAGTCGTCGCCCACGTGGACGGCCGCCCCCGCCGGCACACGGGCCAGGGCCAGGGCCTTCTTGAAGATCTCCGGCTCGGGCTTGAGGGCGCCGGCCGCGCTGGAGGCGAGGATGAAGTCGAAGTACTTGTCCAGGCCGTGATGACGGCAGAGCCGTCCGAGGGACGGCTCCCAGTTGGAGACGATCCCGAGGACCGTGTCCTTCTGTGCCCGCAGCCGGGCCAGGACCTCGGGGACCTCGGAATAGACCTCGTACAGAGGGTCGTAGGCGTAGAGCTCCTGGGACACCGCCTCCAGCAGCCCGTCGCGCCGGGGCGCCCCGGCGGCGTTGAGGAAGGTCCGGGCGAAACGCCGGTAGAACTCGCGTTCGTCATCGTCCGTGGCCAGCATGGTCAGCTCCGGGTCGTGGGTCGCCCGGGCCTGCTTGAGCGCCGCGG
>JAJZPE010000202.1 GCA_021811325.1 Bacillota bacterium
TGACCCTGGCCCACCCGCCCGAGTTCAAGCTGCTGCCGGAGATTGAGAAGCAGGCCCGGGAAAACGCCCGCCGGGCCGGTACCAAGTTCGAGGTTGTCCACGACATGGACGAGGCCTTCCGTGGGGCCCACGTGGTCTATCCGAAGAGCTGGGGGCCGCTGGCCCAGACGACCAACAAGGAAGAGGGCCTGGCCCTGATCAAGAAGTACCCCGGCTGGTGCGCCGACGCCAGGCGGATGAGCCTGGCCTCGCCGGAGGCCGTTTACATGCACCCGCTCCCGGCGGACCGCGGCAGCGAGGTCACCGACGAGGTCATCGACGGGCCGCAGTCGGTCGTCTACGACCAGGCGGAGAACCGGTTGCACGTGCAGAAGGCGGTCATGGCCCTGACCATGGGCGGCCGGCCCTGATGCAACCCCATGACGTGGTGGTCCGCGGCGGCACGGTGGTCACACCGGGCGGACGGCACCGGCTCGACCTCGGCATCAGGGACGGCCGCGTGGCCGCCATCTCCGAGGATGGCAGCCTGGCCGGCGCGGGCAGCCTGGCCGGCGGCCCCGCCGGCGGCCCCGAGGTCATCGACGCGCGCGGGAAGCTCGTCCTCCCGGGGCTCATCGACGTCCATACCCACTTCGGCCTGACCTCCGGGGACATCGCCACGTCGGACGACTTCTACTCCGGCTCGGTCGCGGCGGCCTGCGGCGGGGTGACGACGTTCATCGACTTCGCCACGCCCGAGCCCGGCCAGTCAGTCTCCGCGGCCCTGGCCGAGCGGCTCCGAGCGGCCTCCCGTTCGGTCATCGACTACAGCTTCCACGGGGTGCTCATCGAGCCGCCGGCGGTCGAAGAGGTCGGCGCCCTCATGGAGCAAGGGCTGACGAGCTTTAAGCTTTACATGGCCTACAAGGCCCGCCGGCTGATGGCCGGCGACGCCACCCTGGCCAGGGCCCTGGCCGCCGCCGGGAAGCGGGGGGGCCTGGCCGGGGTCCACGCCGAGGACAGCGACCTCGTCGACGAGACCACCGCCGGGCTCGTGCGGGCCGGAAAGACCGCCATGCCGTTCTTCGCCGCCGGCCGCCCGCCGGAGGCCGAACGCGCGGCCATCGCCCGGGCCTGCCGGATGGCCGAGGACGCGGGGGCGCCGCTCTACATCTTCCACCTCTCGACCGCCGCCGGCCTGGATGAGATCAGGCGGGCCCGGGCGCGGGGGGTGCGGGTGTGGGCCGAGACCTGCCCGCACTACCTCACTTTCACGGACGACGTCTACGGGCGGGCCGACGGCTACAAGTTCGTCATCAACCCGCCCCTGCGGAAGCGGGAGGACGTCGAGGCCCTGTGGGCGGGCCTGGCCGGCCGTGAGGTCCAGGTGGTGTCCAGCGACCACTGCCCGTTCCCGCTGGCCGGCAAGGCCCGCGGAGCCGCGTCGTTCCTCGAGGCCCCGGCGGGCATCGGCGGGACCGAGCTCATCCTGACCGTGCTCCTGTCGGAGGGCGTCGCCAAGGGCCGGCTCAGCCTGGAACGAGTCGTCCAGGTGACGTCGTCCGACCCGGCCCGCCTGTTCGGCCTGTATCCCAGGAAGGGCCACGTGGGTCCGGGCGCCGACGCCGACTTCGTCATCGTCGACCCCGAGGCCGAGTGGACCATTGCACCCGGCGAACTCCACTCGCTCGGCGACCACACTCCCTATGAAGGTCTCCGGGCCCATGGCCGCGTCGTCCTGACCATGTCCCATGGCCGCGTCATCTACCGCGACGGGGAATTCGTGGGCCAAGCCGGGGCCGGACGCTTTCTGAAGCGCGGGCCGACCCGGCAGGTCTTGGCGTTCCCCCTGGAGGGGTGAGACCTGATGCACCTGGAACTGATCGACGTGGGGATGGGCCGGCGCCCGCCGGATGTCGTCTTCAGGCGGGCGAAGCTGGTCGATGTCTTCACCGGCGAGGTCCTCGAGACCGACTTCGCCGTGGCCGACGGCTGTGTCATCGGGCCCGGTGATTACCGCGCCGCCCGCGAAGTAGATTTGCAGGGGAAGTATGTCTGCCCGGGGTTCATCGACGGGCACGTCCACCTGGAAAGCTCGATGGTCACGCCGGGGCAGTTCGCGCGGACGGTGGTCCCGCTGGGGACGACGGCGGTGGTGGCCGACCCGCACGAGATCGCCAACGTGGCCGGTGTGGCCGGCATCCACTACATCCTGGCGGCCACCGAGGACCTGCCTTTGCGGGTCTACGTGATGCTGCCGTCGTGCGTGCCGGCGACCCCGCTGGAGACGAGCGGGGCGCGACTCGGAGCCCAGGACTTGGCCGCCCTGAAGTCGTACCCACGGGTCCTCGGGCTGGGCGAGGTGATGGACGTCCCCGGGGTCACCGGGCGGCGCCCGGACCTCCTCGAGAAGCTCAGGGCCTGCCGCGGCGAGGTCATCGACGGGCATGCCCCCGGCCTGACCGGGAAGGAACTCAACGCCTACGTCCTGGCGGGCATCGGCTCGGACCACGAGTCGACGGCCCCCCAGGAGGCCCTGGAGAAGCTGCGGCGCGGGATGCGCCTGATGATCCGCGAGGGCTCGGTGACCCGCAACCTGAAGAGCCTCCTGCCGGTGGTCAACGCCTCGACCTCGCGCCGTTGCCTGCTGGTCACGGATGACCGGCACCCGCACGACCTGCTCCGTGAGGGCCACATCAACCACGTCGTCCGCTTGGCCGTGGCCGAAGGGCTCGACCCGGTCACGGCCATCCAGATGGCCACGCTCAACACGGCCGAGTACTTCCGGCTGCGCGACCTGGGCGCCGTGGCCCCGGGCTACCGGGCCGACTTCCTCGTCCTCGAAGACCTCGAGAGCTTCCGGCCGCTGCAGGTCTATCAGGACGGCCGGCTGGTCGCCGAGGGCGGGCGGATGGTCGCCGAGGTCCCGGAGTACCGCGACCAGATGGTCACGGACACCGTCCGCCTGGCCGAGCCGCGCGTGGAGCAACTGCGCATCCCGGCCACCGGGCCGGAGGCCGACGTCATCGGCCTCATCCCACATCAAATCGTCACCAGGCACCTGAAGGTGCAGGCGCCGGTCGTCGATGGCGCGTTCGTCGCCGACCCGCGCCAAGACCTGCTGAAGCTGGCCGTGGTCGAGCGGCACCGGGCCACCGGCAACGTCGGCGTCGGCCTGGTCTCCGGCTTCGGGCTGCGGGAGGGGGCCTTGGCCACCTCGGTGGCCCACGATTCCCACAACATCGTGGTCATCGGGGCCGGCGACGAAGACATGCTCCTCGCCGTCGTGGCCGTCGCCGAGATGGGCGGCGGGCTGGCCATCGTTTCCAAGAAGCGGATCCTCGGGACGATGCCTCTGCCCATCGCCGGGCTGATGTCGATGCGCCCGATGGAAGATGTCGACGCGGTCCTGTCGCGGCTGCGCGACAAGGCCTTCGGACTCGGGGTGCGGAAGGAATACGACCCCTTCATGACCCTGTCGTTCCTGGCTCTCCCGGTTGTCCCGGAACTCAAGCTGACCGATCTTGGCCTGGTCGTGGTGAAACCATCCTGATCAGACAGGGGGCGGCGAACCTGAAAGAGGTCGACGTGGAGCTTTTCGTTAACGGCCAACGGCACCGGTTGCGGGTGGGCACGCACATTAGCCTCCTCCAAGTCCTTCGCGACAGGCTCGGCTTGACGGGGACCAAAGAGGGTTGCGCCGCCGGGGACTGCGGCACCTGCACGGTGATCATGGACGGCCGGGCGGTGCTGTCCTGCCTGGTCATGGCCTTCCAGGCCGACGGCCATCAGATCACCACGGTCGAGGGCCTGGCCGAGGGGGAGAAGCTGCACCCCCTTCAGGAATCGTTCGTCAAGCACGGCGCCGTGCAGTGCGGGTACTGCACGCCAGGCATGCTCATGTCGGCCCAGACCACCTTGGCGTG
>JAJZPE010000002.1 GCA_021811325.1 Bacillota bacterium
TTTGGGATCCCTGGATCGACCCGTCTTTCAACTGGTTGAGCCGGCGAAGCCGGGCCACCCCGACCCTCGGGTCAGTCCCCTGGAAGTACCTTGTGGCCAAGGTCCAAAGGGTATCCCCAGGCTCCACGGTGACCTCGATGACCACGTTCAGGTTCCCCGCCTGATTGGCCCCACCTCCGGCGAGGGAGCCGGAACCAGAAAAAGCGCTGGCCAGGGCCGGCCGCTCGAGGGTGGGTGCGGCCCCCAGGGCCAGGACCCCCACCAGGGCCAAGGTCGTCGCTACCATGAGACCCAGGCGCCCGGGCCTCGTCAGGCGCCACGTTACCTTTGGATGCACGGTTTTTCGTGCCCAGCTACGCATATCGTCATCCCTCCGTGGCCGACCGGCGGCAAACAGGTGTTCGCTCTTCTCCTCCAGTATAGCCGAACCCCCGTTCGCTTGTCAACGGGCCTTGCGAACAACTGTTTGCCTTTTTTCGGGGACCCATGGTATAATGCTTCCAGACGCAGGGGCGGCCGCCGCCCCGGTCGGATCAGCTATCGGAGGTGGCGTCGTTGCCGGAGAACCTCACTTCGCGCCAACAGGAGATCCTCGAATACATCCGGAGGGTGGTTCGGGAGAGGGGCTATCCCCCCTCGGTACGTGAGATCGGCGAGGCCATCGGCCTCAGCTCGAGCTCGACCGTGCACGGCCACCTCGACCGGCTGGAAGAGAAAGGCCTCATCCGGCGAGACCCCACCAAGCCCAGGGCCCTCGAGGTGGTCGACGACCGGGAGATGAGGGCGCGGCGCCTGATTCAGGTGCCGGTGGTCGGCCGAGTGACGGCCGGCGAGCCCATCCTGGCCGTGGAAAACATCGAAGAGAGCTACCCCCTCCCCTTCGACCTCGTCCGCGACGAGAACGTCTTCATGCTGACGGTCCGCGGGGAGAGCATGATTGAGGCCGGCATCTTCGATGGCGACTACGTCTTGGTCCGGAAGCAGGACACCGCCCAGAACGGGGACGTCGTCGTGGCGATGGTCGGCGACGAGGCCACCGTCAAGCGTTTCTTCAAGGAGAACGGTCGTTTTCGGCTGCAGCCCGAGAACCCGACAATGGCCCCGATCATCGTGAGCGAGGTGACCATCCTCGGCAAGGTCATCGGCCTCTTCCGGCGGCTTCACTGAACGTCGGGTCCCGGGAAACGCCGGCGCCATCGAGCAGGCTCACGCCCAGACAACAAGAGGGGCGGGTCGCAGACGACCCGCCCCTTCCCCATTTCTTTCCCGTCTTCCCGGTCCCGTTCAGACCGGCCGCCCGGCCTCAGAAAACCGCCAGGTACTGATCGATCTCCCACTGGTGGATCTGGGTGCGGTAGATGTCCCACTCGATCTGCTTGGCTTCCATGAAGTGCGTGTAGACGTGGTCCCCGAGGGCTTCCCGGATGACCTCATCGCGCCTCAGCTCTTCAAGGGCCTCCTCGAGGCTCCCGGGCAGGCTGCCGATGCCCGCCTCGGACCGCTCCTCCGAGGTCATGTGGTAGATGTTCCGGTTGACCGGCTCGGGCGGCTCGATCTTCTTCTTTATGCCGTCCAGGCCGGCCTGGAGCATGACCGCCAGGGCCAGGTACGGGTTGCAGGACGGGTCGGGGCTGCGCAGCTCGAGCCGCGTGCCGACACCGCGGCGGGCCGGGACGCGGATGAGCGGGCTGCGGTTCTGCTCCGACCAGGCGATGTAGACCGGAGCCTCGTAGCCGGGCACCAGCCGCTTGTACGAGTTGACCAGGGGGTTGCAGATGGCGGTAAGCCCCCGGGCGTGGGTCATCAGGCCGCCGAGGTACCACATGGCCACCTTGCTCAGCTGGTAGGGGGCCTTCTGGTCGAAGAAGGCGTTCTTGCCGTTGCGGAACAGGGACATGTGGGTGTGCATGCCCGAACCATTCACTCCGTGCAGCGGCTTGGGCATGAAGGTCGCATGGAGGTTGTGGTGCTGGGCGATGGTCCGAACGACCAGCCGAAAGGTGGCCACGTTGTCCGCCGTGGTCAGGGCGTCGGCGTAGCGGAAGTCGATCTCGTGCTGCGCCGGGGCCGCCTCATGCTGGGAGCGCTCGATCTCGAAGCCCATCTCCTCGAGGGCCTCGACCATGTCCGACCGGGCCTCCTCGGCCAGGTCGATCGGGCCGAGGTCGAAGTAGCTGCCCTGGTCATGGGTGCGGGTGGTCGGCCGCCCCTCCTGGTCCCGGTGGAAGAGGAAGAACTCGGCCTCCGGGCCGGCGAACATCGCGTAGCCCATCTCCTGGGCGGTAGCGAGAACCCGCTTGAGGGTGTTCCTCGGGCAGCCTTCGAAGGGAGTGCCGTCGGCGTTGTAGACGTCGCAGATGAGCCGCGCGGTAATCTGCCCCTTGGACTGCCACGGGAAGACGGCGAAGGTGTTCGGGTCGGGCTTCAGGTACATGTCGGACTCCTCGATGCGGACGAAGCCTTCGACCGACGAGCCGTCGAACATGACCTCGCCTTCCAGTGCCTTGGGCAACTGGTCGACGGGGATGGAGACGTTCTTCAGGATCCCCAGGATGTCGACGAACTGGAGCCTGACAAACTTGACCCCGAGCTCTTTCACCTTGCGCAGGATGTCTTCTTCAGTAAGGCCGGGCAACTGACGATTCCTCCTCGCTCGCTTCGGCCGTGGCGCCGGTGGAACCGGCTACCACCCCTGGACTGACCGATTCATTCTCCTCCGCCGGCCGTAATTCCTCTCTATTTCCAAAGCCGTTTCAGGTTCAAAGCGCCAATGTTCGTCAATTCCTGCGCGGCCACCACGCAGGCGAAGAGGACGTGCTCCGGGTCCAGCCCGCCCTGTAGGTAGACGGCGAAAGGAGGGCGAAGCGGCCCGTCCGCCGAGAGTTCGATCGACGAGCCCTGGACGAAGGTGCCGCCGGCCATGACCACGCGGTCGCTGTAACCTGGCGTCGCCGCCGGCTCGGGCCGGACGTCGGCGTCCACCGGCGAAGCCTTCTGAAGCCCCCGGCAGAAGGCCACCATGGCCTCCTCTGAGCCCAGCCGGATGGCCTGGATGATGTCGGTCCGCGGCCCCTCAGGGCCGGGCGAGACGGCAAAGCCGAGCCGGCTGAAGAAGGCGGCGGCGAAACGCATTCCCTCGAGACTCCGGGCGACCACTCCGGGGGCCAGGAAGAGGCCCTGGGCGGCAAGGCGGCTGAAGCCGGTGGTTGCGCCGACCTTGGCCCCGATCCCCGGGGCGGTCAGGCGCGAGGCTGCCAGTTCGACGAGGTGGGCCCGCCCGGCGACGTACCCGCCCGTCGTCGCCAGCCCCCCGCCGGGGTTCTTGATGAGCGACCCGGCGATGACGTCGGCCCCGACGGCCGTCGGCTCACGGTCCTCAACGAACTCGCCATAGCAGTTGTCGACGAGGCAAATGACCTCGGGGTGGACCTCCTTGACGGCGGCGACAAGCCGGCCGACGGTCTCCACCGGGACCGAGTCGCGCCAGTCATAGCCCCGGGAGCGCTGGATGAGGACGACCCTGGTGGCCGGCCTGACGGCGGCGGCGACGGCGGCCGGGTCGGGGCATCCCCCGGCCAGCGGGACCTCGCGGTAGGCTACCCCGAACTCGGCCAGGGAGCCGGGCGCGGCGGAGATCACCGGCAGGAGCGTGTCATACGGCGTCCCTGTGGCCGCGAGGAGCTCGTCCCCGGGCCGCAGGCAGCCGAAGAGAGCCAGGGCGAGGGCGTGGGTGCCCGAGACGATCTGCTGGCGGACGAGGGCCCGTTCCGCTTGGAAGGCCCCCGCGTAGAGGGCCTCGACGAGGTCTCGGGCGCGGTCGCCGTAGCCATAACCGGTCGAGTCCCGGAGGTCGCTCTCGTGAACCCCCGACCGCCGGGCGGCGGCCAGGACCCGGGCCAGGTTCCCCGAGACCACCGAGTCGAACGTCCGAGGCTGCGGCGGGAGGGCCGCCAAGACCTCACCGGCCAGCGCGACCAGGGCCGGGTCGATGCCGTAACTCTCCCGCAAGATGTCCGGCGCGGAAAGACGTCCCACGTTCACGCCAACTCCTCCCGAAGGCGTCGCGCCCAGACCCCTTCGATCTCGGCCTCGACGACGATCCCGGCCTCCCCGTACTCGAGGCGGGTGACCCGTCCCTTCTCGTGGATCAGCGAGAGCAGGCCCTGCCGGTCGTACGGAACGACCAGCCGGAGGGGCTCGAGACGCTGGCGGAAGGCCCGCGCCATGGCCCGCAGGAGCTCGTCCAGGCCGGTCCGGCGACGGGCCGAGATGACTACCGCCTCCCGCCCCTCGCGGGCCAGGAAGTCCAGGCTTTCGGGGTCGCAGCGGTCGGCTTTGTTGAGCG
Source organism: Bacillota bacterium (assembly GCA_021811325.1). Taxonomy (GTDB): domain Bacteria; phylum Bacillota; class Sulfobacillia; order JAJYWN01; family JAJZPE01; genus JAJZPE01. The sequence goes on from JAJZPE010000002.1 coordinate 4,346, forward strand.
CGGTCACCATCGGCTTCTCGCCGGCCCCGATCTCCACCAGGACCCCGGCGACAACGGCCATCTGCTGCCTCGCCTGAGGGTGGCTGGCGTCGACCACCTGGACCAGGAGGTCGGCCTCGACCAACTCTTCGAGGGTCGCCCGGAAAGCCGCCACGAGGTGATGGGGCAGCTTGTGGATGAACCCCACGGTGTCCGATAGAAGCACCTCCCCGTACTCGGGGAGGGTCAGGCGCCTGGTGGTCGGGTCCAGGGTGGCGAAGAGGCGGTCCTCGGCCCGGACGCCCGCCGCGGTGAGGGTGTTGAAGAGAGTGGACTTCCCGGCGTTGGTGTAGCCGACCAGCGAGACCACCGGGTAGGGGACCTGATGCCGGTTCTCCCGCTGCAGCCGCCGGTGCTGCCGGAGGCCCTCGGTCTCCCGCTCCAGCTCGGCCAGGCGCCTGCGGATGCGCCGGCGGTCGACCTCGAGCTTGGTCTCGCCGGGACCGCGGGTCCCGATGCCGCCGCCGAGCCTGGTGAGCGAGGCGCCCTGTCCGGCCAGCCGTGGCAGGAGGTACTTGAGCTGGGCCAACTCCACCTGGAGCTGGCCCTCCTTGGTCCGCGCCCGGCGGGCGAAGATGTCCAGGATGAGCTGGGTCCGGTCGATGACCCGGACACCGATCGTCCCTTCCAGGTTGCGCTGCTGGGTCGGGCTCAGTTCGTCGTCGAAGATGACCAGGTCGGCACCGCGTTCGGCGCAGACCTCGCGGAGCCCTTCGGCCTTTCCTGAGCCGATGTAGTGACTGGAGGTCGGCCCTTCCCGGCGTTGCACGACCCGGGACACAACGAGAGCCCCCGCCGAACCGGCCAGGAGTTCCAGTTCGTCCAGGGACTCTTCAGTCGTCCAGTCTTCCGGGCCCGGCTGCTCCAGGGCCACGAGGAGAACCTTCTCGATAGCTTCGACACCACCTCGGCGAGGGTTGAGGCCACGGCCTCATTATACCACAAACCTGCGGGTCGTCGGGGTCACGGACGCTCGCGGCGGGTAGACTCGATGACCAGCAGGACGGCCTGGTTGACCACCCTCGCCTGACCTGGGCCGATTCGCACGGTCAGGGTGACGAGCAGTCGCCGGGGGCGGCCGGCGACGGGCGGCCCGGTGGCGACCGCGTCCACCGTCACGGCCCGGCCGAGGACGAGGTCCTCGAGGGTCTTCGTCGCCGCCGAATAGGCCGGGTCCAGGGTCGACAGCTCCGGCACGCCGGCCAGATCGGCCGGCTCGTCGCCGTCGAGGACGACGGTCGACGGTCCCAGGACCCGGACCACGGTGGCCATGAAGGATGGCTCCTCGGGGCTGACGACCGAGAGCGACGGGCGGGTCGCCGGCTGTTCGTTGACCCCGGCCGGTGCGGGCCAGGCCCCGGATCCCGGTCCGTTCGGGGAACCGTGCTGCGGCGCGATCTCGGCGACGACGCCATAAGCCAATCCCATCACCACGAAGTAGAAAGTTATGGTGGCCAGGGCGCCGGCCCGACCCGGACCGCCCACGGATGGGAGGCGTCGCCTGAGGCCCATGGCGTCACAAGCCACGGCGACAAGAAACGCGAAGGCGGCCGCGGCGAAGGCCCCGGCCGGGTCGCGCTCGATGATCGCCGTGATGATGAGGGCCACCGCCAGGCAGACTCCGACCGCCAGGACGATGGGACGCCCCGCGGCCGCCATTCGCCCGGCCGCGGCCGCCGTCCAGGCCAACGGTCCAGGCCTTCTCTTCGCCGCCCGTCTGGTGGGGAACGTCAACTCCACCCCCCGCCGCGTTCAAAGCCTAGTATGAGCGGCGGGCGGCAGTTCATTCGGACGGCGACGGCGCGCGGTCCGGGACCCGCTCAGGCTCGCCGTCTTCGGAAGGCTTCCCGCAGATGGGGCAACGCCCGGCCTCCAGGGCCCGGGTGCGCAGGGCCAACGGGGCGGCGGCCAGCCCCTCGGCGCGGCCCTCCCCCCGGCCGACTCGCCGTCCCAGGGCGTAGCCCAGGGCGGCGGCGGCGATGATGGCCAGGAACAGCCCTTCAAACGGGGTCAGCACCGGTCTCACCCTCCCCCGCCGGCGACCCGTTCAGGCAGGCCCCGGCCAGACGCCCGGAGGGCCCGTTCGCCCCACCAGATGCCGGCGGCCGTGCCGGCCACCAGGGCGGTCTTCCCCGGGGCAAGGCACCAGGCCAGGGCGGCGGTGAAAACGCAGAGGAAGACGCACTCCCCGAGACCGATGCGGCCGATCAGCGTGGTCCGGCCGCGGGCCCGGTCAAGGGACCAGTCGAGAAGGTCGTCGCCGCTCTGGACGGCGACCATCAGGGCCAGAGACTCCAGCATCTCCCGCCAGCCCGTGAGCAACAGCCCGGCGGCCACTACCACGGCCACCTCCTGCCAACCGGTCAGCCTGGCGGGGAAAGGCCGTCCCAGGTCTTTCAGCATGCCGACGGCGTAAGCCGCCAGGAACAGCGACGAAGCCAGCCCCGGCGCCAGGACCACGCTGGCGCTCAGGGCCAGCAGGGCATAGGCGGGCAGGGCCCGGGCGTCCTCGGCGTCCTCGCGGTCAAGGTAATCATCGAGCAGTTTGACGGCCACCCCGGCGAGGGCCACCGCCGCAAGTTGCCTGAGGGCGGCCAGCAGGGCGGCGGGGTCGGCCCTAAAGATGGCGTCGAACAAAAGCCTTCACCTCATCGAAGCCACTCGACCTCAGGGCCGAGATAGGGATGATGTACTCCCCCGGGAAGAGCTGGCGGAGGGTCTTGAGACCGGCCTCGGAGGCCGACAGGTCCATCTTGTTGGCCAGGATGACATAGCCCGGCTTGAAGCGCGAGAACCGGGCCAACTGGTAGTCAACCTCGCCCGGGGCCTCCTTGGCCGTGGCCTTCCCGACCTGGGACGCGTCGACCAGGTGCAGGACGAGGTCGGCGTCGTAGACGACGCGGAGGGCGGCGGCCATCCCTTGACGGACCTCCGGGCGCTCGTCGATGTGGTCGCCCAGACCGGGCGTGTCGACCACGGTGACCTCCCGCCGGACCTTGCCGGCCCGGATCTCGACGACGATGGCCTGGGGGCTGAGGGTCCGGTGAGGCTCCGATGAGACCAGCTCCCGCCGGGCCCCTTCGGGCGAATAGCTTATCCGGTACCCTCCACCGCCCGAATCCTCGCGGCGGAGGACGACCGACTCGGCCCCAAGGGACTCGGCGAAGTTGAGCGCGAAGAGGGTCTTGCCGACGTTGGTCTTCCCGACAACCACGCAGCGCCTCGGCTTGCCTTCCTTGACCACGGTCATTCCCCGGCTTCCTCGTCCTCGGCCACGGCGGCCAGGATGTCGTCCCTGACGATGAGCATGAGGTCCTTGCGGGTGAAGGGGCCGCGGTCGGGCGCGCCCCGCCCCGTCAGGCGGACGGCCTGCAGGCGGACGGCCCGCTCGATGAGGTTCCGGACGAGACGCGCGTTTCCGGCGTTCTCCTCCCCCAGTTCGAGGCGGGACCGGAGATGGGCCGCCAGGGCCTCGGCCGCCTCTGTGGCGGTCACGTATTCGCGCTTCTGCAGCATCATCTCGGCAATCTTCAGCAGCTCCTCCAGGGTGAAGTCGGGGAACTCGATGTGGATCGGGAAGCGCGACTTCAGCCCGGGGTTGGTGCGGAGGAAGTACTCCATCTCGCGGAGGTAGCCGGCGAGAATGACGACTAGGTCGTCCTTGTGGTCCTCCATCGCCTTGACGAGGGTGTCGATGGCCTCCTTGCCGAAGTCCTTCTCCCCGCCGCGGGCCAGCGAGTAGGCCTCGTCGATGAAGAGGATGCCGCCCAGGGCCCGCTTGATCTGGTCCCGGGTCTTCTGGGCGGTGTGCCCGATGTACTCCCCGACGAGGTCGGCCCGCTCGACCTCGCAGAGGTGGCCCTTCTGCAGGACGCCCATCTCTTTGAAGACCTTGCCGAGGATCCGGGCCACCGTGGTCTTGCCTGTCCCCGGGTTCCCCTTGAAGACCATGTGCAGGACGAGCGGCTCGGCGGCCAGGTGCTCCAGGCTCCGCAAGCGCTGGACCTCGATGAAGGCCTTGATCCCGCGCACCAGACGCTTGACCTTACCCAGGCCGATGAGGGAGTCGAGCTCCTGCAAGACCTGGTCGATCTCGCCGGAAGAGTCGGCCGGCGCGACGGCCGCACGGCCGGTGTCCATGGCCGGCGCCTCCAGCATCAGCAGGCCCCGAGCGGCGGTGATCTTGCCCTGCTCGATCAGACACGCCACGTCGTCCAGCCGCAGGTCCCGATCGGGCCGCGGCGCCGCACCCTGTCCGTCCATCGTCTCCCGCCTCGGCTCCACCTGTCGAAGGGAAAGCACAACATTATACGCCCGAGCAGCCTCCCGTGCCCATGGGGCGGTCGAGGCCTTCCCCGACGCAGGACGCCGCGAGGCGCGAAAAGGCCCCCGGATATCCGGGGGCCTTGCTGTCTGTTCCCGTGCCACTGCCCAGAAGCCTGGGGCGACCGGTCCGACTAGTGGGGCTGGGCTAGGCCTGTTCGGCCTCCTTGCGAAGCTCGTTCAGGAAGTTGTTGATGGGGCGGGCCGGGGTTATCGTCGACACCGCGTGCTTGTAGACGAGCGACTGCTTGCCGTCGCTCTCCAGGATGACGGTGAAATTGTCGAACCCCTTGACCATGCCCTTCAGCTGCACCCCGTTGACCAGGTACATGGTGATCGGCACGTTGTCTTTCCGCACCTGGTTCAAGAAGGCATCTTGAAGGTTTATCGGGGACTTGGTCATCGGCATCGCCCTCCGCCTGATATGATATGTCCCGCTTGAACCTGATTATACACCCATTTCCACTTTTGGGCAATCACACTAACAATTCCTTCCACAAGGCGCCGGTATTCGGGGGAATCCGCACCCTCCGGGGGGGCGGCGAACCAAACCACCCGGGGGTCGCGGCGAAACCAAGTCAACTGGCGCTTGGCGAATCGCCGGGTGTTCCGCTTGAGCAGGGCCACCGCTTCCGGCAGAGACAGGCGCCCGGTGACGTGGGCCAGCATCTCCTTGTAGCCCAGGGCCTGCCCCGCCGTCCGGCCGAAGCCGGGGCCGCGCAGCAGTCGAGAAACCTCGTCGACCAGCCCTTCCTCGATCATCCCCTCCACCCGTCGGCCGATGCGAGCGTAGAGCTCGGCCCGATCCATGTTCAGCCCGACCGTCAACGGGTCGTAGGGGCTGGGACGCGCGGCGGTCAGCTCGACGTCGCGGGAGATGGGCCGGCCAGCGACCGTGGCCACCTCGAGGGCCCGGGCGACGCGGCGGGCGTCCCGCGGGTGGATGCGGGCGGCCGCCGCCGGGTCGGCCCGCGCCAGGCGGGCGTGCAGCGCCTCGCTGCCCTCCCGCCGGGCCTCCTCCATGAGCCGCGCGCGCAAGTCCCAGTCGGCCTCTTCCGGCGGGAAGGCGTAGTTGTCGACCACCGCCCGGACATACAGACCGGTCCCGCCGACGAGCATCGGAAGGCGGCCGCGGCCGTAGATCTCCTCAGCCGCGCGCCGGACCATCTCCTGGAACTTGGCCACGCTGAAGTCCTCAGACGGCTCGAGGACATCGAGGAGGTGGTGCGGCACCCCGCGTCGCTCGGCCGGTGAGGGCTTGGCCGTGCCGATGTCCATGCCCCGGTAGACCTGCATCGAGTCGCCGGAGATGACCTCCCCGGCGGGGTCGCCGGCTTTTCGCCCCCACTGGGCCAGGTCGATGGCCAGCCGCGTCTTCCCCACCGCCGTCGGTCCGACCAGGACGAAAAGGGGGATGGTCAAGTCGTCACCCCCCCGCCGGACCGGCCGAACCGCCGGTGCAGTTCGTCCAGGGTGATCTTGATGACCGTCGGCCGGCCGTGCGGACACGTCAGGGGATTCGCCGTCGCCGCCAGGTCCCGCAGGAGGGCGTCCATCTCCGACCGGAAGAGGGGGTTCCTGGCCTTGACCGCCGCCCGGCACGCGGCCACGGCCCGCCGCACCTGCTCGCGGGGGATTCCGGGAGCCCCGTCCGCCGGCGCCTCACCGGTGATGGACTCGAGGACGTCGTGGACATCTTGGGGCCCGGACCCCTCTCCGAAAGCCATCGGGACGGCCCTGATCAACAGGGACCGCGGTCCGAATGGTTCGGTCACGAAGCCGGCCGCCCGGAGGGCCTCCCGGTGCCGCTCGAAGGTCTCGCCCTCGGCCGGTGAGAGCTCGACGGTGATGGGGACGAGGAGTTCTTGGACGGGTCCCTCCCCCACCTCTCCCAGGTGGTCGTAGATTATCCGCTCATGGGCGGCGTGCTGATCGATGAGGTAGAGCCCGTCCGGGCCCTCGGCCAGAAGGTAGAGCTGGTGCAACTGCCCCAAGGGCCGGAGGTCGGGCCAGTCGCGGGGGGCGACCGCCGGGCCCGCGGGGCTCTTCATCCCCACCTGGCCCTCTGTCCTCACGGAGCTCTCAGCGGGGACCACCGAGCCGGCTCCGGCGAAGCCAAGCCTGCCGGCCGCCTCGCGGACCAGCTGGGGCGCGCCGGCGGCCGCTCCTCCGGCAGCGGCTTCCCGGATCATCGCCCCCCCGCGGAGGCGCTGCCCGACCACCGCCCGGACCAAGCTGTAGGCCTCGCGCTCGCGGGCCAGCCGGACTTCGGTCTTGGCCGGGTGGACGTTGACATCCACCGCGTCGCCGGGGAGGTCAAGGAAGAGGACTCCGATCGGCCGGCGCCGCACCGGGAGTAGCCCCATGTAGGCGTCCTCGAAGGCCCGGCTGAGCACCGGTGACTGGACCGGACGACCGTTGATGAAGAACAGCTGCCTGGTCCGGTTGGCCCGATGGGCCTCCGGCCGACCGACGAACCCGCTCAGCCGCAGGTCGCCGTCCTCGAAGGAGAGCGGCTCCAGCCCGCCGGCGAGGTCGCGACCCCAGACGGCCAGGAGAGCCGACAGGCGGTCCCCCCGCCCATCCGTCTGCAGGCTGACCCGCCCGCCGAGCTCGACGGCGAAGGCGATGTCCGGGTGGGCGATGGCCGCTCGAGTCACGACCTCCACCGCCGCCCCGGTCTCGGTGTCGTCCGTCCGCAGGAACTTCAGCCTGGCCGGAACGTTGTAGAAGAGGTTCCGCACCGTGACCTGCGTCCCGGCCGGGCCGGCGGCGACCTCCGCACCCGCCAGCCGTCCGCCTTCGTAGCGGACCATCGTCGCGGCGCCCGCCCCGGCTTCCCGCGTGACCATCTGCACCAGGGCCACCGAAGCCATGCTCGGCAGGGCTTCGCCGCGAAAGCCAAGGGTGCGGACCCCGGTCAGGTCGGCCAGCGAGCGGATCTTGCTTGTGGCGTGCCTGACGAAGGCCAGTTCGGCGTCGTCCGGAGACAGCCCGCAGCCGTCGTCGGTGACGCGAACCAGCGTCCGCCCACCGTCTTCCAGCTCCACGCGGATGCGGTGGGCACCCGCGTCGATGGCGTTCTCGACGAGTTCCTTGACCACCGAGGCGGGGCGCTCGATGACCTCACCCGCCGCGATCTGGCTGATCGTCTTCGGGTCCAGGAGCCGAATCCGGCCCATGCCGCGTTCACCTGCCCTTCCGAGCTTTCTCTTGCAGCTCGTGGAGCTTGTTCAAGGCTTCCAGCGGCGACATCTCCATCAGCCGCAGCTGCCTGATCTCCTCCAAGAGCGGGTCGTCCCTGGTCTCGAACAGGGCGAGCTGGGTGATGTATCGGGGGCGGCGGGCGGCGGCCACCTCGCGCCGGCTCCGCCGGACCTCCTCGTCGGCCTCGATCGAGCTGAGGATGGCCTGCCCCCGCTCGACGACCTCCCGCGGCAGGCCGGCCAGACGGGCCACGTGCAAGCCGTAGCTGCGGTCGGTTCCCCCGGGGACGATCCGCCGCAGGAAGACGACCTCATCCCCCTTCTCGGCGACGGCCACCGACAGGTTGGTGACCCCGGGCACGAGACCCTCGAGTTCCGTGAGTTCGTGATAATGGGTCGCGAAGAGGGCCAACGACCCGACCCTGGCCGGGTCGGCCACGAACTCGGCCACCGCCCAGGCGATCGACAGGCCGTCGAAGGTGCTCGTCCCGCGCCCGATCTCGTCCAGGATGACCAGGCTGTCCGGGGTGGCGTGGTGGAGGATGTTGGCCGTCTCGACCATCTCCACCAGGAAGGTGGACTGCCCCATGGCCAGATCGTCGGTGGCCCCGACGCGGGTGAAGATCCGGTCGACCACGCCGACCTCGGCCCGGTCCGCCGGCACGAAGCTGCCGGCCTGGGCCATCAGGACGATCAGGGCGACCTGCCGCATGTAGGTAGACTTCCCGGCCATGTTCGGGCCGGTGATGATCTGGAGGCGGCTCGCCTCCCGGTCGAGGAGGGTGTCGTTGGGGACGAAGGCCGTCTCGGTCAAGGACTGCTCGACCACCGGGTGACGCCCGGCGACGACCTCGATTCGCCCCGGCTCGCGCATCACCGGCTTGACGTAGCCATAGCGGGCGGCCGCTTCGGCCAGCGCCGAGAGGCCGTCGAGTTCGGCCAAGGCCCGGGCGTCGGCGAGGACCGCCGGGACACGCTCAGCGACCCGCGCCCGCACCTCCTGGAACAGGTCATACTCCAGCGCCGCCAGGCGCTCCTCGGCCCCCAGGACGAGAGCCTCCTTCTCCTTGAGCGCTGGGGTGACGAAACGCTCGGCGTTGACCAAGGTCTGCCGGCGCTCGTAGTCCGGCGGAACGCTGGTCAGGTTGGGCCGGGTGACCTCGATGTAATAGCCGAAGACCTTGTTGAACCCGACCTTCAGCGAGCGGATGCCGGTCCGCTCCCGCTCCCCCGCCTCGAGGGCGGCGATCCACGACTTGCCGTCCCGGCCCGCGTTGCGCAGTTCGTCCACCCTTCGGTCGTAGGCGCGACGGATGAGCCCACCGTCGCGAAGAGCCGCCGGGGCGTCGTCGTCGACGGCCCGGGCGATGAGCTCGGCCACGTCGGGCAGTGGGTCCAGGGCGGCGGCCAGCCGGGCCAGGCCGGGGCTGAGGGACTCCGCCCCACGGAGCGCCCCGATGAGCCGCGGCAGGGCCTCGAGCGACCAGCGGAGGGCCAGGAGGTCCCGGGCGTTGGCCGTGCCGTAAGCCACCCGGGCGGCCGGCCGCTCGAGGTCCCGCACCCCTTTCAGGTGCTCCCGCACATCGCTACGCAAGAAGGGCTGGTTGAGCAAGGCCTCCACGGCGTCATGGCGCTCGCGGATAGCGGTGACATCCCTCAGGGGGCGCTCGAGCCAGTCGCGGATCAGCCGCGCCCCCATGGCCGTGACCGTCAGGTCGAGGAGTTCGAGGAGCGTGCCGCGGCGGTTGCCATGGCGCAGGCTCCGGGTCAGCTCCAGGTTGCGCCGGGTGGTCGCGTCGAGGACCATGAACTGCGAGCGGTGATAGGTTGACAGGTGGGTCAGGTGGCTCAGGTCACTCCGCTGGGTCTCCCGAAGATAGGCCAGGGCTGCGCCGGCCGCGCCGACGGCCGCCGGGAGGCCGCCGCACCCGTAACCGTCGAGGGTGGCCACCCGGAAATGGCGGCGCAAGGCCTCGGCGGCGGTCGCCGGGTCGAACTCCGAGTCGGGCCGCGCGGTGACGGAAAGGCCGAGGCGCCCGCGGACCTCGGCGGCCACCCGCGACGAGCCGGCCAGGGCTGCCGGCAGGAGGCACTCAGCCGGAGCGACCCGCCCCATCTCGTCAAGGAGGTCCTGCTCGGCGGAGGGGCCGGAGACTTGAGTGACGGAGAAGTCCCCGGTCGAGGAGTCGACGACGGCCAGCCCGTAGGCTGGCTCGCTGCCGCCTCCGGTCCGCCCCACGGCGGCGAGGAAATTGTGGCGCCGCTCGTCCAACAGCCCGGCTTCGGTCACCGTCCCCGGCGTGATGACCCGGGTCACCTCGCGCTTGACCAGGCCCTTGGCCGCCTTCGGGTCTTCCACCTGGTCGCAGAGGGCGACCTTGTAACCTTTTTCGAGGAGGCGGGCAATATAGCCCTCGGCCGAGTGGTAGGGGATGCCGGCCATCGGTGCCCGCTGGCCGTTACCGGCGTCACGCCCGGTCAGGACGATGTCCAACTCGCGGGAGACCAACTGGGCGTCCTCGTAAAAGGTCTCGTAGAAGTCGCCCAGGCGAAAGAAGAGGACCTTGTCCCCGTGCTCGTCCTTGACCCGCCTGTACTGCTTCATCATCGGAGTGACCGGCTCGGTCAAGGAATCACCTCCCCGTGCAGGGCCCAGGTGCCGGCCCGGACGACCCGCACATTGACCAGCTTCCCGCGGTCCCCTTGGCTACCAGCGAAGAGGACGAGCTTGTTCGTCCGCGTCCGACCCTCGGCCTTCCCGGGGTTCTTCGGACTGGCCCCCTCGACCAGCACCTCGACGGAGCGGCCGAGTTCCTTCTGGTTCTCCTCGCGGGTGATGCCGTTCTGCAGGGCGATCAGCCGGGCGATGCGTTCCTTCTTGACCTCCTCAGCCACCTGCTCCGGGAAGGCGGCCGCGGGGGTGCCCGCGCGAGGCGAGTAGACGAAGGTGAAGGCGGCGTCGAAGCGAACATCAGATACAAGGTCAAGGGTCTGCCGGAAGTCGGCCTCCGTCTCTCCGGGGAACCCGACGATGATGTCGGTCGTCACGGCGACGCCCGGCACGGCCTGGCGGACCCGGGCGACCACGTCGCGGTAGCGGGCGGCGGTGTAGCCCCGGTTCATCAACTCGAGGATGGCGTCGCTGCCCGACTGGACCGGCAGGTGGACATGCTCGCAGACCTTGCCGCAGGAGGCGATGGCTTCGATGACCTCCAGGCCGAAGTCCCTGGGGTGCGAGGTCATGTAACGGACGCGCCAGAGCCCGTCGATGTCGTTGACCCGCCTCAGGAGCCGGGCGAAGCCGGCGCCGCCCGCGGCCTCATCGAAGTCCCGCCCGTAAGAGTTGACGTTCTGGCCGAGGAGGGTGACCTCGCGGCAGCCCGCGGCGACGAGGCTCTCGACCTCGCCCACGACCGCCTCGGGCCGGCGACTTCTCTCCCGCCCCCGGACGTAAGGCACGATGCAGTACGAGCAGTAGTTGTCACAGCCGTGAGTGATGGTCACCCAGGCCTTCAGGTCGTCGCCGGGCCTACGCGGGAGTCCCTCGACGATCTCCCCCTCTTCCCCGCTGACGGCGACCACCGGGCGCCGTTCCTCGATCACCTCGCGGAGAAGGGTGGGAAACTCGTCCAGGTTGTGGGTGCCGAAGACCAGGTCGACGTGGGGGGCGCGGCGCCGGACCTCGTTGGCCGCCCCTTCCCTCTGGGGCATGCAGCCGCAGACCCCGATGACCATCCCCGGGCGGCCCGCCTTCAACCGCTTGAGCTCGCCGAGGCGCCCGTAGACCCGGGTCTCTGCGGTCTCCCTGACGGTGCAGGTGTTCAGGACGACGACGTCGGCGTCCTGGGGGTCGCCGGACGGCTCATAGCCCATCTCCTCGAGCATGCCGGCCAGCCGCTCGGAGTCGTGCTCGTTCATCTGGCAACCGAAGGTCATCACGTGGTACCTCAACGGTCATCCACCGGTCCTTCCAGGCCGGACCCCAAGGAGGTCACGACTTTGTCCCCCAGCGACGTCCCGACCGGGCCAGCCCCGGTCAACCCGGTCCTCGAGGTCATCCGCCGGCGCCGGAGCATCCGGGCCTACCTGGACCGTCAGGTCCCCGAGGAGGCTCTGGAGGCCGTGCTCGAGGCCGCCCGCTGGGCCCCCAGCGCTGTCAACTCCCAGCCCTGGCAGTTCGTCGTGGTGACCGACCCGGACCGCCGGCGACTCCTCGGGGAAATCGCCCGTTTCTACTTCCTGCGCTATCGCCACGTGGGCAGCGCCCCGGCGATCATCGCGGTCCTCGGACGCCCGACGGCCAACCGCTGGTACCAGATCGACTGTGCCCTCGCGGCCGCCAACATCATGCTCGCCGCCGAGAGCCTGGGTCTGGGCACCTGCTATGTGGGCGGGTTCTCAGTGCCCGCCGCCCGCCGTATCCTGGGGGTGCCGCCGGCGCTCGACGTCGTCGGGCTGATCACCCTGGGCTACCCGGCCGAGCGGCCGGAACCGCCGCCGCGGCTCGGGCTGGATGAGTTCGTCCACCGCGAGGTCTACAACCCGCGACGGGCGCCGACGCTGTCCAGACGCCTCGGCCGTAGCGGCCTCTTCTCCTTGCGGAAGAGGCTCCGGGCCTGGCTCAGCCCGCGGCGCCGGTCCTGACCCGGCGCGGTCGATGCCCCCCCCCGTAGAACACGCTGGCCTTGCCGGCCGCCGCAGCCACGGCCCCGAGGACCGCGGGGTTCCCGTAGGCCCCGCGGGGACGAAGAAACAACACGGCCCGAGGACGACTGCCTCGGGCGCGGTCACCTCGAGGACCGCGGGGGCGGGGCCCATGCAGGCTGCGGCGCTCGGACTTAGTTTTTCGACCGCCCCGCGGCTTTATCCTGCGCCTCCGCCCCCCCACGAGGAGGATTTCCCCGCCTGCAGGGCTAATCTAGTCGTAAGGCCCTCAGGCAGCGGCGACGCACCCGATACAAGGGAGGAACTTGAGATGTTCGTACGCGACGAAATGACCGCCCACAGCGTCTCGGTCAAACCGAACGACCCGCTCCGTAAGGCCCTTGACCTGATGCAGGCCGACAACTTCGAGGGCCTTCCGGTGCAGGAAGCCGAGCACGTGGTCGGGGTCATCACGATGTGGGACCTATTGATGCGCTCGGTCGGCAAGGAACCCACGTACATCGACCAGACCAAGGTTGGCGAGGTGATGAGCACAAAGGTCTTCACCGTCAACCGGGATGAGATCATCGAAGAGGCCGCCTACCTGATGCACAAGCACGACCTGGACATCCTGCCGGTGGTTGACGAGCAAGAGCGCGCAGTCGGCGTCATCACCGAGTCCGACCTCTTCCGGGTCTTCGTCAAGATGCTTGGGCTGAAGGAGCGCGGGAGCCGCGTTACCCTGGTGATCGAGGACCGGGTCGGCCAGATCGCCGAGATCACCCGGATCGTCAAAGACAACGGGGTCAGCATCGCCAGCATCGCCACCATGGAGCCCCGCCACCACTTCATGAACGTCGTCCTCCGCCTGCGCACGACCGAGGCCAAGAAGGTCGTCGACGACCTCCGGAAGGCCGGGTTCAAGGTCCTCCACGTCTCGCAAGTGTGGGAGTAGAGGCCCGGACGGCGACCGCGGCCCGCGGCCGGCTAAGAAACCCAGGGGACCGGGCAAGGGGAACGGCCAACAAGAGAACGCCTTGGTGAACGTAATAGAAGGGAGCCCTCACGGGCTCCCTTGGCTTTTGCACGGCTGTCGCGACAACGGCCCGAGCGACCCGGGCCGGGCCCGCCCGGCCGCCCTTCAAAACTCCCACAGTCTGGCCCAGAACGACTTCTTGCGGTCCCGCCGGCTCCTCTGCGTCGTCAACTCGTAGCGGAGCGACTGAACCTCCTGCTGCGTCCGCAAGAGGGTGTTGAGCAGGCGCTCACGCTCCTCCCGCTGCCTTTCTTCCATCGTCTCGAAGTGCCGCACGAGCTCGGAGATCTTCCCCATCAGCCCGGTCATGTCGCTGAGGTCTGCGTCGTAGACGGCGGGCACCTCGGGCACCGGGGTGGGCGTGCTGAAGGCGATCACCGCGGACCGCGAACCGGCCGCCGCCTCGGCCGTGGCGAGCTGGGCCGAGTCGAGAGCGGCCTTGACCTCCTCGTCGCCCTTGCCACTGTTGCGCAACTCCAGGATCTGCTGGAGCCGCTCGTAGGCGGCCACCGTCAGGTGTCTGGCCGGGACGTCCATACCCGCCTGCGCCGCCGCCAGTTGCTCTTCGAAGTCGGCCAGCAACGTTCGGAACACCCGCGGCGTCAGGTTCAGCAGCACGCAGGCTTCTTCAAAAGAGACGAACTCCTTGAGCCCACCGACCATCTTCAGGCCCCCCTGCCGGTCTTCCCCGTCGCCACTGCCCCCGGCGGCCCCGGTTAGAGCAGGATTTTCTACATCTGCAACGTCGTTTCCTGCTCGCCGAATAGCCCCGCCGAGCGCCCGGGAAACTACCGTTGCGGCCTCATTCGAGGCCCCCCTCCCACTTCAGGCTCCGGCCGGCCAATCCATCCATCGCATTGGAGGCCTTCCATGAAAGCGCGTCCACGTCTGGTCCTCCTCAGTCTGGCGGCGGCCGTAAGCGTGGCCACGGCGATCTACTGCGGCGTCACCTACGGGCCATGGTCCTCCGGGCCGGGCGTGGAAGGCGAGAGGACGCGAGGCTTCACCACCATCCTCAGTGAGGACCGTCAGGTGCTGCTTCGGACCGGTCTGGCCGTCTCCGCCGGGGACGAACTCATCCATGGCGCCGAGAACGCCCACTACATCATATTCAGGGTCCTCGGCCGGACGGCCGTAGCCCGCCTGGCGGCGCCGGTGCAGGCCACGACCAATGACCCACCGGCCACGGGGTCCAAGGCTATCGTCATCTATCACACCCATTCAGACGAGTCATACACCCCTGAGGATGGCACGCCGGTGATCCCCGGCAACGGGAGCATCTTCGAGGTCGGGATGACCTTCTCCGAAGCCCTGCGCGGCGAGGGCTTCGTCGTCGTCGTCGACCCGACCAGGCACGACCCCCATGACAACCAGGCCTATATCCGTTCTCGGCGGACCGTCTTTCAGGACATCCAGATGTACAGCCCGTTCGCCGTCTTCGACCTCCACCGCGACTCCGCCCCGGCCTCCGACTACCTCATCAACATCGGCGGCCAGCAGGTCCAGGAGATCATGATCGTCGTCGGCCGGCAGAACCCGACCATGGCCGCCAACCTCTTCGTGGCCAAGCAACTCAAGGCGACCGCCGACACGCTCTACCCGGGGCTGGTCAAGGCCATCTTCATGGGCCACGGCAACTACAACCAGGACCTGATGGCCGCGGCCCTGCTGATCGAGTTCGGGACCGAGACCGCCCCCCGGGCCGCCGCCAACCAGTCGGCCAAGTTGATGGCCGACGTCGTCGCCCAGACCTTCAACCCCACGGCGCCATGAACCCTCAGCGGCCGGTCACGCCCTTCGAGACGCACCCGCGACAGGCGTCGACACGGCGCAAGAAAGCGACACCCGGTCGTCGCCGGAAGCCGTTGAAGATTGTTCTAGCATTGGTTTTCTTCTCTCGGCCATAATATATCGTGACGTCACAGGCCCGGAGGTGAAAACCATGCCGAATGAAAACCGCGACCTGCTCGTCCCGCAATCCGGCCAGGCCCTCGAGAACCTGAAGCTCGAGGTGGCCAACGAGGTGGGAGTCGCCCAGAAGGCCGGGGTGACCGGTGGTCTTACCGGCCAGAGCTATGAACAGGTCCTTGACCGCTACAAATGGGAAGTGGCCTCGGAACTGGGCATCCAGAACGAGATCAACCGCCGCGGATGGGCGGACATGCCGAGCAAGCTGTGTGGCCAAGTCGGCGGCCGCGTCGGAGGGGCCATCGGCGGCCAAATGGTCAAGCGGATGATCACCCTTGCCGAGCAGCAACTCGGCCGGGACAGGCCAGGCTGACCGGGACGGCCCGGACGGCAAGACCCAGTAAAGGCAACAACGGCGGTCGCCGGGGGCGGCCGCCGTTCTCTTTACCGGCGTGACCTCGGTCAAAACGCCTGCGGGCGCCTTCACTCGGCCAGGCAGACCGGGCCGTTCCTGACCCGGAAGAGGCGGGTCGCGCGCCCGCCCAACCGCCAGGCCTCCCATGCCCGCACGGCATGGAGATAAGCCGCAGCCTCCGCATCGAGGTCGTCCTGGGCGGCGCCGAAGAAGGCCACCCTGGCCAGCGGGGCTCGTTGTGCCAGCACGCGCAGGTGGGCCAGGCCGGCCACGGCGATCTTCGGATAGCCGCCGGTCGTCTGGTGGCCCGCCAGAAGGCACAGCGGCTGGCCGCTCTCGGGGACCTGGACGGCCCCGGCCACCAGCCCATCGGAGACGATGTCCGGTCGCAGCGGCCTGATTGCCGGGCCTTCCAACCTGAGGCCCATCCGGTCTGACGCCGTTGCCACGGTGAAGGCCGAGCTGTGGAAGAGGCTGACCGTGGCCGGGTCAAAGTGGTCCTCCTGCGGACCGGCCGTCGCCGCCACCGCCTCGCGGTCGAGGTAGCCGCCTGGTGACTCGTCCCCGGCGGGCAGCAGCCGTTCGAAGGCCAGGGCCAAGGCATCAAGGCGGGACGCCGGCACGATGCCTCCCCCGACCGGGAGACGATCCCCGGCCGCCAGGGGCCGGCCGGCGCCCCAACCGAGACCCGCCTTGAGGTCGGTGGAGCGGCTCCCCATGGCCGGCGGGATGTCGACCCCGCCATGGACGGCGAGGTAAGCACGGCAACCACGAACAGGCCGCCCAAAGGTCAGGACTTGCCCCGCCGAAACCATGTAACCCCGCCAGTTCTCCAGCGGCCGCCCGTCGAGGGCCGGCCCCAGGTCCGCCCCGGCGATGGCCAAGGAAGTCCCGGCGGAGAAGCGGATGGCCGGCCCCGCCAGGGTGACCTCGAGCCCCGCCGCGCCGGGCGGGTTGTCGGCCAGGAAGTTGGCCGCCCGCAGGGCGAAGTCGTCAGCCGCCCCGCCCGGGCCCAACCCATACCGGGCATAACCCGGCCGGCCCAGGTCCTGGACGGTCGTCAAGAGGCCGGGCGAGATGACTTCAATGACGGACGCGCTCACTCTGGTTCACCCCCGCGGGACGGCCCGCCGGACGGGGACCCGGGGGCGCCTCCGCTCCGGGCGAACTCCTCGGGAGTGACGGCCTGGAAGCGAACGCGGTCACCCGGTTCGAGCAATGACGGCCGTTCCCGGGCCGGGTCCCACAGCTGCACGGACGCGCGTCCGATCAGACGCCAGCCGCCCGGACTCGTCCTCGGGTAGATGCCGGTCTGCTCGCCGGCGATGCCCACCGCTCCAGCGGGGACGCTCGTCCGCGGAGTCTTCAGACGAGGGGTGGATAGTTCCGGCGGGAGTCCCGTCAGATACGGAAAGCCGGCCAGGAAGCCGATCATCGATACGGTATAGACCGCCGCGGAGTGGCGGCGGACCACCTCCTCCGGGGCGAGGCCGGCATGGGCGGCCACATCACCAAGGTCGGGACCGTACTCGCCGCCGTAGACCACCGGGATGACCGCCGCCGGCCGCTGCTCGTCGGCCGGCGCGGGGCTGAAGTCGCGCCCCGCAAACCAGGTCGCGAGGGCGTTGCGGGAAGTGACCGTCGGGTCGAACCTGACGGTCACCGACCGATAGGTCGGGACCACCTCGATGACGCCTGCCGGCGCCTCCGCCCGCAGAGCCCGGTCGCAGGCCCGGACGGCGGCCTGAGCGGCCCGCTCGATGGCCGCCCCGAACTCGATGGTCAGAGCCGCCTCACCGAGCGGGAGCAGGCGGGGACGCGGGTACATCAGCCGCCACCCCCGGCCGGGCGCTCCGGCGCCGGCAACCGCTGCACGCGGATGCCGGCCCCCTCGAGGGCCGCGCGGAGGGCGGTCGCGACGCCGGCGGCGCCCGGCGAATCCCCATGGACGCAGATGGTGTCGACATCGACCGGAACGTCCTCTCCGGTGACCGCCGTGACTCTCCCCTCA
The DNA here is from genome assembly GCA_021811325.1 of Bacillota bacterium. GTDB lineage: Bacteria > Bacillota > Sulfobacillia > JAJYWN01 > JAJZPE01 > JAJZPE01. The sequence goes on from JAJZPE010000002.1 coordinate 21,928, forward strand.
CGGACCATCCGCAGGGCCCTTTCGGCGACCCGAGCAGGGTCGGTGACCAGAGCGCCCGGCTGCCCCCTCGGGGAGAGCCGGCCGTCGGCCAGGTAGCCGCGGTCGGCAAAGACCTCCCCGGCTACCGCCAGCCCAGCCTCCCGGCCCGCCCGGAGAAGCGCCGAGCCGGACAGGGCGACAAGGACTAGATGCCGGTCGACGGCGGCGACCGCCCTGGCCAGCGCGGCCGCCAGGGCGGGGTCGCGGGCCGCCTGGTTGTACAGGGCTCCGTGGGCCTTGACGTGAGACAGCTTCAGCCCTTCGGCGCGGGCCATCGCCTCGAGGGCCCCCACCTGATAGATGATAAAGTCCTCGACTTCGCGGAAGTCGGCCTTCATCTCGCGGCGACCGAAGCCGACCAGGTCGGGGTAACCGGGATGAGCCCCTACGGCCACGCCCAACTCGCGGGCCAAGGCCACGGTCCGGCGCATGGTCGAGGGGTCGCCGGCGTGGAAGCCGCAGGCGATGTTGGCCGAGGTGACCACCCGCAGCAATTCCTCGTCGGGTCCCAGGGTGTACCGGCCAAAGCCCTCCCCCAGGTCACAGTTGATGTCGACGCGCAAAGGTCCCCCCCCTTGAGTGGCCTGCCCGGCCGAACGTCACGCCCGGGCGGCGCCATGAGCCGCAGATGATTTTGAACACGTATCAAGGCGCCCTTCGGTGCCAGACTAAACCCTGACGGAAGCGAACGAGGTGATGAAAGATGACCGGAAAGCGCCGCCGGCCGGCCGAAGGCAAACGGCCGCCGAAGCCCGTCGCCCAGGAAAAGGTCGTGGCCGAGCGGGAGCTGAGTGAGAAGGAGAAGCGCTTCCTGAGCGAGATGCGGCGCAACAACATCCAGGACGAGGAGTTAGCCCTCTTCGAGGAGCCCGTCTCGGGATGGTGGTCCAACGACTGGATCATCGACCAGGAAGACACGCGGTCGGACAACCCTTGACGGGCTGTCCTGATCACCCTCGAACGACCCGAAGAAAGGCCGGCGCCGCCGCGCCGCCCTTTCTTTTTGCGATGACGATGACGGTCCGGGACGGCCGCTCCGGTTCAGGGGTCGGTCAGACCGTCGCCGCCGCCTGACCCGCCTCCGCCCGACCCGCCCCCGCGGACCTGGAGCAGGCGAGCCATCCGCCGGTTGTCCTGGCGGAGGCGCTGGTTCTCGGCCTCGAGGCGGGACCCGCTGGCCCGGCGTTCCCGGTCCATGGCGACGAGCAAGTCCATCAGCACTCGACGGCTGAACCTCAGGCTCTGGACCTGGTCTTCGAGCGTCCGCAGGCGCAGCAGCAGGCGCTCGATGGGTTCCCCCGCCGCCTCCTGCCCCACGCCGCCTGACCTCGAGCCCGGCCGTCCGGCCGTCCGCTCGGGCAAACCGCTCACCCCTCCCAAGGACCTTGCCGGTTCTATTATAGCTGCGGGAGGCGTAGCCTATGCGGCTCGGGCGGGAGGGCGGCACGGGGCCCATCGGGGGGACCCCTCCGCGGAGGAGGCCGGGGACTTCAGAACTCGGTCACCCCGGTGAAGTTGAAGGCCTTGACCTTGAGGGCCGGCACGACGGCCCCGCCGAAGAACCCTGACTGGAACCGGCGCTCGCGGCCGATCAGGTCGACGTTGGCCAGGGCCCGGGTGATGGCTTCGGTGAACCTCAGGTTCTTCACCGCCGCCGTGACCCGCCCATCCTCGACCAAGAAGGTGCCGTCCCGGGTCATCCCGGTAAAGATGGTCTTCGTCGGATGGATCGGGTTCGTGTAATGGAACCTGGTCACCAGGATGCCCCGTCTGGTCGAAGCCAGGAGGTCTTCGGCCGAAGCTCTGCCGGCCCCGAGGAACAGGTTGATCGGCAAGGGCCCATAGACGTTCGGCGCCGGCAGGGCGTGCCCCGTCGAATGCTTACCGGGCTCGCGGTTGGCGGTGTGGGAATCCCAGACCACCCCTTTAGCGACGCCGCCGGTGATGAAGTCCACCCGGCGCTTGGGGACGCCCTCGAAGTCGAAGGGAATCGGCATCCCCGCCGGGTCGAGGCCGTCGTCCCACAGGTCGATGTTGTCCCCGGCGACCTTTTCGCCGAACCGCCCGTTCATGAAGCTCCGGCCCTCTTGCACGGCCAGGGCGGACAGCCCCAGGTAGCCCAGGGTCGAGAGGATATCGGCGACGGCCGGCGCCTCGAGGATGACCTCATACTCGCCCGGCTCGATGGCCCGGGGAGCCCGGCTGTCGAGACACTTCTTCACCGCCACCTGGCCGAGCGCCTCGACGTCCAGCTCGGACAGGTCGCGGCCGCCCCAGTCGGCGTAACCCGAGCTGGTCTCGGACATGACCACGGTGGTGAAGTTGATGGACGTGGTCGAGGTGTAGCCCTCGATACCCAGCGAGTTGACCACGGCGAGACCGAGCCCCCCCGTGGAGAGGGAACCGGCCGCCCGCACCCCGGCTTTCTTCGCCGCCGCGATGACCTTGGCCACCCGTTCGGCCCGTTCCTCCGGTTCATATTCGCGGACCGTCGTGATTTCCTTCGGCAGGTTCGGGATGGGCTCCGGCCCCGGCAGCGAGACAAACGCCGGGTCCTCGCGCTGCAGGCGGGCGATGGCCACCGCCCGCTCGGCCGTCCGCCGCAGGGCTTTATCCGAGAGGTCGTTGGTCGAGGACACCCCGATCTTCTTCCCCAGTACGGCCCGGACGTTGACGGTAGCGTTGCTCTCCCCGACGTTCTGGTGGATGCAGTTCTCGGCGAAGCGTGTCAAGTAAGCGTCGTTGACCATGACGACCACCTCGGCCTGGTCGGCCCGGCAGGCCGCCAGGGCCGTCTTGGCGGCCCGCAGTACCTCTTCCCGTCCTACCATCGGCCAACACCTACCCTCACGTTGCGGAATCGCGCGGGGGCTGCCCCGTGGCCCACCCGGGCCACCTGACCGGGCTCGCCCTTACCGCAGTTCGGCGTGCCCCAAAGGTTCCAGGACCGGCCGTCGGCCACGGCATCGCAGGAGTTCCAGAACTCCGGCGTGATCCCCGTGTAGGTCGGGTTCTTGACCATCGCCCCGAGCGCGCCGTCCTTGATCTCCCAACCAACCTCCGTCCCGAACTGGAAGTTCAACCGTTTGTCGTCGATCGACCAGCTTCGGTTGATCTCCAGGTAAAGGCCTTCCTTGGTGTCGCGGATGAGCTCGTCCAGGTCCCAGTCCCCCGGCAGGAGGTTGATGTTGGTCATCCTGATGATGGGCTGGCGGCTCCAGCCGTCCGCCCGCATCGTCCCGTTGGACTCCTGGCCGAACTTCGCCGCCGTCTCCCGGGATGTCAGGTAGCTCACGAAGCGCCCGTGGTCGATGACCATCGTCCGCCGGGCCGGCACCCCTTCGTCGTCGTAACCGAAGGTCCCCAGGCCGCCCTCGATGGTCGCGTCGGCGACGATGTTGACCTCCGGCGAGCCATATTGGAAGGCCCCGAGCTTGTCCGGGGTCAAGAAGCTCGTCCCGGCGAGGCTGGCCTCCGTCCCGAGGGCCCGGTCGAGCTCGACCGGGTGCCCGCACGATTCGTGGATCTGCAGGGCCAACTGGCGCCCGTCGAGGATGATATCGCTCCGCCCGGACGGGCACTGTCTGGCCGAGAGGAGTTCGAACGCCTCTCGCCCCACCCGCTCGGCGTGGCCGGCGAGGTCCATCTCTTCGATGAATTCCCAGCCGCGGCTGGCAAAATGGCCACGGTGCGCGTTCGGGTAGCCGCGGCGCTGCATCTCGCCGTTACCGATGGCCGTCGCCGACATGCCCCCACCGGCCTGGGTGATCTCCTGGTCGATGGCGCTACCTTCGGTCGAGTAGAACCGCTTGCGCTCCCGCCTGACGGAGACCTCGGCCTCCCCGACGCGGATCGGCCCGCCGGCGTGGAGGAGCCTCTCCGCCTCGACCAGGTGGGCGATGCGGTCCTCGAGCTTGACCTGGAAGGGGTCCTTCCGAACGGGCGTCCGGTAGGTGTCCCGCACCGGCTTGACCGGCGCCAGTTCGGCCGCTTCCTGGCGCTTCCCGGCGCTGGCCCGGGCGATGGCCACGGCCTCCTCGGCCACCCGCACGGCCTCTTCCTCAGTGGCTTTCGAACTCGCGCAGAACCCCCAGGCCCCATCGAAGAGGACACGCACGCCGAACCCGGCGCTCTCCATGGCCGTCACGGCCTCGACCGACCCGTTCTTGACCCTGACCGTCTCGTCCTTTCGTTCGGTGAAGCGGACGTCGCCGTACGAGGCGCCGCGCCGCCGGACCGCGTCCAGGACCAACTCCTGCAGTTCGGGCAAAAGGCCTCCCCCTCTCCTCTCGACTCCTTCACGTCACGTCCGGACCGCCGCCTCCGCCGGACGCCGGACGGCGAGTTCCTCGATGACCTTGTCCGGCACGCGCACCGCCCCGATCGTCGCCCGCCCGGGGAACCCCGGTCCGTGGGCGTCCGAGCCGCCGGTGACCACCAACCCATGGCGCCGCGCCAGGGCCGCGTAGCGCTTGGCTTCCCGCCGCCCGTGCTCGGGGTAACGGGCCTCGAGGCCATCTAGCCCGACCGCCACCAGCGGGGCGATGATCGCGTCATCGCCGATGAGCCCCGGATGGGCCAGCACGGCCACCCCGCCGGCGGCGTGGATGAGACGGACCGCGTCCTCCGGGGAGAGCTTGTAGCGCTCGACGTAGGCCGGCTTGCCCAACCCCAGATACAGCTGGAAGGCCTGGAGCACCGAGCCGGCCAGGCCGGCCTCGACCATCGCCTGGGCGATGTGCGGGCGGCCGAGGGGACCGCCCCCGGCGATCTCCCTCACGCGCGCGAAAGAGACCGCCAGGTTCAGCGTCGCCAGCTTGTCGACGATCCGCCGGGCCCGCTCCAAGCGGGCCACACGCAGGCGTTGCAGCTCATCCTGGAGGGCCGGAGAGGCCACGTCGACCAGGTAACCGAGGACGTGGACCTCCCGCCATTCCTCGTCGACCTGAGCCTCGGTGTTGATCTCCACCCCAGGCACGACCCGGATCCGGCCGGCCGCGCTCGCCTTGGCCTCGGCCACCCCGGCCACGGTGTCGTGGTCGGTGATGCCGATGCCCGTAAGACCGGCGCGGATGGCCGCCTCGACCGTCTCCGCCGGCGACAGGGTCCCGTCGGAGGCCGTCGTGTGCAGGTGCAAGTCGACCGCCATCACTTCATCGACTCGGCCAGATGGGCCAGGGTCCGGACGCCGAACCCGGTGGCTCCCTTTGGCGTGTAGGGGAGGTCCCGCGAGTTCATGGCCATCCCGGCGATGTCCAGGTGGACCCAGGGCGTGTCGCCGACGAACTCCCGGATGAAGAGGGCGCCCGTGATGGCGCCGCCCGGCCGCCCGCCGGTGTTCTTGATGTCGGCGACCTCACTCTTGATCTGCTCGCCGTATTCGCTGTCGACGGGCATCCGCCAGACCTTCTCGCCGGCCTGAGCGGCCGCCTTCTCGACGGCGGCGGCGAGGCCCTCGTCGTTGCTGAACAGCCCGGCCCGGACGTTGCCCAGGGCGACCACGCAGGCCCCGGTGAGGGTGGCCAGGTCGACGAGCCGGGCGGCGCCGAGATTCTTGGCGTAGGCGATGGCGTCGGCCAGGATCATCCGACCCTCGGCGTCGGTGCTGATGATCTCGATGGTCTTCCCGTTCATCGCCCGGACCACGTCGCCGGGGCGTGAAGCGTGACCAGACGGCATGTTTTCAGTCGCCGGGACCACCCCGATGACCTCGACCGGTGGCTTCAGGGTGCCGACGGCCTCCATGGCCCCGAGGACCGCGGCCCCGCCGGCCATGTCCGACTTCATCCCCTCCATGCCCTCGCCCGCCTTCAGCGAGATGCCACCGCTGTCGAAGGTCAGGCCCTTGCCGACGAAGGCCAGCGGGCCCTGAGCGCCGGCCCGCCCGTCCTTCGGCCGGTAACGGAGGACGATCAGCTTGGCCGGCTCGTCGCTGCCCTTGGCCACCGACAGGAAGGCCCCCATCCCCAGACGCTCGCAATCGGCCCGCTCCAGGACTTCAAGGGAAAGGCCCCCGCGGCGGGCGATGTCCGCCGCCACCTCGGCCAGGGCCGTCGGCGTCACCAGGTTGGCCGGCCGGTTGACCAGGTCGCGCGCCAGGGCCGTCGCCCGGGCCAGGGCCTCACCCCGGCGTACCCCGTCCTCGATGGCCGCCAGCTTGCCCTCCTCGCGCTCAACCACGATGAGCTCCTCGACCCCGCCGCCGTCGCCCTCAGCCACCTTCAATTCCTTGAACGAGTACGCCGCCAGGAGGCTGCCCTCGACGGCGGCCGCCGCGGCCGTGCCAGGCTCGAGCCCGGCGATGCCGGCGCCATGGACGATGGTGGCCACGGTCCGTGCCCGACCCTTGGCCGCGGCCCGCATGGCCCAGCCGGCCGCCGCCCGCACGCCGTCGTAGTCGAAGCCGGCCGACGGGCCGAGGCCGGCGACGACGACCTTGGTCGCCGGGAGCCGCCCGAGAGTGTAGACCACCGCCGCTTCCCTGGCCTTGCCGGTGATCTCTCCAGCTTCGATCAGCCGGGCGATGGCCCCGCCCAGGGCCTGGTCGATGGCCCCGGTGGCCCCTCTCGGCGGGGTGACCTTCTCGAAGAGGTTGACGATGACCGCATCGGCCTTGACTTCGGCGATGGAGCCCCGCCAGACGCTGACCTTCATTCGTTCCCCAGCTCCTTCTCGATGTTGGGTTGAAAAGCTGCTGCGTGCTCCATGCCCCGGCTAGCCGACAACCTCGCGGAAGACGCGGAGGAAGTTGCGCCCGAGGATCTTCTCGATGACCTCCTCGTCGTACCCCCGGGCCAGAAGGGCCTCGGAGAGGGCCGGCAGACGGGAGACGTCCTCCAAGCCGTCCGGCGTCGCGCCACTGCCGTCGAAGTCCGAGCCGAGCCCAACATGGTCAGGCCCGACCAGTTCCATCAGGTGGTCGATGTGCCTGACCACCGAATCGACGGACGTCTTCCCCTTGACCATCCGTCGGTAATCCTGCTCGCTCTTCGCCTCGAAACCCGGCGTGTCCAAGTTCACCAGGAAGCTCGGGGCGAAGTTCATCCCCATCACCCCGCCGTTCTTGGCCAGTGCCCGGACCTGGTCGTCGGTGAGGTTCCGCCGGTGCTCGCAGACAGCCCGCGAGTTGGAGTGGGTGGCGACGATCGGCTTCGTGCTGACCCCGAGGACGTCCCAGAAGCCCTCGTCGGAGAGGTGCGAGACGTCGACAAGGATGCCGAGGCGGTTGCACTCCTTGACCACCTCGACCCCGAAGTTCGTCAGACCCCCGTGAGTCCGGACCTCGCCGACGCCGTCGGCGATCAGGTTGCGCTGGTTCCAGACCAACCCGAGGCTGCGCAGCCCGAGGCGGTGCAGGTTGCGCAGGGCCGCCAGGTCGTCGCCGAGGGCTTCGCCGCCCTCGATGGCCAGGACCGCCCCGACCTTCCCCGCCCCTTTGGCCGCCTCGAAATCCGCGGCCTTCAGGACGGGCACCATCCGGTCCTGGTTGGCCGCGAGTTCCCGGTGGAAGACGTCGATCAGCTGCATCGCCCGACGCAGGCCCCGGTCCGGCTTGTGCTGGGGCTCGATGTAGCAAGCGAAGAACTGGACGTCCACCCCGCCCTCGGCCAGGCGTGGCAGGTCGACATGTCCCTTGGTTGACCGTTCGGCCAGGGTCCGCTCCCCTGACGCGATGCTGAGGAGGGTGTCGACGTGGCCGTCGACGACCAGCGCCCGTCGGTGCAACTCGCGGGCTTTTGCGGTGTCCACGTTGGCGCTCATCGTCCGTCTCCCACGTCCCTTCGTAGATGTTGGCCCCCTTGGCGTTGCGAAGGTAGCGTTCCACCGGGTATTCGTCGGAATAGCCATAAGCCCCGTGGATCTGCACGGCGGCACATGTTCCGGGCCCAGGGTGAAATCCACGAAGCCCTCCTCCCCATGACCGGCCCCAAACCCGCCGGCCTAGACTTTCCACGCCCTTCCTTCATTCCCTTTCACACTCGAAACTTCTGGCCGGAAAAAAACGCCCCCATCCGGGGGCGGGTGGTTCTCTTCTCTTTGAGGGTCCCCTGGCGAGTTACCTGGGTGAGACGATGAGCTTGATGGCCGTCCGCTCCTGGCCATCTATTTCGATGTCTGTGAAGGCCGGGACGCAGACCAGGTCCATCCCACTAGGAGCGACGAAACCTCGGGCGATGGCGACGGCCTTGACCGCTTGATTCAGGGCTCCCGCGCCGACCGCCTGGATCTCGGCGTTCCCCCGTTCGCGCAGGACCCCCGCCAAAGCCCCGGCGACCGAGTTGGGATTGGACTTCGACGACACCTTGAGGATGTCGACCAACTTGGGAAAAACCTCCTCCGCTTGGAATTTCTGCTCGGCAGAGGATGAGTTCTCTCTCGGTCCACAAAAACCTCCTGGCAGAGGAGCGAAAATCTTCCGATTACGGGAGTCACCCGAGTCCCAACAGCCCAGGTAGGTCCCCCGCTCCGAAGGACAGGGGGGCGAAGACCTCGCCCTCCAGCGCCAGCACCTTGGGCCAGCAGAGGTCGAAGGTCGCGGTGGTCTGTGGATACCGGCGCTTCAGGTCCCTGAAGCGCCCCTGCAGTCCGACGTAGTCCCGGGCGACGAGCTTGTCGGCGTAGTAGACGAGCTTCTCTTCCAGCGTCTGCGGGGCCGCCACCGGGTCGAGGACGGAGTGGACGATGTGCCGGCGGATTGGCTCGACCAGTTCCGCGTAACCGCGTTCGGCGGCGATGTGCGCCGAGGTCGCCGCGTGGTCGGCGTCGCGCGGCGCCCCCGGAGCCTTGCCGATGTCGTGGAGGAGCGCGGCGGCCCGGACCACATCCACCCGCACCGGCCGGCCACGCCGCTTCAACTCCTCCGCCAGGAAGACGGCTACCGCTGCCACCGTGGTCACGTGCGACCAAGCCCCTTCCGGGAACCGGTATTCCGCCAGCAGCTTCAAGCATTCAGCTTCTGAGGGGACGATGGTTGCCGCCTCCTTCCCGAGCCTTCAGGGCGTGTTCGGCGCCGGTTCAGACGTCGGCTTCCCGCAGCCGGCGGACCCCGCCTGCGAGCCCCGACCGGTCATCGAGGTCGATGACCACCGCCTCGAGCCGGGCCGGCGGCGGAGCCACCTCCAGGCGCGTCGGCAGTTGGGTCAGGAACCGCTGCAGGGCCTGGTCCCGATCGACGCCGATAACCGAGTTCACTGGCCCGGTCATGCCCACATCGGTGATGAAGGCCGTGCCCCGCGGAAGCACTCCCTCGTCCGCCGTCTGGACGTGGGTGTGGGTGCCCACCACGGCGGACACCCGGCCATCCAGGTAGTGACCGAAGGCTGCCTTCTCCGAGGTCGCCTCGGCGTGGAAGTCGACCACGATGAAAGGGGTCCGCCCGCCCAGTTCGTCGAGGGCCCTGGCGGCCGCCCGGAACGGACAGTCCACATAGACGTCGAGGAAGACGCGGCCGCACAGGTTGAGCACCGCCACCTCCCGGCCGTCCGCGGTGGCGACCACCGTGACGCCCTTCCCCGGCGGCCGGCCCGGGTAGTTCAGCGGCCGCACCACCCTGGGCTCGAGGTCCAGCCAATCATAGCCCTCGCGCTTGGCCCAAGCGTGGTTCCCCAGGGTCAGCAGGTCGACCCCCGACTCCAGGAGTTCCTCCCCGGTCTCCCGGGTGATCCCCTTGCCGCCGGCCACGTTCTCCCCGTTGGCCAGGACGAGGTCGGGCCGCTCACGTTGGCGCAGCTTCGGCAGGAGACGGGCGAGGGTCTCGCGGCCCGGCCGCCCGACCACGTCCCCGATGAACAGGATCCTCAGGTCTTCCACCCCCAGCCAGGGTAGTATTCCCAGGGGCCGGCGGCACAAAAACGCCCCGCCCCAGGCGGGGCAGGGCCCTCGTTCACCGGCCCGGAGTCACTTGTTGAACACCAGGACCCGGCCTTCCTCGCGGAAGGCGATGAGGTTCTTGTCCGACCGCGATTCGCGGAGGTCCTCGAGCATCTGCTCGATCAGTTCCTCCTGGGCGGCCAGCTCTTCTTCCTGGACTGACTCGCCCCGGTCGACGACCAGGGCCGACGTGAACAACCCGCGGATGACGTCGATGGTCAGGGAGACCTCGCCCTGGCTGAGCGACCGCACGTCGCGAGTGACCTCGACCACGCTGACCTCACCGTATCTGGTCAGGCCGACCTCGGTGGTGGCCGCCTCGAGCCCTTCCAGCCAGGCGTAGGCAGCCAGACTGTCCAGGAGCCGGCCTTGGAACGCCCGGAACTCCTCTTCCGAGAGGACGCGGGTCAGGAGGAAGGTGAGCTTGAGCGTTTGCCGGCGGGGGTCGAAGTTGATCGTCGCCAGTTCGGGGTAGCGGACGAGCATCGAGATCAGCAGGCTCACGCTGTTGCTGGCACGCTCACCATCGCGGTTAAGACCCTGCACACCCTCGCCCCCTCGGTGGGCGGCCGAACCCAAGTCCGGCGCTCCGCCCCAGTCCGCTTTCCAGCCATGAATTCGGCGGTGAGCGGCCAAATCCTGCCCTTGGCGCGGCAAAATTGGCCCTTTCTAGCTGGCTTATCATTGTCGGTCCGGAAAAAGGTGAAGCCCCGGGACAGCTCTCCCGGGGCTTGCTTGGCGATGGGCTCGGCCGCTTGCCGGGTCACTTGGCGTATTCGACGGCCCTCGTCTCGCGGATGACCGTGACCTTGATCTGACCGGGGTACTCCAGTTCGCTCTCGACCTTTTTAGTGATCTCCCGCGCCAACCTGATGGCGGCCAGGTCGTCGATCTTCTCCGGCTTGACCATGATCCGGACTTCACGACCGGCCTGGATGGCATAGGCTTTCTCGACCCCGTCAAACGAGTCGGCGATCTCTTCGAGTTTCTCGAGGCGCTTGATGTAGGCCTCGAGGGTCTCCCGCCGGGCCCCCGGCCGGGCCGCCGAAACGGCGTCGGCCGCCTGGACCAGGACAGCTTCGACAGACTTCGGTTCGACGTCGCCGTGGTGGGCGGCGATGGCATGGACGACCTCGTTCGACTCGCGGAACTTCTTGGCCAGGTCCACGCCGATGGCCACGTGGGTCCCTTCGACCTCGTGGTCCACCGCCTTGCCCAGGTCGTGGATGAGCCCGGCCCGTTTGGCCACTTGGACGTCGGCTCCCAGCTCGGAAGCCATCGCTCCGGCCAGGTAGGCGACTTCAAGCGAGTGCTTCAGGACGTTTTGGCCATAGCTCGTCCGGAACTTGAGGCGGCCGAGGAGCCTGACGATCTCCGGGTGCAAGCCGTGCACACCGGCCTCGAAGGTCGCCGCCTCACCTTCCTCGCGGATCTTGACGTCGACTTCCTTCTGGGCCTTCTCGACCATCTCTTCGATCCGCGCCGGGTGGATGCGCCCGTCGGCGATGAGCTTCTCCAGCGCGATCCGGGCGACCTCGCGGCGGACCGGGTCAAAACCGGACAGGATGACGGCTTCCGGCGTGTCGTCAATGATCAGGTCGATGCCGGTCATGGTCTCGAGGGTCCTGATGTTACGGCCCTCACGGCCGATGATCCGGCCCTTCATCTCGTCGTTCGGCAAGGCGACCACCGACACGGTGCTCTCGGCGACGTGGTCGGCGGCGCACCTCTGAATGGCCAGAGAGATGATGTCTCTGGCCCGCTTGTCGGCCTCTTCCTTGGCCCTGGCCTCGATGTCCTTGATCATCACCGCCGCGTCGTGCCGTATCTCCTCCTCCACGCTGGCCAGCAGCAACTGCTTGGCCTCCTGGGAGGTGAGGTTGGAGACCCGTTCGAGCTCGGCGATCTGCTTCTGGTGGAGTTCGGCGATGGACTCGCGGAGCCGGTCCAGCTCGCCTTCCTTGCGGTGAAGGTTCTCCTCTTTCTTCTCGAGGGACTCGACCTTCCGGTCGAGGACCTCCTCCTTCTGTACCAACCGGCGCTCGGAACGCTGTATCTCCGCACGCCGCTCGCGGACTTCCCGTTCGAACTCCGTACGCAGGCGATGGACGTCTTCTTTGGCTTCCAAAACCGCTTCGCGCCGCTTGCCCTCAGCGTCCTTGCGGGCTTCATCGACGATCTTGCGGGCGGCTTCTTCGGCGGAAGCGATGCGGGCTTCAGCGATCATCTTCCGGATCAGGAACCCGAGCCCAAACCCAACCATGGTGGCGATTAGGGCGACGATTATGGTTACGGATGGAGCGATTTCAGGTACACCTCCTCCTCTTGGTGATACAGTCGTTCCCCCGTCCGGGGGATGAGGCTCTTTCAGCTTTCAGCATCATCCGGGAAAGCAAAAAAGCCGATGGGAATCGGCTTTTCAGGACGCGCGCACCACCACATGGTCATGTCCAGATCGGTCCGGTAATTCGTGAACCCGTGTTTTTGCCCGCCAATGTGACTGACAAAACATCAAGAACCGCCCCGGTTCCGAACATCGTTAACGGATCTATATAAAAGTGGTGCTTACGCGTAAGCCTTGTCCCACCTGATTTTAAACTTTTTCCAAGTCTATGTCAAGTTAAAAGTTTTCCGTCAATTAGTCTCAAGCCCCTTTAGCAGCCCAAACGGTCATGAGGACCCTCCCTCGCCCTCGTCCGGGTCGAAACCCCGTGGACGCAGGGACTCAAGGGCGACGCGCTCGGCCGTTTCGTAACCGAACCCCCGGCGAAGGAGGAAGTCGACCATCAGACGATGTTCCCGCTTGAGGATGGCCGGCTCGGTCGTCGGCGAACGCCGCCGGAGGCGCTCCGCGGCAGCCCGCCGGGCCAGCTCGAGTTCATCGGCCGAACCGCTGCTCGGGGCATCGACCAGGGCGCTCTCGACGGCCTTCCGGTCAACCCCACGCCGGGCCAGTTCCACTCGGAGGAGCCGGCGCCCGGCCGGCCGGGTGTTAAGACGCGCGTCGACGTAATCCCGGGCCAAACGTCCGTCGTCGAGGAGGCCGGCCGACACCAGCCTGGCGGCCTCGGCTTCAGCTGCCTCCAACGTGAAGCCCCGGGCGGCGAGACGTCGCTTCATCTCGGCAACGCTGTAGGCCTGCCGGGCGAGGAGGTCAAGGGCGACGGCGTGGGCCGCCTCCCTCTCGGCCTCGGTGAGCCGGCCGAGGATGGCCGCCCGGTCGATGTCCTCACCTTCCCGCAGCCCGAGGAGCTTCAACGCGCGGCGCTGCACGGAGGCCAGAGGCCCAGCGTCGGTCATGATCAACACCCGCCCGCGACGCTGGCGGTCGGCTTCGAAAGCGGTGACGATTGGCATGGGACGGCCGAGGGCCTACTCGGCGTCGTCGTCGGAGGCCCCGACGGCTTTCACGGAGCCCCTGGTGAGACCCTCGCGGACCTTGCCCTCGATCTCCCCGCAGACGGCCGGGTTTTGCTTCAGGAAGTCGCGCGTGTTCTCACGGCCCTGGCCGAGCCGGGTGTCGCCGTAGGAGTACCAGGCCCCGCTCTTGACGATGATGCCGAGCTCGGCGGCCATGTCGACGATGCTCCCCTCGCGGGAAATGCCCTGGCCGTACATGAGGTCGAACTCGGCCTGCTTGAACGGGGGCGCGACCTTGTTCTTGACCACCTTGACCCGGACGCGCATGCCGACGACGTCGTTGCCTTGCTTGAGCGTCTCGGCTTTGCGCACCTCGAGCCTCACCGAGGCGTAGAACTTGAGGGCCCGTCCGCCGGGGGTGACCTCGGGATTGCCGAACATCACCCCGACCTTCTCGCGGATCTGGTTGATGAAGACGGCCGTCGTCCGGGACTTCGAGATCGCCCCGGTCAGCTTGCGCAGGGCCTGCGACATGAGCCGGGCCTGGAGGCCGACGTGGGCGTCGCCCATCTCGCCCTCAATCTCGGCCCGCGGCACCAGGGCGGCCACCGAGTCAACGACGACGACGTCGACCGCCCCCGAACGGACCAGGGCTTCGGCAATCTCCAGGGCCTGCTCGCCCGTGTCCGGTTGGGAGATGAGCAGGTTGTCCACGTCGACGCCGAGGTTCTTCGCGTACAGTGGGTCGAGAGCGTGCTCGGCGTCGATGAAGGCGGCCACGCCGCCGGTCTTCTGGGCCTCGGCCACCAGGTGGAGGGCCACCGTCGTCTTGCCGGAGGCCTCCGGGCCGTAGATCTCGACCACGCGCCCCCGGGGGATCCCGCCGACGCCGAGGGCCACGTCGAGGGACAGGGCCCCGGTCGGAATGACCTCGACGGTCATCTTCAGCGAGGATTCGCCGAGCTTCATGATGGAACCCTTGCCGAACTGCTTCTCGATCTGCGCCAAGGCCGCGTCGAGGGCCTTTTGTTTATCCATGCGCCTGGTTCCTCCTCCGGCGTGGGACCGGCCGCCGGGCCGGGTGGGAATTTTTTCCTTCTCTGAGTATACCATGTCGACCCTTGGGAGGCAAGGGAGGCTCGCGCGGCCGCGCGCTCTCTCAGGTCGACCGGTGTCGAAGCGGGAAGCTCGCCAGGACCATGTAAACCGGCCCGCCAGCGGTCAGCACGCTGTGGTAAAGGCGCGTCTCGCCGCACTCGAAGGCGCCGAGGTCGGCCGGCCCGACCTCCTCCATCGCCGGTCGCAAAGCCTCGCGGTTCAACGGGCCGCGAACGCGTCCGATGGTCAGGTGAGGCGAGGCCGGGCGCATCTCGGGGGCAAACCCGGCGGAAGCCAGAGCCCGGTCGACGTCGCCGGCCAGACGCACGAACTGCGACGCCCCTTCGGTCAGACCGACCCAGACCACGCGAGGGCTCCCCGGTCCCGGAAAGGCTCCCACTCCCCGCAGGACCACCCGGAACGGCGCGATTCCGGAGGCCCCCGCGAGAGCCCGGCGGACGCTCTCGACGCTGCCCTCCGGCACCTCTCCGAGAAACTTCAGGGTCAGGTGGAGGTTATCGGCCTCGACCCACTTGACGTCGGCCCGCGCCCGGCGGAGGCGCTCCTGGACCCGGACGATTCCGGCGACCAGCTCCGACGGCAGGGGGACGGCGACGAAGAGGCGCATCCCCGAAAAACCCCTTTCTGCCTGCTTCGACGACCCGTGTTCAAACTCCTGCGCTGGGCCCTCGACCGGCGCCGCCGGTCGTCGGACCGGTCCGCCGCACGCCCTTCAGGTGGCTCCAGAGCATCGTCAGAGCGGCGAAAGCAGCCCGTTCCCTGATGTGCCGCCGCCCGCCGATGAACTCCCAGCGCCGGATGTCCTCGCCGCCCGGCCAGAGCAGGGCGCCGTAGACCAGCCCCACGGGCTTCTCCGGGGTGCCCCCGCCGGGGCCGGCGATGCCCGTAGTCGCCACCGCCAGGTCCGTCCCCGCCACGCGGCGGACCCCCTGGGCCATGGCCAGAGCCGTCTCCTCGCTGACCGCGCCGTGGTGCTCGAGAGTCTGTCGGGGGACGCCGAGCACCACTGCCTTGGCCTCGTTGGCATAGGCCGTGACGCCGAGGCGGAAATAACCCGAACTCCCCGGCCGCTGCGTGAGCTGGTGACCAATGAGCCCGCCGGTGCACGACTCGGCCAGGGCGATGGTCAGGCCGGCCCGGGTCATCTGGTCGCCGACCACGTCGCTGAGGCTCTGGTCGTCGAGGCCGTAGATGAAGTCCCCGAGGCGTCGCCGCATCTCCGCCTCGGCCCCGGCCAGCAGGGTCTCGGCCTCGCCGGGCGAAGGCGCCTTGGCCGTCAGCCGGAAGGTGACTTCGCCACCCGAGGCCAGCGGGGCGATGGTCGGGTTGTCCTGCCGGGCGAGAATGTCCTTGACCCGGGTCTCGGCGTCGGATTCGCCGATGCCGCACAACCGGAGCACCCGCGAGACGATGACCGAGCGGCCCCCGCCCCACCTCTCTGCAAGGTAGGGGCGGACGTGCTCGGTGAACATCGGGACCAGCTCAGCGGGCGGCCCGGGGAGGATGACGGCGGCCTTGCCGCCGGTTTCCAGGAGGACCCCCGGGGCCGTGCCGTTGGGGTTCGGCAGGGGCTTCGCCCCCCTCGGCATGAGGGCCTGTTTGAGGTTGTTCGGGGTCATCTGACGCCCGCGGTGGGTGAAGAACTCCTCGATGGAGCGCCGAGAAGCCGCGTCCTCGACCAGGTCGAGGCCGAAGAACCCGGCGACGGCCTCCTTGGTCAGATCGTCGTCGGTCGGTCCGACACCGCCGGTCAGGATGACCACGTCCGAACGCTCCCAGGCCCTGGCGAAAGCCTGGATGATCCGCGCGCGGTTATCGCCGACCGAGGTCTGGTAATAGAGGTCGAGCCCGAGCGAGGCCAGCTCGCGGCCGAGGTACTGGCCGTGAGTGTTGAGGATCTGTCCGAGGAGAAGCTCCGTTCCGACCGAGATGACTTCAACCGTTGGCAACGAGGTCGCCTTCCTTTCGCGGCCGAGGCCTGTCGGCCGGGCCGATGGGGTCATCCGCCTACTTCGGCGGTGGGGCGTCAAAACCTCCCCCGTTCAGTCTGCCCGAGCGTCGACGGGAAAAGCCCCCGGGCGGGGTCGCCCGGGGGCCTGTGCCGGCTCATTGATGACGATGGCGTCGCGCGGGGCTCACTCCGCGGCCGGCGCACCGGCCGCCGCCTCTTGCCCGGAGCCGGCCTGGGCGAGTCCCGCCTGGCCGAGGATCCGCCGCAGCTGGTCACCGTCGAGGGTCTCGCGCTCCAGGACGATCGACGAGGCCTCTTCGAGGACGCCGCGTCGCGCCAGAAAGAACTCGCGGACCCGGTCTTCCTGGGCCCGGAGGATGGCGTTCACCGCCCGGTGCTCAGTCCTCTCGGGCAGCGTCTCCGCCGAGATGATCCCCAGGTCCGAGAGGCCGGCGTGGATGATCCTCCGGGCGTTCTCGACGGCCTGCTCGAAGTCGTTGACCGAGCCCGTGCTCCGACTGCCGAAGACAGTCTCCTCGGCCACCGCGCCGGCCAGGGCCACCCGGATCTGCCCTTCCAGGTAGTCGCGGGTCGACAGATAGAAGTCGTCCTCCGGCGTGTGTCTCACGTGCCCGAGGCTCCCGCCCCGAGAGGTGACGCTGATCGTCGAGACCGAACCCGGGCGGACGTCTTCGGCCATCAGGGCGTGCCCTGTCTCGTGGCAGGCGACCCGCCGGCGTTCCTCGTCGGTCGGCCGACGCTCAAGCTTCTCGCCCATGATCACCTTGTCGATGGCCTCTTCCAGGTGACGCTGGAGGATCTTCTCCGCATTCTCACGGAGGGCCAAGATGGCCGCCTCGTTGGTCAGGCTCTCGAGGTGGGCGCCGGAGAAACCGAAGGTTTCGTGGGCCACCTTGTCGAGGTCGACGGCGGCGTCGAGGGGCTTGTTCCGGATGTGCAGCCGCAGGATCTGGAGGCGTCCCTCGCGGTCCGGCAGGTCGACGTTGACGATCCGGTCGATGCGGCCCGGGCGAAGCAGAGCCGGGTCGAGGAGGTCGAAGCGGTTGGTCGCCCCGATGAGGAGGATCCGCGTCGAGCCGTCCGCGGTCAGGCCGTCCATCTCCACAAGGAGCTGGTTGAGGGTCTGGTCGTACTCCAGATGGCTGGTGTGCTGGCCACGTTTCCCGCCGAGGACCTCGATCTCATCGATGAAGATGATCGCCGTCCCCTTCCCTTCCTTGGCCGCGGCCTCCCGGGCCTGGACGAAAAGCTGGCGGATGCGCTGGGCGCCGACGCCCGCGTAGACCTCGATGAACTCCGACCCCGACGTGGACAGGAAGGCCGACTCGGTGTAGTTGGCGGCCGCCTTGGCCAGAAGCGTCTTCCCGGTGCCGGGCGGTCCCGTGAGGAGGATGCCCTTCAGCGGGCGGATGCCCATCTTGCCGATGAGCTCGCGGTGAACGATAAAGTCGAGGGCCTCGAGGAGTTCCTTCTTCGCCGTCGGCTGGCCGCCGATGTCGTTGAAGGTCACCGCCACCGAGGTAACCGGCCCACCCACGGCGACGAAGCGCCGCTGGACCCCGCGGAGCCCGCCGCCCTGGACCAGAACGTAAGCGAGGGCGGCCAGGAACAGCACGGGCAGCACATTATACCCGAGGAAGAGCAAGAACACGAGGACCGCGGCGGCGGCCCCCAGGGCGATCTCCCTTCTCACCGGCGAACACCTCCCGCGGTCGCCGACGCCGTCATCGACCCGTCGCGCGGGACGACGGCGTACAGGTAGTCAGAGCCCTTCCCCAGTTGCAGGAAGACGTAGCGGCCGCTGACGTAGACCTTGAACGTGTCCAGCCCGCGCTGGGCCGCCTGCCGCTGCAGCCCGTCATACATCTCCTCGAAGTTGCCGCGGGTCAGGGCCTCCTCGACCAGGAACTGCATCCGGTAGTAGGCCTCCTGGAGCATGGCGTCGCGCTGGTCAGTCACCTTGAGCTCATAACGGCCGCCCTTCATGAAGCGGCCGACGGTCTGATCGAGGCGCGCGTATGTCTCCTGCAGGTTGTCCACGGGCTTCAGGGCCACCTCGATGTGGCGACCCTGGTTGTCGTCGGTGACGCGGACGGACTGCACGGCCGGGTCGGTTTTCAGGGCCCGGACCATCGGGCGGTCGAGTCCGATCTGGTGGTAGATGTAGTATCCGCCAAAGAGCACGGCAAGCCCGGCGAGGAGCGATACCACGGCCACTTGCCAGCGCATCCCTTTGAAGTCCACTCTCCCCTGCCTCCCCTCCGGTCTTGTCAGGACAAACCGCGACCGCTTCGCACCGCGCCGGCGATGTCGACCGCGGCCCGGTCGCGAGTCGGCTTTACATCCGAGTATAGCACAATAAGCCCAGCTAAACGAGGGCTATAATTGACCAAACAGCCCGGCTCCTGCCAGAGCCGGGCCGACGTCTCACGATGATGAAAGGGCCTGCCGTCGCGGAGTGAGGTCATCGACCGCCGGCGTTGGCGTCGTCTTGGTCGATGATCTCGGCGTAAAGGTCAAACGTCCGCGAGCCGACCACCCGCGCTCGGACGAAATCGCCTGGCTGCGGCTGGTCCGCGCCGGTCGAGCCCGCCGCGGGGCGCATGAAGACCAGCCCGTCGATGTCCGGGGCGTCCTTCTCAGCTCGGCCCACCAGCGGGTACTCCCCGCGCCGGCGGCGCTCGACAAGGACCTCGACGATCGAACCCGCGCGCGCCCGGTTGGCCTCGCGGGCCAGCGAACGCTGGAGGGCGGCGACCCGCCGCAGCCGCGCGGCCTTGACCTCCTCGGGCACCTGGCCGGGCAACGCCGCCGCGCGGGTACCTTCCTCCCGCGAGTAGGCGAAGAAACCGGCGTGGTCGAGGCGGGCGAACTTCAGGAAGGCGAGGAGTTCGCGAAAATCCCGCTCCTCCTCGCCCGGGTGACCGATGATGAACGACCCGCGAAGGAAGGCCCCCGGCAGACGCCGCCGGATGAGCTCCACGAGGCCCCTCAGGCGGGCGTCCGTCTCGCCGCGGCCCATCGCTCTCAGGACGCGGTCCGAGGCGTGCTGCATCGGGAGGTCGAAGTAGCGGCAGACATGCTCGCTCCGAGCGATGGCTTCGACCAGCGCCTCGTCCACCCGCGACGGGTGGAGGTAGAGCGGGCGGATCCAGACCACGCCCGGGATGTGGTCGAGTTCGGTCAGGAGCCGCGCCAGGTCTTCCCCGGGCCCGAGGTCGCCTCCGTAGGCCGTCGCGTCCTGGGCCACGAGGACGAGCTCCTTCGCCCCCATGGCCACGAGTTGCCCAGCCTCTCCGACGACGGCCTCCCGCGGGCGGCTGCGGAACGGCCCACGGATGGCCGGGATGGCGCAGAAGGCGCAACGGTGATCGCAACCTTCGGCGATCTTGAGGTAGGCCGTGTGCGGCCCGGTGGTCAGGAGCCGTGGGCGGTTCGGGTCATAGGCGGACCGAACACCGCGGACGCCGGTCTCGGTGGGCCGCTCCCCGGCGTCGACCCGGCCGAGGAGCCCGACGATGGCCTCGTCCGCTTCCGTGCCGGCCAACCCGTCGATCTCCGGGACCTCGCGCCGAAGCTCTTCCGCGTACCTCTGGGCCAGGCAGCCGATGACGACCAGCCGCTTCGCCGGGTCGCCCTTCTTCAGCTCGGCCAGGTCGAGGATGGTGCGGACCGATTCCTCCTTGGCCGCCTCAATGAAACCGCACGTGTTGACGATGATGAAGTCGGCCGCGGCGGGCTCGTCGGTGATGGCATAACCGGCCTCGCCCAGGGCGCCGAGGACGTACTCGCTGTCGATGCGGTTCTTCGGGCAGCCCAGGGAGACGAGGGCCACTGTCTTCATGCGCGGTCACCCACTCATCGGCGGATCAAGCTTTGGTCGCCGGCGTGCGTTCGGCGGCGAGGCCACGACAAGTCATTATAACGCAACCCCGCGCCGGCCGCCAGCGCCGCATGGCGGTCCGCGGCGGCCGAAAAAAACAAGCGCCGGCAAAGCTTGCCGGCGGCCGAGGTCCAGATGATCCGCCGGGCTCACATCTCCGATGGGCGCGCGAGCACGTGGCGATAGAAGTCTTCGTATTGCGGGACGATCCGGCTCGCGCTGAATTGCCCGATGGCCCGGCGCCTGGCGGCCACCGCCGCCTTGCGGCGCTTGGCGTCGTCGCTCAGCAGCTGGATGGCCTTCCTGGCCATGCGGTCGAGGCGCTCCGGCGGGTACAGGAAGCCCGCCTCCTTGCCGCCGACCACCTCCGGCAGGCCGCCGACGCGCGAGGCGATCACCGGGACACCGCAGGCCATCGCCTCCAGGGCGACCAGGCCAAAGCTCTCTTTGGCCGAAGGCAGGAGGAGCAGGTCGGCCACGGAGAAGAGGCTGGCCACTTCTTCCTGCTGGCCGAGGAAGGTCACCCGGTCGGTCACTCCGAGCCGCTCCGCCTCCCGCCGGGCCAGCGGCTGGTCCGGTCCGTCGCCGATCATCAGAAGCCGCGCCCGGACCTCGGAGGCCACGCGGGCAAAGATCTGGACCACGGCGTCCACGCGCTTCACCGGGCGAAAGTTCGAGACGTGGAGGACGATCTTCTCGTCGTCCGCCGCCAGGGCCCGCCGGTCATCGGGTGAGGCCTCCCGCCGGTACTCGTCGGGGTCGATGAAGTTGGGGATGGTAGCGATCTCCCGGGTGAGATTGAAAGTCTCCATGGTCTCCGTCCGCAGTGACTCGGAGACGGCCGTCACCCCATCGGACTGGTTGATGGTGAAGGCGACCATGTCGGCGAACGAAGGCTCCGAGCCGACCAGGGTGATGTCCGTGCCGTGGAGGGTGGTCACGAAACGGAGGCGCCGCGCCCGCCCCCTGTTCCGGGCGGCCAGCATCTGCCGGGCCAGGTAGGCGCTGGCGGCATGGGGGATGGCGTAGTGCACGTGGAGGATGTCGAGCTGCTCGTACAGGGCCACCTCAGCCATCTTGTTGGCCAGGGCCAGGAGGTAAGGCGGGTACTTGAACAACGGGTAGGTCGGCACCTCAACCTGATGGTAGGCCACGTTGCGGGTGAAGTCGTGGAGCCGGAAGGGCTGATCGTAGCTGATGAAGTGGATGACGTGGCCGCGCCTGGCCAGTTGTCGGCCGAGCTCCGTGGCGACCACGCCGCTCCCGCCGGCCGATGGGTAGCAGGTAATGCCGATGCGCATGGCGTTCCCTCCCCGCTCACTCTGACCCGGCCGGTCCGGTCAGGTCGGTGAGACTGGCGATTCGCTGCAACCCGCGACAGACGAACCCTTCGGCGAAGGTGACCCCGGTCTTGGCCCCGAAGAGCCTGTCCCGGCTCTGAACGAAGCTCAGGAAGTTCGGGTCGTTCAAGGGCGTCCCCCTGGAGTGCCCAGGCGAGCGATCGAACTGCGTCCGGTGGGCCGCCAGAGCGGCCAGTTTCCGCTCGTAGTGGGCGCTGACGTCGATGACGAAAGAAGGAACGGCCTCTGTGTTGATGAAGTAATACGCCGTCAGTGGCGGCCGGTGCGCGGCGCGGCCCGGCGCGAACTTGGCGACCCCGGCGGCGAAGGCGGCCTCGGTCACCAGCCGGCTGCACCGCACGTGGTCCGGATGCCGGTCCTCCCAGTAGGGCCCGAGGACGATGGCCGGCCGCAGGCGCCTGATCACGTCGACGAGAGCCCGGACGGACTCCCCGTCGACGGCGAAGCCCAGGTCGGGTAGGCCGAGGTCCTCCCGCGCGGCCCCGAGGATGGCGGCCGCCTCCAAGGCTTCGGCGGCGCGCTCGCGGGCCGTCCCGTTGGTCGACAACTCACCCCGGGTCAGGTCGAGGATGGTCACCTCGTGGCCGGCCGCGGTGTGCGCCGCGACCGTGCCTCCCATGCCGATCTCGACGTCGTCGGGATGAGCCCCGACAGCAAGGATCGTAGCCACTTCATCCCTCTCCCTAGCGGCGGAACGCCGTCCGCCGCCCGCTTGAAGCCACCGCCCGCGTAAGACACCACCATTGTACACTATTTGCCCTTGGCGGGCCAGCGGCTGGGGCCTTTGACCAAGAACGTACGTTCGTGTTACAATCATGGCCGAGGAGGCCTTAACCCACCGATGAAGCTCGACCAGGTGCTCGAGGAACTGCGGCAATCCGAGCGTTTTCAGGCGTGCGTCACGGGCTGGCGCCACCTCCCGCCGCGGCCGGCCCGCCACGTCGACTTCCCCCCGTGGCTCGAGCTCCGCTTGGCCCAGGTGCTGCGGGCCCGCGGCATCGAGCGGCTTTATACCCATCAGGGCGCGGCCCTCGACGCCATCCACTCCGGAAAGAGCGCCGTCGTCGTGACCCCGACGGCCTCGGGCAAGACGATGTGCTACAACCTGCCGGTGCTGGACGCCATCCTCAAGGACGGCAACGCCCGGGCCCTCTACCTCTTTCCCACCAAGGCCCTCTCTCAGGACCAGATGAACGAGCTCCACGGGCTCATCACCGACCTCGGCGCAGACATCAAGACATATACCTACGACGGCGACACCCCGACCACCGCCCGCAAGGCCATCCGCGCCGCCGGCCATGTCGTCGTCACCAACCCGGACATGCTCCACACGGGCATCCTGCCGCACCACACGCGCTGGGTCAAGCTCTTCGAGAACCTGCGCTACGTGGTCATCGACGAGGTCCACCATTACCGAGGGGTCTTCGGCAGCCACGTGGCCAACGTCATCCGTCGTCTGCGCCGGGTCTGCCGTTTCTACGGCTCCGACCCCCAGTTCATCTGCGCCTCAGCGACCATCGCCAACCCCCTCGACCTCGCCGAGCGGCTGGTCGGCGGGCCGCTCGAGCTGGTCGACGACAACGGCGCGCCGAGCGGGGCCAAGGAGTTCATCCTCTACAACCCCCCGGTGGTCAACCGCGAGCTGGGCATCAGACGCAGCTCGGCCCTGGAGGCCCAGGGCCTGGCGGCCGACTTCCTCCGGAACGACATCCAGACCATCGTCTTCGCCCGGAGCCGGGTGACCACCGAACTCCTCCTGACCTACCTCCGCGAAGGGCTGGCCCGCCACCCCGGGCTGGCCGAGAAGGTCCACGGTTACCGCGGCGGCTACCTGCCGCTGCAGCGCCGGGCCATCGAGCGCGGCCTGCGCGACGGCAGCGTCCTCGGGGTGGTCGCCACCAGCGCCCTCGAGCTCGGGATCGACATCGGCCGGCTGGACGCCTGCGTCATCGTCGGCTACCCGGGGAGCGTCTCCAGCACCTGGCAGCAGGCGGGCCGGGTCGGGCGGCGCTCCGGGACCTCGGTGGCCATCCTGGTCGGCAGCTCGAACCCCCTCGACCAATACCTCATGGCCAACCCCGAGTACTTCTTCGGTCAGCCCCCGGAGAGCGGGCTGGTCAACCCGGACAACCTGCTCATCCTCCTCTCGCACGTCAAGTGCGCCGCCTTCGAGCTGCCCTTCGAGGCCGGCGAGAAGTTCGGCGTCGAGTCCACCGACCAGATCCTCGACTTCCTGGCCGAGCAGAAGCTCCTCCGCCGCGTCGACGGGCGTTACCACTGGATGGCCGAGGACTTCCCGGCCGAGGAGATCAGCCTCCGTTCAGTCTCGGCCGAGAACTTCGTGATCATCGACATCACCGGCGGGCAGACGCGGGTCATCGGCGAGGTTGACCGGGTCTCCGCCCCCACCCTCATCCACGAAGAAGCCATCTACATCCACGGGGGGCAGCAGTATCACGTCGACCGGCTCGACTACGACGAGAAGAAAGCCTACGTCCGCAAGGTCGACGTCGATTACTACACCGACGCCAACCTGGCCGTCCGGATCCAGGTCTTGGACGTCTTTAAGAGCCGCACCGACGACGCCTTCCCGGCGGGTTACGGCGAGGTCCTCGTGGCCGCCATGGCCACCATGTTCAAGAAGATCAAGCTCTTCACCCACGAGAACATCGGCTCAGGCCGCATCCACCTGCCCGAGGAGCAGATGCACACGACGGCCTACTGGCTGAACGTTCCGGAGACGGTCGCCGCCGGCCTGGCCACCGACGACCTCCAGGGCGGGCTCGTCGGCCTGGCCAACGTCCTGGTCAACGTGGCCCCGCTCTTCCTCCTCTGCGACCCGCGCGACGTGCAGGTGGTGGCCGAGGTCAAGTCGCCCTTCACCGGACTCCCCACGATTTACCTCTACGACCGTTACCCAGGCGGCGTCGGCCTGGCCGAGAAGCTCTACGACATCAACCCGCTCTTCCTCCGGACGGCCCTCGACCTCATCACCGGCTGCTCCTGCGAGGGCGGCTGCCCGGCCTGCGTCGGCCCGGTCGACGAGGTCGGCCCCCGGGGCAAGCGGGCCGCCGTCCGGCTCCTCAGGGAGGCCTTGCGCGACCGTGCAGCTCAAGGATAAACTCAGCGAACTCGTTCAGTCCGGCCTGGTCAAGGTCGGACCGGCCGGCCTCAATGGAGCTCCGCGGCACGCCGCCCACGGCGTCGAGTCGGTCGTTTCCGGCCGCGTCGTAAACACCGCCCGCGGCCCGGCCTTCGTCGTCGAGCACCGCCATCCGGCGGGCGCGGATCACGGCGGGGTCCGCCTCACCGCGGCCCGCTCCCTCGAAGGCCGGCACCTGGGTGCTATGGCCCTCGACGATGGCCTCTCGAGCCTCGACCTCTCGCGGGCGGTCTTCCTCGACACCGAGACGACCGGCCTCGGCCTGGGCACGGGAACCTACGTCTTCCTGGTCGGTTGCGGCTTCTTCGAAGGTGACGACTTCATCACCCGCCAGTACTTCCTCCGCGACCTCGACGAGGAGCCGGCCTTCCTGGCCGCCCTCCAGGCCGACCTGGAGCGGTTCGAGGCCGTCGTCACCTTCAACGGCAAGGCCTTCGACCTCCCGCTCCTGGAGAACCGTTTCGTCCTCGCCCGCCGCCGCCCGCGCCTCCCCGCCGACCGCCACCTCGACCTCCGCCACGCGGCCGCCCGCCTCTGGCGGGAGCGGTTGGCCAGTTGCAGCCTGTCCAGCCTTGAAGCCGGCGTCCTCGGCTTCGCTCGCTACGGCGACGTCCCCGGGGAACTCATCCCGCTCCTCTACTTCGACTACCTCCGGAGCGGCGACGCCCGTATCGTCGAACCGGTCTTCGTCCACAACCGCCACGACATCCTCTCCCTGACCGCCCTGACAGTCAAGGCCGCCGCCCTGGTGGCCGACCCGCTGGGGGACGTGGCCAGCGACCCCGCCGACCGCTTCTCCCTGGCCCGCCTCCTCGAGCGGCTCGGCCGCCTGGAGGACAGCCTGGCCTGTTACGAGCTGGCCATGGCCGCCTGCCCGCCGCCCCTGACCCGCGAGCGGGCGGCCCGCCACCTGGCCCGACTGTACAAGCGGATCGGCCGGCTGGAGCAAGCCGTCGGGATCTGGCAGCGCCTGGTAGCCGAGCCCGGCTGGACCATCCACCCCTACGTCGAGTTGGCCAAGTACTACGAGCACCGGGTCCGCGACTACGACCGGGCCATCGCCGTGGTGCGGGCGGCCCTTGGGCGCCTAGCGGCGCGGGCATCGGCCGCCCCCGCGCGGGCCCCGGGGCCGCTCCGGAACCCGGGTCCAACCGCGGACGACCCCGAATACCGAGAACTGCGCCGGCGGTTGGACCGCCTCGAAGCGAAGAAAGGGCGCCGCGCCTGAAGCTCGACGGCCCGTCCCCCCGCATATCCCGCCCCGGCGGGAATATCTTTTCTTGACGATGAAGGGGGGACGAGATGTGCTTTTCGTCACCATCAAGCGACCCCTGCCGACGCGCTTCGTCCTGCTCCTCGCGGTCTTCTTGATCTTGCTGGCCGGGGCCCTGGGCATCGCCCTCTTCGGGGACCGCCTCGTCCTCGGCGGGAACCTCAGTTCGACGGAGAACGAGCGCGACATCCCGGTGGCCGGCCGTCTTCAGCCGATGCGCAAGGTCGAGACCGCGCAGAAGGCGGTGGCCCTGACCTTCGACATCAGCTGGGGCGACAAGACGCCGCCCCTGATCCTCGATGTCCTTCGCGGGTATAACGTCAAGGGAACCTTCTTCCTCTCCGGGCCCTGGGTCAGCCGCCAGCCGGCCTTCGTCCAGGCGATCAAGGCCGACGGCCACCAGATCGAAAGCCACGGCCACGCCCATATCAACCTGAGCCAGTACCCCGCGGAGCGGATCGCCGACGAGATCCGCAAGGCCGACGCCGCCATCTCCCAGGTGTCCGGGGTCAAGGCCAAGTACATCCGGCCGCCCAACGGCGATTACAACGACACGGTCATCGAGACGGCCTCCGCCGCCGGCTATACCGTGATCACCTGGGGCACCGACTCCCTCGACTGGAAGAACCCGGGCGTCGAGGTCATCACCAAGCGGGTCCTCGACCGGGCCCACAACGGCGATGTCATCCTCCTCCACGCCAGCGACACCTGCAAGCAGACCCACCTCGCCCTGCCGGCCATCATCCAAGGGCTGCGCGACCGCGGCTTCACCCTCCTGACCCTCGACGAGTTGGTGGAGACGTCCAAGAAGTGAGTCCGGCCGGGGAGCCGGCCACGAGCGGAGCTACCGACGGCGGAATCGGCAGAACGCCGGGAAAACCCGGCGTTCTTTTCTTGCCTTTCGCCCGCTCTTCCCCTTCTCGGGCGTTCAGTTCGAGGTCCAGTCCACGCTTCAGCGGACATCCAGGTTCAGCAAGGCGTCGAGGGCAGCCCGGGCGGCCTCGATGGTCGACGCGTCGCCGGGGGGCAGGCCTCCGAGGGCATACAGGGCCCGCGCCACCGCGGCCGTGGGGTCGCGACCGGCGCCGGGCAGGCCGTAGGCGGCGATGAAGACGGCCAACGCACGCAGGTCCCCGGTCACCCGTTCGAGGCGGTCGCCGGCGACCGCCTCGGCGGCCGTGACCAGCCGGCCCCGCAAGACCTGTGAGTCCTCGCCCGGCAGGGCCGCCACCACCGCGGTGAGCCTGGCCTCCCCGTCGCGGGTCAGCCGTGCCCGGCCCCGTTCCAGGGTGTCCAGGGCGGCCGGGAGGAAGAGATGACGCTTGAGAGCGCCGATGATCCTCGCCTTCACGTCCATCTCCACCGCCTTCAGCCAGAGGAACGGCCGCAGGCCGGGGTCACCGGCCGTGCCCTCGGTCGACGCCACGGCCTCGGCCGTCCGCAGGGCCCTCCGGGCCTCGTCCGACAGCCGCCGGTAGCCGGGCAGGCTCTGGGCGAGCCGGCGCTCTTCCTCGCTGACGACGAAGCCGACGGTGACCTCCGTTCCCAGCCCGATCGCCGTCGCCAGGGTCCCGCCGTGTCCGGCCGCCACCTGCTTCGCCAACCCGATGGCCAGCCCGCTGAAGGACGTCGGCATGGGACTCTCGAGCCTCAGTTCGGCCACGGCTTCGTCGGCCTTGTAGGCCAGGCCCACCCGGACCTCTCCGCCCCGCCCGCCCGCCCGGACGGCCTCTTCGGCCAGGGCGGCCACGGCCGCGACGACCCGCCCGCGCTCCAGGTTCAGCCGAGGGAGACCGGTCGCGGGTAGGAACACGAGGCCGGCTCCGGTCCCGCGGGCCACCGCCTCGACCTCCGCCACCGCCGTCGAGACGGCCTCGTTCAGGTCGCCGTAAGCGAAGGTGGGCGCCCCGTTGCGGCCGAGATAGGTGAGCATCGCCAGGAGCCTCCTCCGGGCTGAACCGGCTGCCCTGGCCGCGTCTTCCGGCCCGCCGCGGCCGCCGGCCGGGGCTTGCCGGAGACCGGCGACCACCGTTCCCACGGCCTCCTCGAACCCAGGGGTCTCGGCCAGCACCAGCCCGACCAGGTCGCCGGCGACGCGGGCGGTCAGCGTCTCCTCCGCCGCCCGCATGGCCGCGGCGAAGGCCCGCCCCGGCCGCGGCGATGACAGGACTGCCGCTACCTCACTGGCCAGCCCATCAAGGTCGGCGGCCCCGGCCCGGGGTATCCCGTCGCCGGTGGCTGCGGCCGCCCGATGAGACGAGGACTCCGGCCTGGCGGTCGGCAGGACCATCCTCACCACCCATCGTTCGGCGGCCCCGCCGCCGTCGGCCACCTCGTCCTTCCCCCCAGGCGCCCAGAAGACGTCCCCGCCCAGAGCCCGAAGGAGCCTGCGCGGCGCCCTGAAAGAGCGGGCCGGACCGACCGGGATTCCCGCGCCCGGCCCGGACAGGGCCGGATGGAAGGCGGCCGTCTCGCTTTCGGCTTCCGGGCCGATGGTCAGGGCGGCCCACTGGCCGACGGCCTCCGGCCTGATCACGAGCCGGCTCTCACCGGCCACCCCGGATGCTTCAGCCAGAAGCCACCGGAGAGCGGTGGCGGCCGCCCACGGGTCGGTCCAGACGGGCACCGGCTCCCCCGGCTCCACGGCGACGCCGGCACCGACCGCCGCAGCCGCCTCCGAAGCCACCGCCCGGAGGTCGGCCGGCGCGCCACCCGGCGGGGCGTGCGGCCGCACCGTCTCGGCCAGGCGCCTCACGGCGCCCCGCAGGGCCGTGCCCAGCCCGGCCTGGGCCGCCAGGTCGACCCAGTTGACCGACCCTTGGCGGGCGGCTTCTTCCACGCGCAGGCAGGCGTCGCCGAGGGCCCGCAGGGCCCCTTCGACGGCGCCCGCGCCCTCGACGGCCTCTTCGTGGGCCAGCCTCAACCGCTGGGCAGCGGCCCCGCGGGCCAAGTCGACCAGACCCTCCGGGACGGCCGCGGCAGACGGCCCGCCGGCCCCGGCAAGCCGGTCGATGGTCGCCGCCACGACGCCGTCCGGGTCCTCGGCGGGGACAACTTCCAGGAGGGCCGCCAGGATCTCGCCGGCCGCGCCGGGCGAACCCCATCCCAGTGCCCGCTCGAGCGCTTCAGTCGCCTCCTCGAACCGCCTTCCCTGGACCAGCAGCAGGGCGACGGCGGCCGGACCGGCCTCCCGATCACCCTCGAGGGTCAGGGCGACGGCCTCCTCCAGGTGCCCGGCCCGCAGGGCGCAGGCCGTCTCCAACCCCCTCGCCGCGCCGCGGAAACCTTCCGTGGCCGCCAGGACCGCGGCGAACTGCCGGGCCACCGGCTCCGCCCCGCGCCCGAGGAGTTCATGGCCCTTGCTCTCCAGGACCTCCGGGCGCAGCAGGCCGAGAAGCATGCCACCTTCGCCCTGGCGGGCCTTGGCCGGCAACGCCGCGAAGGCCTCGGCCACCCGGGCCGAAGCCGTGGCGACGGCCCGCTTGACCGGCTTCTCACAGGCCGGGTCGGAGCACGCCCGGAGCACCGTCTGCAGGCCGGAGGGCCCGCGCTGCAACAGCCGGACGACGGTTTCTTCGAGGGCTTGTCCATCCTTGGTCGTCAAATCGAAGGCCAGTTCCGAAAGGGTGACTGGCAAGCCTTCCCCCACCTTCCCCGAGCGCTTCGTCACCCGGCTCTATTCCCTGGCCGGTCCTGGAAACCCTGCCGGCGGTTTCACCCGAGGCCGAGTCCCGCCAGCCACCTCAGGAGCGGCAGGAAGCCTCGCAGGAAAAGGCGTAGAGGCGTACGGCGCGGGTTCTCGTCCCGGGCCACCAGCGGATAGGCCTCGCGGATCTCCTGGTCGACATAGACCCTGACCTCGCCGACAGGCTCGCCGGCATCCACCGGCGCCCGCAACGTCTCCGGCAGGTCCCACTCCACGCGGGACCGCGCCATCTCCTCGTCGTTCAGCGCCGCGGCGTAGTTCCCGGCCGCGACCACCACCGTGCGCGGGCTCAGCCCGCCCAGGACCCGAACGGTCCGCACGACCTCCCCCGCCGCGGCCAGTCGCACCAGGCGGTGGTGGTCGAAGCCATAGCTCAGCAGCCTGGCGGCGTCGCCCCACCGGTCGGAGCTATGCAGGACGACGGCGATGAGCTTCTCGTCACCCCGTGTGGCCGAGGCCACCAGGCACTTCCCGGCCGCCGAAGTGGTCCCGGTCTTGACCCCGTCGGCCCCCTCGAAGCTCCACAGGAGGCGGTTCGTGTTCCGCAGGGTGACCTGTCTCTCCTCCTCCGGCGTGACGAAGAGCTTCTCCCGGGTGGCCACGATGTCGGCGAAGACCGGGTTGCTGAGGGCCGCCCGGGCGATCAGGGCCAGGTCGTAAGCGGTCGAGTAGTGCCCGAGGGCGGTCAACCCGTGCGGGTTGCGGAACTGCGTGTTGTAGGCGCCCAGGGCCCGCGCCCGGGCGTTCATGGCGGCCACGAAGGCCGCCTCGCTCCCGGCGATATGCTCGGCGGCGGCCACGGAGGCGTCGTTCCCCGACCGCATGAGGATGCCGTAGAGGATGCGCTCGAGGCTCAGCCGCTCACCGGCCCGGAGGGGCATGGACGAGCCTGGCGTGGCGGCCGCCCGCCGGGACACGCTGACCACGTCGGAGAGGTTCCCCCGTTCCAGGATCAAGAGGCCGGTCATGATCTTGGTCGTGCTGGCCATCGGTCGCGGGCGCCCGGCTTCCTTGGCGTACAGCATGCGTCCGGTGTTCCAGTCAATGAGCACCGCCGAATCGGCGCTGATGTAAAGCTTGCGGTCGACCGACCCGCCCGAGGCACCCCAGGCGAGGGCGCTCGACCCGCCCAGCAGAAAGGTCAGGAGAGCGGCCGCGACCAACCAGGCCATCCGCCGGCGCCGGGTCCGCGGCCCCCGTGGACGGGCCATACCATGCCCTCCCCCGTCCGAGTCCTTGGCAAGATTCTATGGCCCCGCCGCGAGCTTTAGTCGACGGGGCGCGCCCGCGCCGCGGGTCCACCGGCGTGGCCTCGGTCCTTGTCCGCGCGGCCCTTGGCCCACCACCCGCAAAGATAAGAAGGGCCCGCCGGTAGCGCCGGCGGACCCATTCCTGGCCGCTTTCCTTTCCCTCTCCGGCTCAGGCCGGCGGTTCAGCCCTTGACGTGGAACTCCAGGGTCTTTGGCGGCTGCTCGACGGGGCCGGTGTCGACCGGCGCCGAGTTGACCTTCAGCCGCACCCCGCCGGGGTTGCCGAAGCGGATCACGAACTTGCCCTTGGCCGTCCACTTCATCTGCTTCCCGGCCTCGAGGACTTCTTCATAGACGACGGTGCCGTCGGCCACGGCCCGGACCCAGCAACGTTCGACGATATCGAGGTCGACCGTCAGGTCCTTGGCGTTCAGGACGTAGCGTGTGGTCTCCTTGTCGACCACGGTGGTCTGGACGACCATCTTGGCGAAGTCAGGCGTTGTCGTCGGGCCGGACGAGCCGGATGTCCCGGACCTCCCCGACGTACCGGTCCCCGTCCCCGGGCCGGTCTGCGTCGAACCGCCGGTCGTCCCGCCCGGCGTAGTCGACGATGGACCGCCGGTACCGCCCTGGCCGCCGGCGGTCTGGCCGGCCTCTCCGGAGCCGGGCCCGACCGGCGCTTTGTGGCCGCGGGCGTAGGCCAGGCCAAGGAGGCCGACGGCGACGATCAGGAAGGCCGCGACGACGAGGAACGGGAAGCGGCGGCCGGCCCGTCGGTTGACCTGCCCGGCTTCTTTACGACTGACCGCCTCGCCGGCCTCGCGCAACAGAGGCCGCGGCCGCTCCGGAGGCGCCTTGCCCGGCTCCCCGGCCGGTGCGTTGGCAGTCGGCGCCGGCGTGACCGCCTTCAGCTCCTTGTACCTCGCCACCAGAGCCGGGCCGTCCAGCCCGAGGTAGTTGGCGTAGAAGCGGAGGAAGCCCTTGAAATAGGCCACACCCGGAGTGCCGGCGTCATCGCCTCTCTCCAGGGCCTCAAGGTACTTCGTCCTGATCTTCGTGTCCATCTGGGCCTGGGCCATAGCCACGCCCTTGGCCTCGCGGGTCCCGCGGAGCAGTTCGCCGATGGCCCTCAGGCTGGACGGGCCCTCTCCCATACCCCGTTGTCCCTTATCCTCGGCCTCTTCCACGGCCATCCTTCCCTCCCAGTCCCTGGAACCGTTCGACATCCGTGCCCTGAAGTCCTCCGCGCAACGCCCCGCCTTTCACGGCGTCAGCCGGTTCAGCAGGCGGGCAAAGGGGATAGTCTCTCTGACGTGTTCGAGGCCGCAGATCCAGGCCACCGTGCGCTCGATGCCGATGCCGAAGCCGGAGTGCGGCACGCTCCCATACCGCCGCAAATCGAGGTACCACTGGTAGGCCTCGGCGGGCAGGTTCTCCTCGCGCAGCCGCCGTTCGAGGAGGGCCGGGTCGTCGATGCGCTGCGAACCCCCGATGATCTCGCCGTAGCCCTCCGA
Organism: Bacillota bacterium; assembly: GCA_021811325.1. GTDB lineage: Bacteria > Bacillota > Sulfobacillia > JAJYWN01 > JAJZPE01 > JAJZPE01. The sequence goes on from JAJZPE010000002.1 coordinate 54,438, forward strand.
AGCCAACAGGTCGGCCGCCAGGACGACCTCCGGTCGCTGCGGGTCGGGCTGCATGTAGAAGGCCTTCATCTTGGCCGGGAAGTGGGTGACGAAAACCGGCCGGTCGAACTGCTGCGAGACGATGGTCTCATCGGGCGCGCCAAAGTCCTCGCCCCAGGGGATGTCACGGCCGGCGGCCCGGAGCCGATCGAGGGCCTCGTCGTAGGTTATCCGCGGGAAAGGCGCCTGGACCTTGGCCAGCGGGGCGGGGTCGCGGCCGATGACCTCGAGCTCGTGGCGGTTCCGCTCGAGGACCCTGGCGACCACGTCGCTGACCATGTCCTCCTGCAGGCGGACGTTGTCCTCGTAGGTGAAGAAGGCGGCCTCCGGTTCGAGCATCCAGAACTCGATCAGGTGGCGACGCGTCTTCGATTTCTCGGCCCGGAAGGTCGGGCCGTAGCAATAGACCCGGCCGAAGGCGGCGGCCGTGGCCTCGTTGTACAGCTGGCCGCTCTGGCTCAGGTAGGCCTTGGTCTCGAAGTAAGTCGTCTCGAACAGGGTCGTCGTGCCCTCGCAGGCGTTGGGGGTCAGGATGGGGGCGTCGACACGGATGAACCCGCGCTCGTTCAGGAAGTCCTCCATGGCCCGGATGACCTCGGCGCGGACACGGAGGATGGCGTTCTGGCGCGGGGTCCTGATCCACAGGTGACGCTTGTCCATCAGGAACTCGACGCCATGCTCCTTGTGGGTGATCGGGTAGTCCTGGGCCACCTGGACGACGTCGAGCCCCTTGACCGTGAGCTCGAAACCGCTCGGGGCGCGCCGTTCCTCGCGCACCAGGCCCCGGACGACGAGGGAGGACTCCTGGGTCAGCCGGTCGCAGGTGGAGAAGGCCTCCGGGCCCACCTCGCCCTCGGAGACCACGGCCTGCACGAAGCCCGTGCCGTCGCGGAGGATGAGGAACTGTATCTTGCCGCTCGACCGGCGGTTGTAGACCCAACCGTGGATCTCGACCTCCTGCCCGGCATGGCGCGACAGGTCGCTGATGGTCGTCACCGTCAACCCACAAGACCTCCTGCTCTGCCTAGTATGCTCCGAGGCGGCGCCGCCTTGTCTCAAGGGTTTCCCGCGGGCCTCGCGACCGCCACACGCTCTCTGTTATGCCCAACAGCCCGGTTTTCCTTCTTTTTTCCGCGCCCGGCGGCCCGGAATGTGAGGGATGATGGGGGGTCCCGATGAAAAGACCCCGGGGGCCGTCCGCCCCCGGGGTCCGACTTTGATCGCGCGGATGGCTGCGGGACGCGCCGTCGCGCCCCGCGAACGCTCACCGGGAGGCGTCCTGAAGCCGGCGCAGCACGTCGCCGAGGTCCTGGACGGCCTTACCGTAGGTGGCCCAGTCCCCGCGGCTAATGGCCTCCTGGGCCTGCCGGTACAGGTCGTTCGCCTGATTGATCAGGCTCTGCACGGCGCCCGAGGTCTGGCCGGTCTGGGTCCCGCCGGTGGTCCCGGTCGCCGGCCCCGGCGGCCCGCCCGCCGCCGCCGGCGACCCGAAGATGCGGGCGAAGGCCTCGCCGAGCGTCGACTCCATGACCACCCGCTCGCCGTAGGAAACGATGACCCGCTTCAGCTCGGGGAGCTTGTTCGTCGCCGACTCGAGGTAGAGCGGGCGGACGTAGACGATGGAGTTCTCGATCGGGATGACCATCAGGTCGCCCTGGTTGGCGCTGGTCCACAGGGTCAACTGGCGGACGATCTCCGGGTCCTGGTTGATCCGGGCCTTGATCTGCTCGGGCCCGTAGAGCAACTTCTGTTTCGGGAACTTGAACACCAGGAGTTGCCCGTAGTGAGGCCCGTCGGACCGGGCCGCGATCCAGGCGATCATGTTCTGCTTGGTCGTCGGGGTGTAGGGCATGATCAGGACGAACTCCTCGCTCGCCTGGCCGGGCAGCTTCATGATGATGTACTCAGGGTCGCTGACCTGCTTCTGGCCGCCCTGCCCGTCGCCGCCGCTCAGCCCGACGCCCTGCCACTTGTCCTCTTTATTGTACCAGACCATCGGGTCGAGCATGTGGTAGACCGCGTAGCGCTCGGCCTGGACCTTGAACAGTCCGAGGGGGTAGCGGATGTGGCGCCGGAGGTCGGAGCGCATCTGGTTGATATCGGTGAAGAGGGTCGGGAACATCTTCTGGTAGGTCTGGATGATCGGGTCCGCCGGGTCGACCACGTAGTAGGTCGTGTCCCCGTTGTAGGCGTCGACGACGACCTTGACCGAGTTGCGGATGTAGTTCATTCCGCCCGCCATCGGCTCGGAGTAGGGGAAGCGGTTGGTGGTCGTATAGGCGTCGATGATCCAGAACAGCCGGCCGTCGTCGCCGACGACGATGTACGGGTTGTCGTCATAGATCAGGAAGGGGGCGATCTTCGCCTGCCGGGTCAGGGGGGTGTCGACGGTCGTCTTGATGTTCTGGTAGAGGAGGACGCGACTGCCCCGCTGCACGACGTCGGACAGGAGCATCTGGTACGACTCCAGGCGCAGGGCGAAAGCCAACTTGATGATGGGCGACGAGAGTTTGACCCCGCCCGTCCCCTGATACTTGGTGTAGGCGTTGTCATCCCCCATGGGGTAATCGAACTCGTTCTGCTTCGTGTCGACGATGACGTAGTCGGTGGTCAGCTCACCGAAATAGATCTCCGGCCGAGTAACGGTGACGTTCACCGACGACTTCGGCGGGATGTCCTTGATCATCAGGAAGGGCAGACCTTCCGGGGTCACCTCGGTGGTCGGGCTCAGGACGACGCCGTAGCCGTGGGTGTAGTTGAGGTGACGGTTGACCCAGGTGTCCGAGTTCATGTCCCGCAGGCTACCCTTGTCGAGTTCGCGGGCGGACAGGGTGATCTGGCGATAGCGCCCGTTGACGGTATACCGGTCGACGTCGACGTCGGTGAACTTGTAGTACGGGCGGATCGCCTGGAGCTGTCCGTAGGTGCTGAGGAGCTGCGGCCGGTCCCAGATGCGGATGTTCTCGACGGTCCCCTGGTTGGCCGCCAGGCTCTTGGGGTTCAGGCCGTCCTGGACGGCGAACTCCTTCTCCTCGACCCGGTCGAGGCCGAAGCCCAGGCGGGTGAAGGCGATGGTGTGCCCGATGTAAGGCTTCTCCTTGGTGAACTCGTTCGGGGTGACCTCGAACTGCTGGACGAAGAACGGGTAGACGGTGCCGACGACGAAGGAGGCCGCCAGGAGGCCGCCGAACCCGACGACCACCAGGTTGACCCGGCGCAGGATGACCGCCACCAGGGTCAGGACGGCCAGGGCGATGGCCAGGACGGCCATCACCCTGAGCCCGGGCAACTCCGCGTGGACGTCGGCGTAGCTCGCCCCGAAGACCACGCCGCGGGCCGAGTAGACCAGGCTGTACATCCGCAACAGGTAGCCGACGGCTTTGACCAGGAAGGCCGCCGCCAAGAGCAGCGATAAGTGGATCCGGGCCTGCGGCATGACCTCCGGCATGGTCCCGGTGTAGACCACCTGGCGGTTGAAGACGTAGATGACCGCCACGCCGACGAGGGCGATGACGATGGCCCCCATCACCGTGCCGTAGACGGCCTCGAGGAACGGGATCTGGAAGGCGAAGAAGGAGACGTCGCGGTTGAAGATGGGGTCGGTCACGCCGAAAGGCACACGGTTCCGATACTGGAGGAAGACCTCCCAGAACCCGCTGAAGTTGAGTCCGGCGAGGACGCCCACGGCGAGGGCGGCTCCGGTCAGGATGACTTTGATCCAGCGCGGGGTGACCGCCCGGCCGAGGGTGGCTTCGAGCAGTTCGCCCTGGAACTGCCAGAGGCGCCCCTTGGCCCACCAGAAGTTGGCCCAGACGAAGAGGGCGAACAGCCCGCCGACCAGGAGTCCGAGCCAGATCTTGGTCCACAGGACCGACGTGAAGACGCTGGCGTAGCCCAGCGAGCCGAACCAGAGGTAGTCGGTGTAGAACTCGGAGAAGACGTAGAAGGCCACCAAGAGCAGGGCCAGCAAAATAAAGAAGACCCGCAGGAACCAGGAATTACGCAAAGACAGAGGCCTCCTTTCAGGAGTCCGTGACCGGCCCGGGCTCGGCGGGCGTGGCGTCGGGCGGTCCTGATTTACTTACGTCATCCCAGGCAGGCTGGTTTCGCCTGACCGAAGGCCGGCCACGGCCACGACCGCTGCTCTCTTCCTATTCGTGCGCCTTCTCCCTTACTCCTGCCGGCGGGGCGTCATTTCCACAGGCGTTCGACGGCCGCGCCCTGGAAATAGTGGGCCAGGATGGCCTGGGTGCGCCAGCCCTCTGCGGCCAGGGCCTGTGCCCCATGCTGGCAAAGCCCGGACCCATGGCCCCAGCCCCGACCGGTGAAGATGACCGACCCGGCCGTCTGTTGGATCGAGGTGATCAGGGTCGAGCGGAAGCGGTCGGATCCCAGCGCCGCCCGGAGGTCGGCCGCCTTGATGGTCTTCTTGCCCAGCTTGAATTGGAGGACCCGGCCGGAGACGCCGTAACGGCTCACGGTCAGGTTCTGCGACGAGCCGAGGGGGGCGCCGGCGGCCCCTTCCAGCTCCCAACGGGGCACGGCCGCGCGCCAGACCTCCTCCGAGGGCGGGGTGACGGCCTCTCCCAGCGACGGAACGCTGGCCAAATACGGTGCCGGCGGCTCGAGGCCGGAAAAGGCCTCCCGGCCGGTGGCGGTCAGGCCCCCGGCCGAGTTCGAGTACATGGCGAAGATGAGGTCCCGGCCATAGGTCAGGACCTGACCGCGGGAGCTGGCCACGGCCGCCCGCACGGCCGCATTGGACCGGGCGGGCCCATAGGCTTGCAGGTGCGCCGGACTGGTGCAGGCGTCGGTTCCGTGGATCTTCCGCGGCCCCGAGCCAAGTTCCATGTACTTCAGGGTCAGCGTGCGGGAAACGATGGCCTGCGCCGTGAGCGCCTCGACCGGCCAGTCCGGGTCCATCTCCGCGGCGACCACACCGGTCAGGTACTCTTCCATCGGCAGGTAGATGGCATAGCCCCGGTCGTCGAGGAAGATCGAGATGACGGGCTCCGTGGCCCACCGCCGGCGCCAGTCGGCCGGCGGACCCGCGGCGCCGCGGGCCTCGCCACGGCCCGCGGCGACGGGCATGGCGATGAACGCGGCGAGGATCAGGAGGCTCAGACGGAAAGCGGTATTGCGCCTCAAAGCAAGTCACCCCGGGCTATTATGTCCGGGGTGAGGCGCATCATCGAGGCTGGAAGGCTCAGGGCGTCGGGTCCGGCAGGGTGACGTCGACGCGCAGGTTCTTCTGGTCCCACGCGAGCTTCCCGAGGGCCTCGGCGACGAACCGCAGAGGAACGAGGACTCGCTCGTTGATGACCGCCGGGGCCACCTCCAGGGGCACCGGTCGCCCATCGATGAGGGCCGTGGTCTGTCCCACGCTGAGCTGGATCAGACGGTCGCCGAGCTTGGCGCTGACCCGGCCGGCGCCCTGGTCCCAGCCGACCGTCGCCCCGACGGCGTCGAAAAGGGCCCGGAAGGGCACCAGCGAGCGGTTCGACCGGACCACCGGGGAGAGTTCGCCGAAGTCGACCGGCTTGCCCCCGATGAACACGCGGATGGGGGCGTAGGCGTAGATTCGCCCGTCGTAGGCCCCGAAGTAGACGCTGCCACCGGCGTAGGCCAGCGGGGTGGCGATCTTGGCGGCCACCAAGGACGTCCAGAAGAGCCGCCCATCGGCCAGGTTGAAGGTATAGATGCGGCTCGGGGCGTCCACGGCGTAGTAGGCCCCGACGTAGACGTGGTCGCGGCCGGCCACGGGGGTCGTCATCGTCGGGTACTTGGTCCGCCCGCCGAACTTGATCGGCGTCATGCGGTTCTTCCAGACCACCACGCCGTTGTCGGCGTCGATGGCATAGAGCCAGCCGAGGTTGCCCGCCAGGACCAGGGTCCGGCCGTCGCCCGTGACGGCCACCGTCGGCGCGCTCCACAGGTTGTTGCCGCTGATGGAGCGGGTCCACACGACCGTCCCAGTGAGGGCGTCCAGGGCGTAGACCCCGCCATTCTCGAAGCCGCTCGAGGCGACGATGAGCTTCTGGCCATACAGCGCCGGCGACATCCGCAACTCGCCGCTGGTCTGATAGGTCCAGACCTGGCGGCCGTCGCGGGCGTCGAGGGCGTGGACCCCGCCGCTGTAGTCTTCGACGTACAGGTACCCGCTCCCGTAGGCCGGACTGGACCAGACCGGCACCCCGGTGCCGGACCGCCACTTCACGGCGCCGCTGGCCGCGTCGAGGGCCTCAACGAGCCCCTCGGCGGTGGCCGCGTAGAGCGCGCCGTCGGCCAGGACGGGCGAGGCACCCACCCGGTCACCGAGGGCCGCCTGCCACAGGAGGAGCCCGTCCGATGTTCGCAGGGCGTAGACGTTCCCGTCGAAGTCAACGACGTAGACCGCCTCCGCCGAGACCGCCGGGGCCGACCGCAGAAGGCCGCGCGTGGTGAAGGTCCAGCGGACCTGACCGTCCTCGGCGTCCAGGGCGCGGAAGACCCGGTCATCGGCGCCCGCGAAGACCAGGTCACCCAGGACGGCCGGGATGCCCTGGGCCGGCGGCCCTGGGTCGGTCGCCCACCGCTGCATGAGGACAGAACCGAGGGGCTCGTCGACGCTCCCCAGGCGGGCCGGGCCGCGGCCGTACCCAAGCCAATCGCCGGCCAGAGCCGGCCGCGAGCCGCTCCCAGCCAGCACGACGGCGAGCACGAGGGTCAAGACCAGGGTCAGGCGAAGCCGACGTCTCCTCATCCCTAGGACCAGCCTCCCGGACTGGACAACCTGAGGTCCTCTTGCTGGATGATTAGCCGTCACCCGGCCAAAGTCCTGCTCACCTGGCCCCTTCAGCCCCGCCTCACCCGGCGAGGAGGCGGGCCCCGGCGTAGACGAAGTAAGCCCCCAGACCGGCCAGGAAGAGACCGCAGAGGATGAGCACCGTCCGGAAGACGGCCGGCCCGAACAGCCGCCGCCCCCCGGCCACGGCCCCGGACACCGCGCCGTACCACGACAGGTCGGAGAGGATGTGCCCGGCATAGAAGGCGGCCACGGCCAACGGACCTCCGGCCAGTGCCAGGGCGACGTAACCGGCCCCGACCGTGGCCCACCAGAGCACCCAGTACGGATTCCCGGCGCTGGCGGCCAGGCCAGCCCAAAGCGGTTCGGGCAGGCCTCGGACGGCGGCCGCCGTCTCCCCGTCGAGCTTGGCCAGCCCCTCGGCGACCTCGTCGGCGCTCCGCCCGGTCCGCCAAGCCAACCAGATGAGGACCAGCCCACCGGCCATACCGATGACCCCGGTGACGGCCGGCTGGGCCAGGTGCCGCCCGAAACCGAAGGCCAGGGCGGTGACCACGACCGCCTCGAGGAGGCCGTGGCCGGCGACGGCCCGTGGCCCAGCCCAGAAACCGCGCCCGGCGACCTGGCCGATGACCACCGTCAGGAACGGTCCGGGCATGAGCGCCCCCGACAGGCCGACGATGAAGGCCGTCACGAACAGGCTCCCGTTGTTCACTGCGACTTCCCTCCGGATTCTCTCCGAAGTCCCCGACTCGGGGTCGGAACGCTCGGTCGTCCGCGCTGCTTCAGTGCTCCAGCTGATGGAGGGGCGGCTTCGACCCGGGCGGGAGCGGCGTGACGTATGGGCTGCTCTTGGTCTTCTCGGCGAACTCTTCGCGGGCCTTGGCCAGGAGGTCGGGCTTGGTCAGGAGGTCGAGGGCGGCCAGGCCCATCACCTTGGCCGCGACGAGCATCCCCTTGAAGCCGATGGACATCCCGGAGGCCGCCGTGACCTGCCACGAGTGGCCCGGCGCGCCCAGGGGGGCGCAGGCCGTGGTCAGCTGGGCGGTCGGGGTCACGTAGCTGACGTCGCCGACGTCGGTCGAGCCGGCCGAGACCTTGCCCTTGTCGAGCGGCGGCATGACCCCATCGTGCAGGACCTTGCCGTCCATGTCCTGGCCTCGGTCGCGATACCACTCGTAGGTGCTCTCCATCTGGCCCGCCGGGTAGCCGGCGACCACGGCCCGGGCGAAGGCCTCGTCCTCGGGGTCGAAGGGCGGCCCGCCGACCTGGCTCAGCCGTTCGAAGAGGATGTCACCGACGACGTCGTTGTGGAGGGTGTTGTAGCATCCGGTCAGGAACTCGATGTCGTAGGCGGTCTCGGTCATCGTCGCCGCACCGTCGGCGACCTTCTTCAGCCGTTCGAAGATCTCGTCGACCTGTTTCCGCTTGGGGGCGCGGACATAGTACCAGACCTCGGCCAAGGGCGGGACGATGTTCGGCTCTCCCCCGCCCTTGGTGATCACGTAGTGCAGGCGGGCTTCCTGCACGACGTGCTCACGGAGGTAGTTGGCGCCGATGTTCATCAGCTCGACCGCGTCCAGGGCACTGCGGCCAGACTGCGGGTCGCCGGCCGCGTGCGACGACCGCCCATGGAAGGTGAACTTGGCTGAGTTCATCGCCAGGGCACTGCCGGCCCACAGGGAGTTGGTCGAGCCGGGGTGCCAGGTGATAGCCGCGTCGACCTCCTTGAACAGGCCGTCGCGGACCATGAAGACCTTGCCGACCAGAGTCTCTTCGGCCGGGCAGCCGTAGAACCGGACCGTCCCGGGCAGCTTGTGGTGGGCCATGGCCTCCTTGAGGGCGATGGCCGCCCCCAGGGCCCCGGCCCCGAGGAGATTGTGTCCGCAGCCGTGCCCGGGCCGTCCCGGATCCAGCGGCTCCTTGACCGGCGCGGCCTTCTGGGACAAGCCCGGCAGGGCGTCATACTCGCCGAGCAACCCGATGACCGGGTGCCCGGACCCGTAGGCGGCGACGAAGGCCGTCGGCATCCCGGCCACCCCGGCCTCGACCGTAAAGCCGTGCTTCCGGCACAGCTCGATGAGGGCCTCGGCCGACCGCGTCTCCTTCAATCCGACCTCGGCCAGGGCCCAGACCTCCCGGGCCACCGCGACGAGTTCGTCACTGGCCGCCTCGACCGCTCCGACGATGGTCTTGTCCGGCATCGACACCATCCGCTCCTTTGTCGCGCAGCGCTTCAGGCCGCGCCGAATGACTTGCGGTAAATCCGGTAGGTCTTGTCTCGCCATGGGGCATGCCGCGCCTGACCGCCGCCTCGAAGGTGCGCAGGAAGATGCCGCCGGTGACGCCCTTCATCCGATACTCCGGGACGACGAAAAGGACGAAGAAGCGGAGTCCCCTGATGCGGCGGCGCCCCCGCAGAAGGCGCCGACTTGCGGCCAGCGCGCGCGGCCGCGTCGAGCCGGATGACCTCACGCCGGCGTCTCCGGTTTGAAACTCCGCGTGGCCTGCACTGCCGCCCGCCACCCGCGGTGGAGGCGGTCAACCTCGGCCGGCGAGGCCGCCGGAGCGAACCGCCTTTCGACCCGCCGGAGCCCGGCCAGGTGGTCCAGGTCGCGGTAGAGCCCGACCCCGAGCCCGGCAAGGCAGGCGGCGCCGAAGGCGGTCGTCTCGGTGACCGCCGGCCGCTCCACGACGACCCCCAGGAGGTCGGCCTGGAACTGCAGGAGAAAGTCGTTGCGGGCCGCGCCGCCGTCGACCCTGAGGGATGACGGGGCCACCCCGGAGTCGGCGGTCATCGCCTCGAGGAGGTCGCGGGTCTGATAGGCGACGGCCTCCAGGGCCGCCCGGGTCAGGTGGGCCCGGGTCGTCCCACGGGTCAACCCGAAGACCGCCCCCCTGGCGTGCATGTCCCAGTATGGGGCGCCCAGCCCGACGAAGGCCGGGACGAAGTAGACCCCGCCCGTGTCCCGGACGGACCGCGCCAGAGCCTCGGTCTCGCCGGACGAGGCGATCACCCCGAGGCCATCGCGCAGCCACTGGATGGCCGCGCCGGCGATGAAGACGCTCCCCTCGAGGGCGTAGGTGACGCGGTCGGACAGACCCCAGGCGATGGTCGTGATCAGCCCCGACTTCGACGGCACGGCCTGCTCGCCGGTGTTCAGGAGGAGGAAGCAGCCCGTGCCGTAAGTGTTCTTGGCCAGACCCGGGGCGAAGCAACCCTGGCCGAATAAGGCGGCCTGCTGGTCGCCGGCCACGCCGGCCAGGCGGACGCGGCCCCCGAGGAACTCCTCGGCCGTCAGGCCGAAGTCGCCGGCCGATGGCCGCGCCTCGGGCAGCATCTGCCGCGGGATGCCGAGCCTCGCCAGGATGTCCTGGTCCCACTCCAACCGGTGGATGTCGAAGAGCATCGTCCGCGAGGCGTTGGAGTAGTCGGTGAGGTGCAGCCCACCGCGCGGGCCGCCGGTCAGGTTCCAGATGAGCCAGGTGTCGATGGTCCCGAAGAGGGCCTCGCCGCGCTCGGCCCGCTCCCGCAGGCCCGGGACGTTCTCGAGGAGCCAGGCCAGCTTGGTCCCGGAGAAGTAGGCGTCGACGACCAGCCCGGTACGCTGCCGCACGACGTCCTCGAAGCCCTCGCGGCGTAGCGCCTCGCACATCGCCGCCGTCCGGCGGCACTGCCAGACAATGGCCGGGGCCAGCGGTCGCCCGCTCAGGCGGTCCCAGACGACGGTCGTCTCACGCTGGTTGGCCAGGCCCACCGCGGCCACGTCGCGGGCCGTCAAGCCGGCCTCGGCGAGGGCGCGGCGAGCCACTTCGAGCTGCGTCCCCCAGATCTCGGCGGCGTCGTGCTCGACCCAACCGGGTTCCGGGTAGTGCTGGGTGAACTCACGCTGGGCAATGACCCGGACGGCGCCGTCCGGGTCGAAGATGATCGCCCGGCTGCTGGTCGTCCCCTGGTCCAGCGCCAGGAGGTGGGTCCCGGCCAAGGTCGTCTCCCCTTCCCCGACTCGTTTCCGGCCTCACGCCGGCGACGTCAGCGCGGCAGGCGCGCGAGCCTCTCCTCGAGCCAGCGATCGACGTCGGCGAGGACCGTTTCCCGTTCGTCTTCGTTGTGCAACTCGTGGTAGAACCCATCGTAAGAGTGGTAAGTCTTGTCGGCCGAACCGGCCTGCTCGAAGAAGGCCCGCGAGGCCGCCGGGTCGACCAGCTTGTCGGCGGTGCCCTGGAGGATCAGGCAGGGCCGGACGAAACTTGCGGCCCCGGTGGAGACCTTCTGCATCGCCGCGTTGAAGGCCAGAAACCAACCGGCGCTGACCACCCGGCAGACCAGCGGGTCGGCGGCATAGGCCCGCCCGACCTCGGGGTTTCTGGCCAGGACCGACGGGTCGATCTCGTTCTCTTGCGAGAACGTCGGCATCAGCCGCCCGGCCACCCTGGCCAGGGCCAGCTTCGCCGGGGGCACCTTGACGCCGAGGGCCACGGCCGGCCCGGAGGCGATGACCGCCCCGACGCCGGGGCGGCCCTCGACCCCGTGCAGGAGCACGATGAGCCCGCCCATGCTATGCCCATAGGCGACCACCGGCAGCCCCGGGTTCTCCCGGCGGGCCACCCCGAGGAGGGCGTCGTAGTCGTCGAGGAACTCGGAGAAGGACCCGACGTGACCCCGCCGGCCGCCGGACTGCCCGAGCCCGCGGAAGTCCAGGGCGTACACGGCGAAGCCCCGGTCGGCGTAGCGCCGGGCGAAGGCGACGTAACGGCCGGAGTGCTCGCCTGCCCCATGGGCGACGGCCAGCACCGCCCGCGGGCCGCCGGCCCCCGCCCCTCCGGACGGCACGAGACTGCGATAGTACAGGTCCACCCCACCCTTGCCCGTCAACCGGCCCTCGCTTTCGCGGATCCCCTTCTCGCTCATCCCGAAGCCTCCTTCGTTCGTCCGGCGAAGAGCTCGCTGCCGGACCCGTTCTTGGTCACCCGGGTCGCGGGCACCCCCAGTTCCCGGGCCAGGATCTCGACCACCCGCGGGCCGCAGAAGGCGCCTTGGCAGCGCCCCATCCCGGCCCGAGTCCTTTGCTTGACGCCGTCGACCGTGTAGGCCCCGGTCAGGGCGCGGGCCGTCATGGCGCCGACGATGCCCGCCCCGATGATGGCTGCGTCGAATGAGCCGCTGGTGGTAAGCCGCGAAGACAGCGAGGGGTTCAACGTCGTCTGCTCCTCCCGTCAACCGGTAGAATACGCCGCAGTCGGGCCGCCTTCCTGCAGTCGCGCCGGCCCGCCACGCACGCATACGGCCCCCACGGAGCGGGGAAGCTAGCCCGGAAACCCCATAAGAAAGGCGGGATTTGCCAAGATGACCAACCCCGTTGTCAAGTGCTCCGTCGACACCTGCGTCCACTGGCTGCCCGATGATGCCTGCGGCGCGGCCAACATCGATGTCCTCGACAGCCAGTCCAAGAGCGCCGAGGAGACCAAGTGCAAGACGTTCGAGCTCAGGAGCAGCGCCGCCAACATGGTCGGGGCGATGGACAACGCCAACTGGGGCGGCATGGTCCGCGAGCCCTTCCGGGAGGGCCGCCAGATCACGCCCTCGGTGACGTGCACCGTCAAGGACTGTGCTTACTGGGCTGCGGGCGATCGCTGTGAGGCGGACACCGTCGATATCACCGGGAGTTCCGCCCATACGTGCGAGGACACCGACTGCTCGACCTTCGAATCGGGAGGACATGGCGGCCGCTCCTGACCCGGGCCCGATGACCGGCTTCCCCAGGACGTCCCCAGATCACCGCTGAAGGAGTTGATCCGATGCGCCACCTGACGGCGATGGTCATCAAGTTCCTGATGGTCGGTCTCGTCCTTCTGATCGCCCTGCCCCTCCTGGCCGTGGTCACCGCTACTCAAGCCATCTTTCTGGCGGTGGCCCTCACGGTCATCGCCTACGTCATCGCCGACCTCGGGGTCCTACCCAACTTCGGCCACTGGACGGCTGTGGTCGTCGACGCCATCCTGGCCTTCCTGACCATCTGGGCGGCCCAGTTCGTCGTGAGGGCGATGACCATCAGCTTCACGGCGGCAGCCGTCACCGCGGTCATCATCGGGGTCGGTGAGTACTTCTTCCACTCCTGGCTCCAACGGGCCAACGTCATCCAGACCAAACAGCCGTAACCGGACGCAGCCAGAAGAGCGGCCACGGACCGGGGTTCAGGCGGCGGGCGAAGCCGCGCCCGGAGGACACAGAAGAGGCGGGTCACGTCGACCCACCTCTTTTCCGTGGCCTCGGCCACAGGTCACCTTCACTTTTCAGTGTTGAACAGCCGTCGCATCTGGTCCGGAGTGATCAGGACCTCCCGCGGCTTGGAACCCTCGAACCGCCCGACGATGCCACGTTGCTCCATCACGTCGATGAGCCTGGCCGCGCGGCTGTACCCGACGCGGAACCGTCGCTGGACCATGGAGATGGAGGCGACCCCGCTGTCGACGATGAGCCGGACGGCGTCCTTGAAGAGGGGGTCGTCTTCGAAGACCGGTTCGGCCTCGGTCTCCGTCGGGATGGCCAGGACCCCTTCCTCGAAGTGCGGTTCGGCCTGGCTCTTGACGAAGGAGACGAGGGTCTCGACCTCCTTGTCCTCGATCAGCGCCCCCTGGGCCCGAACCGCCCGTCCCTGTCCGACCGGTAGATAAAGCATGTCGCCGCGGCCCAGCAGCTTCTCCGCGCCGGCCTCGTCGAGGATGGTCCTCGAGTCGACCTGCGAGGAAACGGCGAAGGCGATCCGCGACGGGATGTTCGCCTTGATCACGCCGGTGATGACGTCAACCGACGGCCGCTGGGTGGCGACGATCAGGTGAATGCCGGCGGCCCGGGCCATCTGGGCGAGGCGGAAGATGGACTCCTCGACCTCCGCCGGGGCCACGACCATCAGGTCGGACAGCTCATCGATGATCACCACGATGTACGGCAAGGGCGGTTGGCCCGGGTCCCCGTGGTCCTCCGCCAGCCTGTTGTAGCGGTTGATGTCTCGGACACTGCTCCCGGCGGCGGCGAACAGCTCGTACCGCCGCTCCATCTCCCGGACCACCCAGCGCAGCGCAGAGGCGGCCTTCTTGGGGTCGGTCACGACCGGGGCCAGGAGGTGCGGGATGCCCGAGAAGATCGACAGCTCGACCACTTTCGGGTCGATCATCAGGAACTTGACCTCATCCGGGCGGGCCTTGAAGAGCAGGCTGGCGATGATGGTGTTGATGCAGACGCTCTTGCCCGAACCGGTCGTCCCGGCGATGAGCAGGTGGACCATGCGTTCCAGGTTCCCGATGATGGGGCGCCCGGCGATGTCCTTGCCCAGGGCGATGGTCAGCTTCGAGGGGGAGTTGCGGAACTCGTCCGTCTCCAGGGCCTCGCGCAGGAAGACCTTGGCCACCTCGCGGTTGGGGACCTCGATGCCGACGGCCGCCTTGCCCGGGATGGGGGCCTGGATCCGCACGTAGTGAGCGGCCAGGGCGAGGGCCAAGTCATCCTCGAGGCTGGCGATCTGCCTGACCTTGACCCCCGGCGCCGGCTGGAGTTCGAAGCGGGTGATGGCCGGGCCCCGGCTGGTGGCGACGACCTTGGCCTTGACCCCGAAGCTCTCCAGGGTCTCCTCGATGACCCTGGCCTTGTCGGTCTGCTCGCGCTGGTTCAGGCGGATCCGGTGGGAGCCGCGGTCGAGGATGGACAACGCTGGGAGCTGATAGTTCAGGGGCAGCGGGATCTCCATCTGCTCGAAAGGCCCTTCGAGCAACTCCTCGGGCGCGGGGGACATCTTCAGCGAGACGCCCTCCGGGCGCGGTCGCGGTGGCGGGGCGACGAACGGGGCCGGTTTGAACCCGGCGGCCGCCTCGTCTGGGTCGTCCTTTTCGGGTTGGGCCGGCGTCTCCTCGGTGGGATCGACCTCGGCGGGGACGGCCGCCGCTAGGCCGGCGGGCCCCCGCTGGGCTCGTGGGGACCGGCGTCGCCCGACCTCCAGCCGCTCCTCTTCCTCGCCCGCCAGGAAGAGGAACTCGCGGACCTCTTCGACCAAACCACGGCCGAAGTCCACCGCCCACAGCTTGCCTCGAGCCAGCCCCCGGGCCAGCGAAGAGCCGGCGATGAGGATGAGCCCGAGGAGCCCCAGGGTGACCAGGAGGAGAACCCGCCCGACGGACCCGAAGCCCTTGACCAGGAGCAGGCTCAGGGAACCGCCGATGACTCCGCCGCCGAAGCCCCGGACGCCGTAGATGATCTCGCTCCCGGCCGGGTACCTCAGGTGCAGCCCGGCGAGGACGGCCAGGGCCAGGAAGATCGCCCCGATCCCCTGACGGCTGAAGAGGGTGTTGGCCTTCACGGCGAACAGGCTCACCCCGTAGACGCAGACGAGGAGCGGGAACAAATAGGCCCCGTCGCCAAAGACGGTGTCCAGGGCCTTGGCGATGAGCCCGTTGACCGCCCCCGACGAGGGGCTGGCGAGAGCGAACAGAGAAAGAAGCCCCAGGGCGATCAGGGCCACCCCGAGAACCTCGTACCGGAGAGGGTGGGTGGAGCGGGATCCTGCCGCGGACGGCGTCGGCTCGGGCATCGGGAAGGCTCACCTCGGTGCAGACAATTCTGCGCCGAGAGCCTGATTCCCTTTCGCCGGGGGCGGGCCAAGGCCGGCCGCTGGAACCCACGCTACGCCGAGTTCAGCGGGCGAGCCCGTGCCACGCGACCACGGCCAGGCCGACGGCCCAGCAGTAGTAGGCGAAGAGGTCAAGGCGACCGCGCCGGACGACGGCGATCAGCCATTTGATGGCGATGTAACCGAAGACGAAGGACAGCCCCGTCCCCAGCACGAGGTTGCGGTAATCGAGGACCTCGCCGGCCCGCAGGGCCTCTCGCAAGTTCAGTAGTCCGGCCCCGAGGACGGCCGGCACCGACAGCAGGAAGGAGAAGTCCGCCGCCACCTTCGGTTTGAGCCCGCGCCAGAGGCCGGCGGCGATGGTTGAGCCGGAGCGGGAGATGCCCGGAAGGATGGCCACCGCCTGGAAGACGCCGACCCAGAGGGCGTCGCCGGCGGTCATCGCCTCTTCCCCGCGGCGCCCCCGCGGCAACCGACCCGACCAGTAGAGGATGCTCCCGGTGACCAGGAGCATGACCCCGGACACGAGGACCGACGAGAAAGCCTTTTCGAACACCGGCTTGAGGGCGATGCCCAGGACGGCGGCCGGGACCGTCCCGAGGACGACGAACCAGCCGAGCCGCCCCCCTGGGCGGCCGGTGAACATCCCGGCGACCATCCGGACCAGTTCGCGGAAATAGACCACAAGGACCGCCAGGAGCGTCCCCAGGTGCAGGAAGATAGCCAGGCTCATGGTCGGTTGCCTGACCCCGAGCAGGTTATCCAGGATGACCAGGTGGGCTGAGCTGGAGACCGGAAGGAACTCGGTCAGGCCCTGGACCACCCCGAGGACGGCGACACCCCAATCAGCCACGAACATACCCCCCGCGCCCTCAGGGCAGCCGGACCGCCGACCCCGGCATCCACTCGGGCTTCAGGTAATCATACGGGTTCCCACTGATCAGCCGGACCATCCGCCCGTACCCGGCCCCCGTGTCCTCCACGAGGAGCAGGGCGTCGCCCCTTCTTACCTCGACCGTCCGCGGGGTCTGGAGGCCGAAACCGTCCAGGACCTCCTCTGGCGACAACGGCGTGTAAAGGATCATCTTGAACCGCCTCCCGGTTTGGCGGGGGCTTCAGGCCTACCCGTCCCGGGCCCCCGGGGCCCCGGAACGGTCCGTCCACGGGCCGGCGTCCCGCCCTTCGGCCGCGGCCGCGTGGCGCGGCGGTGCCTGATCAGCTCCTGGATCTTGGCCACGGCTTCGGCGACGCCGCCCGCGTCGTCCATCAGTCCCACCTTGACGGCGTCCTTCCCGACCAGCACGGTGCCGATGTCCCGGGCCAGTTCACCGGTCCGGAACATGAGCTCCCGGTATTTCGCCTCGCTGATCCGGGAATTGGCCACAACGAATTTTACCACCCGGTCCTGCATCTTGTCGAGGTACTCGTAAGTCTGGGGAACCCCGATGACCAGCCCGGACAGGCGGATCGGGTGGATCGTCATCGTTGCCGTGTGGGCGATGAACGAATGGTCCGCGGCCACGGCGATGGGCACGCCGATGCTGTGGCCGCCGCCCAGGACCAGTGACACCGTGGGTTTCGAGAGCGAGGCCATCATCTCGGCCAGGGCCAGCCCGGCCTCGACGTCGCCCCCGACCGTATTGAGGATGGTCAGGATGCCCTCGATCTCCGGGTTCAACTCGGCCGCCACTAGTTGCGGAATGATATGCTCGTAGCGGGTCGTCTTATTCTGTGGCGGCAGCGTCAGATGGCCCTCGATCTGGCCGATGATCGTCAGAACGTGGATGTTCGATTTGTTGACCGGGGCTTCGGTCGTCCCCAGCGCTTCGATGCTCTCAACCGTAGCCGAGGTGCGTGGCTTGTGCCGGCCGGGCTTTTCCCCGTCGCCGCGCGACCGGCGTCCTGCCGGTGGCCGGCCCGGAGGCTTGCCCGGGACATGCGGTTCAATGGTCGGTCCTGGCTGCTCCAACCGGATCATCCTTTCTTCTGCTTCAACCTCTAGTATGGGGAAGGGTGAGGGAATTATGAGCAGCCCCTTTCCTGGGCCGTCGGCGCCCGTCGGAGACCGCCGACATCGCCAGATAACGAAGACCGCCGGCCACACGGCCAGCGGTCGCTTGCGTTCAGACATCCATGACGATGGGAAGGATCATCGGGCGCCTCCGGGTCCGCTCGTAGAGGAGCTTCCCCAGGGCCTCGCGGACGGTGCCCTTGATCACCGACCACTCGGGGAGCGGCCCGCCGTCCGGGTTGGTCAGGACCTGCCGGACTTTCGCCTTGGCCTCCTCGAGAAGCGCTTCCGACTCGCGGACGTACACGAACCCGCGGGTGACGATGTCGGGGCCGGCGACCAGCAGGTTGTTCTGCCGGTCGATGGTCAGGACGACGATGAGGATGCCATCTTGGGCCAGTTGCTTGCGGTCGCGCAGGACGATGTGGCCGACGTCGCCCACGCCGAGCCCGTCGACGAGGACCTGGCCGGCGGTGACCTTCCCAGCCACCCGCCCCCGCTCGCCGGAGAACTCGAAGACCGTCCCGTTCTCGGCGACAAAGACGTGGTCGGCCGGGATGCCGACCTCGCGGGCCAGTTCGGCATGGCGGACCAGGTGCCGGTACTCGCCGTGGACGGGGATGAAGAACTTCGGCCGGACCAGGTTGAGCATCAGTTTCAGCTCTTCCCGGCTGGCGTGGCCGGAGACGTGGACCCCCGAGCCCGCCCCGTAGACGACATCCGCGCCTCGTCGCATGAGGTGGTCGACCGTCCGGCCGACCATCTTTTCGTTCCCCGGGATGGGGGTCGCGGCGATGACCACCGTGTCCCCGGGTTTGATCTCCACCTTGCGGTGGTCGTCGGTGGCGATGCGGGTCAGGGCCGAGAGCGGCTCGCCCTGGCTCCCGGTGGTCAGAATGACCACCCCCTCGGGCGGAAGCCGGTTGGCCTCCTCCACCGTCACCAGGAGACCCGGAGCGATATCCAGGTAGCCGAGTTCACTGGCGACGTCGATGACGTTCTCGATGCTCCGCCCGGTGACCGCGACCTTCCGGCCTTCCCTGGCGGCGGAGTAGATGACCTGCTGGATGCGATGGATGTTAGAGGCGAAGGAAGCCACGAGAACGCGTTGCCTGGCCACCCGGAAGATGTCGTCCAGGACCTTGCCGACGCCCCGTTCCGAGGGTGTGTAGCCCGGGCGTTCGGCGTTGGTGCTGTCGGACATCAGGACCAGGACCCCTTGGTCACCCAGTTCGGCCAGCTTGTGCAGGTCGGCCGGGCGCCCGTCCACGGGGGTCTGGTCGAACTTGAAGTCCCCGGTGTGGACGACCACCCCGGCCGGTGTGTGCAGGGCCAGCCCGACCGCGTCGGGGATGCTGTGATTGACCAGGAAGAAATCGACCCGGATGGAGCCCACCCAGACGGTATCGCCCGGTTTCACGAAGCGCGAAGCCGGATGCAGCTTGAGACCGTGCTCCTCGAGTTTCCCGCCGACCAGGCCCATGGTCAGTTTCGTCCCGTAGACCGGCACCTGGAGCCGTGACAGCAGATATGGCAGGGCTCCGACGTGGTCCTCGTGGCCGTGGGTGAGGACGATCCCCTTGACCCGACTGGCGTTCTCCACGAGATACGTGAGGTCGGGGATGACAATGTCGATGCCCAGCATCTCCTCCTCGGGGAAGGTCAGGCCGGCATCGATGACGACGATCTCGTCCTCGCACTCGACGACCAGGAGGTTCTTGCCGATCTCGCCGAGCCCGCCGAGGGGGATCAGGTTGAGCTTCGCTGGTCGCGGTGTCTTGTCACGCAGAGAGATGTCACCTCCTTGAAAGGAAGAATCAAAAAAACTGCCCTCCGGGGGCAGACGGTGCCTCCACAAGACGTAACCTTGCGCTCCGGGGTTGGCCGGGGCTAGTCCGATACTCAATATATTATACCGGATTCCGCGGGCCGACTCAAGGGCTGCCGACCTGCGGGCGCGAAAAGGCCGGGCCGCGGCGACCCCGCGGTCCGGCCGACTGACTCGGCCCATGTCGTCACCACACCGGCCACGCGCGGCCGGCGCCGCCGAGCCGCCAGCCTCAGCCGGCGACGGGCAATCCCAGGTCGACCATGGCCTTGCGGAGCGCCTCGACTTCCCTGGGGGCCGCGTCGACCAAGGGCAACCGGCAACCGCCCGCGTCGAAACCCGACAGGCGGAGGGCCGCCTTGACCGGGATCGGGTTGGTCGTCACGAAACAGGCCTTGAAGAACGGCAACAGGTTCAAGTGCAGGTCCCTGGACTCGGTGACCCGCCCGGCCAAGAAGGCCTCGATCATCCGCTTGATCTGCGGGCCGACCACGTGCGAGGCCACACTGACGATGCCGCGGCCGCCGACGGCCAGGACCGGCAGGGTCAGGCTGTCGTCTCCGCTCAGCACCTGGAACGCCGGGGGGGTCGTCCGGACGATCTCCGACACCTGGTCCAGACTGCCGCTGGCCTCTTTGACGGCGATGATGTTCGGGATTTTGGCCAGCCTGGCAACGGTCTCCGGGAGGATGTTGACGCTCGTCCGCCCGGGTACGTTGTAGAGCAGGATGGGCAGTTCCGTCTCCCGGGCCACCGCCGTGAAGTGTTGGTAGAGCCCCTCTTGCGGCGGTTTGTTGTAGTACGGGCCGACCAGCATGACCGCCTTGGCCCCGGCTTTGGCGGCGGCCTTGGTCATGGCGATGGAGTCGGAGGTCGAGTTCGTGCCGGTCCCGGCGACCACGACAGCGCGGTCCCCGATGGCGTCGACGACCGTCTCGAACAGCCTGACCTTTTCGTCCTTGCTCAGAGTCGGGGACTCGCCCGTGGTCCCGGCCACGACCAGCCCGTCCGAACCCTCGTCGACGAGCTTCCTGGCGAGGTCCCGGGCCCTGCCGTAATCGACCTCCAGCCGCGAATCGAACGGGGTGACCATCGCCGTCAATACCTTACCGAGGTCAAGCATGTCTTCTCCTCCTTGGGAGGGTGATCGGGAAAACCCCACCGGCGGCGGGGGCCGCCGTTCTCAGTCGCCCAGGCCGAACTGCTCGTGCAGGGCCCGGACGGCCTTCTCCATGTCAGCCTGCTCGATGAGGCAGGAAATAGTCAGGTGGGAGTCGGACGTCTGAAGGATCCGCACGCCGGCCTTGACCAGCCCCTTGACGACGTTGGCCATGACCCCGGGGACCCCGCGCATGCCCGTGCCGACCACCGACACCTTGGCACAGCCGCGCTTCAGGACCACCTGGAAACCCAGGTCGGACAGGACGGCGCGGGCCCGGTCGGCGGCATCCTCCTTGACGATGAACGACTTCCGTTCCGGCGAGACGTTGATGAGGTCGACGCTGACCCCCGCGTCGGCGAGAGCGGTGAAGATG
This sequence comes from Bacillota bacterium, assembly GCA_021811325.1. Classification (GTDB taxonomy): domain Bacteria; phylum Bacillota; class Sulfobacillia; order JAJYWN01; family JAJZPE01; genus JAJZPE01. The sequence continues at coordinate 75,256 of JAJZPE010000002.1, forward strand.
CGCAGTTCCTCGGCGTGGTCCCCGTCCGGCGTGTCCACGCGGATCTGGGCCATCCCGGGCATGTGGGTGACCCCGGTGATCACCTTCGACGCACGGAGTTCGAGCCAGGCACCTTCCTCCCGCGGGGCCGCGGTGATCAGGGTGCCCAGCGACGAGCTGAAGGTCGAGCGGACCCGGAGAGGGATGTTCTTGCTCATGGCGATTTCCACCGCGGTGGGGTGGACGACCTTGGCTCCCTCGTGAGCCATCTGGCTGATCTCGTGGTAGGTTATCTGGTCGATGGTCTTGGCCTCGGGGACGATCCGCGGGTCGGCGGTCTTCACCCCTTCGACATCGGTGTAGATCTCGATCACCTCCGCCCGGAGGGCTACTCCCATGGCCGCCGCCGTCGTGTCGCTGCCGCCGCGCCCGAGGGTGGTTGTCTCGCCGTCCTCGGTCACCCCCTGGAACCCGGCCACCACGGCGACCTTTCCGGCCTCGAGGGCCTGAACGATGCGGGCCGGGTTGAGGCGGATGATGCCGGCCGCGGTGTGGTTGTGGTCGGTGAAGATGCCGGCCTGGGCGCCGGTGAAGGCGCAGGCCTCGATGCCCCGGGCGCGCAAGGTGTTGACCATGACCACGGCGGAGATGATCTCCCCGCAGGCCGCGATCAGGTCCAGTTCCCGCGAGTTGGTCCGCGGGCCGACGGCCTCGGCCAGGGTGAGCAGCGTGTCGGTGGCGTAGGGTTCCCCTGCCCGCCCCATGGCCGAGACTACCACGGCCGGGCGGAACCCCTGGCTGATGGCTTCAAAAACGTGGTTGACAGCGGCTTCCCGCTGTCCCGGCGCGGACACCGAAGTGCCCCCGAACTTCTGAACGATGATCCGCATGCTTTCTCCTCTTGAGGCTACAGACGGTTGCGGGCGATGAGGGCCTCGGCGATCTGGACCGCGTTGGTGGCCGCGCCCTTCCTCAGGTTGTCGGAGACGATCCACAGGTTGAGGCCGTAGGGGACGGACGGGTCCGTGCGGACCCGCCCGACCAGGGTGTCATCGCGGCCGGCGGCCTCCACCGGCAGCGGGTACTGGTTATGGGCCGGGTCATCGACCACGGCGACCCCCGGGGCCAACCGCAGGATGGCCCGGACCTCGTCGGGTTCCAGGGGGCCGGCCAGTTCGATGTTCACCGACTCGGCGTGGCCGACGTACGTCGGGACCCGGGCCGTCGTCGCCGTGATCGGCAGGTCCGGGAGGGACAAGATCTTCCGCGTCTCCTGGATCATCTTGACCTCTTCCAGGGTGTAACCGTCCGGGGCGAACTTGTCGATGTGCGGCAGGATGTTGAAGGCGATCTGGTGCGGGTAGACGTTGGGCGCGGCCGGCCGGTCGGCGAGGACGTCGCGGGTCTGCGCTTTCAGCTCTTCGACCGCCTCGCGGCCCGTCCCCGAGACCGACTGGTAGGTCGAAACGACGACCCGCTTGATCGGCCTCGCCCTCTGGATGGGGGCCAGGACCAGGACCATCTGGATGGTCGAGCAGTTGGGGCTGGCGATGATCCCGCGGTGCCCGTCGAGGGCCTCGGGGTTGACCTCCGGGACCACCAGAGGCACGCCTTCCTTCATCCGGAAGACGGCCGACTTGTCGATGACCACGGCCCCGCGACGGGCGGCCTCCGGCGCCAGTTCCTCGCTGGCCGTGCTGCTGGCGGCAAAGAAGGCCAGGTCCACGCCCTCGAAGAGGTCCGGTCGAGCCTCCGCGATCGTGTATGGGCGACCCCTGAATTCCTGGGTCTGGCCGGCCGACCGGGCGGTGGCCATCAGGGTCAGGCCTCCGACCGGGAAATCGCGCTCCGCCAGGATTTCGAGGATCTTCTGACCGACCAGTCCGGCCGCCCCGACGACGGCCACGTTATAGCTCCGCAACTCTCCCGACCTCCAGCTCAGGTTGGAACCATGCCGCTGGTCATCCGGAGCGCCGCCATTCGCGGAGCACCGGCTGCAGCTGCCTCCCCACCAAGGCCGCCTCCACCGTGTCGACCAGGAGGTCGAGGTGGGCGTCGACCGAGGTGGGTTTCTCGACCGCGTTGTCCTGTCCGAAAGGGACGAAGTAGATGTTCTTCGTGGCCAGCAGAAGGCCGATGTTCTTGGCGTTCAACCCAAGGCCGTCGTTGGTCGACGGACTGAGGACGACCGGCCGACCGTTCCTCAGGGTGCCCTTGGCGGCCATCGTCACCGGGCTGTCGGTAATCCCCTGCGCCACCTTGGCCAGGGTGTTCCCGGTGCAAGGGGCGACGACCATGGCGTCCAGAAGCCGTTTCGGGCCGATCGGTTCGGCCTCAACGACGCTGGCCAAGGGCTTCCGCCCGGTGATCTCCTGGATCCGCGAGAGCCATTTCTGAGCTTGACCGAAACGTGTGTCGCTCCCCGCGACGGAGAGGGACACGACCGGGACGACCTCGGCGCCCGAAGCCACCAAGGTTTCCAGGGCCTTCATCACCCGCTCCAGGGTGCAGTGGGAACCTGTCAACCCGAAGCCGATCCGCTTGCCTTCGAGACCCATGACCAACCTCCCCTCAGGCTACCGCGATTGAACCCCTTGCCCGAGTTCATCCGCGATAAGCTCCACAAGGACGGTGGCCACGATCTCCCCGGCTGTCTTGGGGGCCACTTTACCGGGCAGCCCGGGGGCGAGGATGGCTTTCAGCCCAAGTTCACGGGCGGCGGCGAAGTCGGTCCCGCCTGGCGGCGAGGCCAAGTCGACGATGAGGGAGCCTTTCCGCACCCGGGAGAGCATGCCCGCACCGAGGACCATGGCTGGGACGGTGTTGAAGATGACCTCGGCCCGCCCGACCTCCTCGGCCAGCGCGGTGAAGGGCACCGGCCGGCACCCCATCTCGTAGACCCGGGCCAGGTCGGCCGACTTCCGGGCGGCCACGGCCGTGTCCACGTCCAGGGCCCGGAGTTTGCGCGCCATCGTCTTCCCCACCCGGCCGAAGCCGATGCAGAGGGCCCGCGACCCGTGCAGGGTGATGGGCAACTCGGCCATGGCGATCTGGATGGCCCCTTCGGCCGTCGGGATCGAGTTGTAGACGGCGAAGTCGTCCCGGTCGCGGACCTCGATCAGCTTGAAGCCGTAGCGCGCAGCCGCCTGCAACAGGGCCAGGTTGCCTTTGCCGATGAAGAAGAGCGCGCCCGCCTTGATCCGGCTGAGGACGTCTTCGGTCATGGTCAACGGATTGACGGCGAACCGGGCCCGCAGGGTATTATCATCGTCGATCCCCTGAGCCGGTGCGACGAGGACGTCTTTCTCCGATACGGCCTCAGCCAGGTTCGGGACGGGGACCGCCCCCGCCAGGGCCTCCCCTAAGGGCAGGCCGATGACGCTCACCGGAGCCCCCAAGCGTAGAAACGTCTGGGCCACGACGACCTCCCGGTCGTCCCCACCGAGCACCGCCAGGCGCAACCGGGACCAATCAACCGCCACTTCCAGCGCCCCCCAACGGAAGTCCTCTCGGGCGTCCGTCCTTGCCCTACTAGTATATGAGGAGGGCCTGGGTGGTGCCTGTGGCCCAGGGGTTCAGGGCCGTTTTCCCATCTCCAAGAGGACGGCAAGGTCGGTGACGAGCCCGATGAAGGTCATCACCGCCCTGACCGCCGTGATCAGGCCGGGCATGAAGCTCTGCCGGGACAGGCTGTCATGGCTCAGGGTGAGGACCTCGCCCGGGCCGCCGAAGACCACCCGGTGGTGGGCGACCAGCCCGGGCAGGCGGACGCTGTGGATGGGCGTCGGCCTCCGGAGAGAGGCCCCCAGGGCCTCGTCGACGGTTGCCTTCAGCCGGAGGGCCGTCCCCGACGGGGCGTCCACCTTGGCTTGGTGATGCAGTTCGATGATCTCCACGTCGGGCAGGTAGGCCGCGGCCTCGCGGGCGAAACGGCCAAGCAGCATGGCCCCGACGGAGAAGTTCGGACAGACAACGCACCCCAGCCCGAGGTTGCGGCAGCGGCGGTCGAGGCCGTCCAGCTCGACCGGGGACAGCCCGGTGGTCCCGACCACCGGGCGCGCCCCGTGGCTCAGGGCTACGGCGATGTTCTCCCGGGCGGCCTCCGACCGGGTGAAATCAACGACAACGTCCGCCCCCGTCGTTTCGAACAGGGCGGACAGGGTGGGGGCGAGGGTCAACCCGACCGGGCCGCGCCCGATGACCGCCCCGAGGTCGTCCCCGGCGCGGCTCCGGCTGACGGCCCCGACCAGCTGCAGGTCCGGCTGGTCGGAGATGGCCCGAGCGGATTCCTGACCCATCTTTCCGCTGGCCCCGGTGAGGGCCACGCGGAGCTTACGGTTCATTGAGACGAATGACCTCCCCCGGGAGTTCCCGGCAGCGTTGGGTGCTTTTTTATAGGTCAAGCATAGCCTGTCCAATCCCCCTGGTCAATAGAAAAATGCGGTTCCTGGGAACCGCATTCTTCTCCGAGGTGGGATTGCCGTCCTTCAGTGGGTCTCGACGTCGGTGGCCCCGTTTTGCCTGAAGATCAGGGCCGCCTGGTTCACCTTGTCCTCGCTGGTCTTGACCAGGGCCAGGATGTGGCCCTGCTTGACCTGCTCCTCGTAGTGTTGTCCGCGCTCCTCAGGAATGCCGTAATCGATCAGCCCTCCGGCCACCCCGCCGGTGACGACGCCCGTCAGCGCCCCGGCGATAGGACCAGCCGCGAGCAACGGCCCGATGCCCGGGATGGCCAGGGCCCCGGCGCCGGCCAGCAACCCGGCCAGGCCGCCAATGGTGCCGCCGGTGGTCACGCCCTCGCTGACGTTCTCCCCACCGTAGCCCATCGACCCGACATCACCGCCGCTCCGGTTGGACATGCCACCGCCGCTCCGGTTGGACATGCCGCCACCACCGGTGGAACCGAAGTTCGCCGACGGCCCCTGGCTGCCGCCTTCCTTGCGGGTAACCACGTTGATCTCATCTTTCTTGAACCCTTTCTGCTGCAGTTCGTCAATGGCCTTGTCGGCCTGGCTGCGGGACTTGAAGACCCCGACGACCGTCTTCTTGTTCTGGCCCATGTGCTGAACCTCCTAAGCTCTAAGCTTCGCCAGCCCTTCAGGCCGGCTCTCTTTCGACGAGCCTAGTCTTCGCCTGGAAAGCGCGTCCTATACAGTCTTGCCCGCTGATGAGCGGTCGTCGGGGCGCCCGGAGCCGGTGTGGCCGAAGCCACCCGCCCCGCGCGGGGTGTCGTCGAGGCTGTCCACCTCGACCAGCCTGGCCCGGATCACGGGGGCGACGACCAGCTGAGCGATGCGGTCGCCGCGGTTGATGGTCACCGGCTCTCCGCCGAGGTTAGCCAGGATGACCTTGATCTCGCCGCGGTAATCCGCGTCGATGGTCCCCGGCGAGTTCAGGACGGTCAGCCCGTGCCTGATGGCCAGTCCGCTGCGGGCCCTGACCTGCCCCTCGTGACCCGGCGGCAGGCTCACGGCGAAGCCTGTCGGGACCAGCGACCTCGCCCCCGGTGCCAGGACCAGCGGCTCGGTCACGGCCGCCGGGAGGTCCAGTCCGGCCGCGCCAGCGCTCATGTAACCGGGCACGGGCAGGTCGTCCTGGCCCGGGAGACGGGCAATCCTCACCGCCACCTCGACGCCCATCAATCGTCTCCCCCCATCGCCCCCGGAGCCATACGACCCGGCCCGACGGCCCGGTCCAGGTCGGCCAGGGCCTCGGACGGCCCAAGGGCGGCCACGGCCAGCTTCTCCCGGTCGAGAGCGCCGGTGGCCACGCCCATCACGTCGTCCCGGGTGACGGCCTCGACCCTGGCGATGACCTCGTCCGGGCCGACCTGCCGCCCCAGGGTCAGTTGCAGCCGTCCCAGCCGCATCATCCGGTTGGTCGTGCTCTCCAGGCCCAGCAGGACCCCCGCCTTGAGCTGGGCCCTGGCCCGCTCGAGCTCCTCGTCGCCGGGTCCCTCGCGGCGGAAGCGCTCCATTTCCTGCAGGATCAGGTCGAGCACCTGCCGGCTCTGGGCCGGGCCGGCCCCGGCGTACGTGGCCATCAGCCCGCCGTCCCGGTAGGAGCTGGTGTAGGTGTAGATCGAGTAGGCCAGACCGCGTTCCTCGCGGATCCTCTGGAAGAGGCGCGAGCTCGTCCCACCCCCGACCATCGTGCTCAGGACCTGGGCCGCGTAGAAGGCCCGGTCCTCGGAAGCCGGCAGGCCCGGCCCGGCCAAGCACAGGTGGACCTGCTCGCTGTCCCTCTCGCGGAAGAGCCGCCCCGCCGCCGCCTGCGGCGGTGTCTCTGCCGCCGGCCCGCTCCGCCCCTCCATTCTCCCCAACCTGGCGGCCACCTCGTCCAGGACGGCCCGGTGGTCGACCCGCCCGGCGACGGCCACCACCAGGTTGTCCGGCGTGTAGCGATCGTGATAGAGCTGCAGGACCTGCGGCCGGTCGAAACCCCTGACCACTTCGGCCGGGCCAAGAATGCTCCGCCCCAGCGGGTGGTCTTCCCAGAAGGCCTCCAGGAGCAGGTCGTGGATGAGGTCGTCCGGCGTGTCCTCGTAGGAGTTGATCTCCTCCAGGACCACGTTGCGCTCGCGCTCGATATCCTCCGGCGAGAAGAGCGGGTTCCTCAGCATGTCGGTCAGGATGTCCAGGGCCAGGACGAAGTGCTCGTCCAAGACCCGGCAGTAGAAGCAGGAGTTCTCTTTCCCGGTGAAGGCGTTCAACTGCCCGCCGACGGCGTCGATGGCCTCGGCAATCTGCTTGGCCGTGCGGTTCGCCGAACCCTTGAAGAACATGTGCTCAAGGAAGTGCGACAGACCGCCCCTCGACGCCTCCTCGTAGCGCGAACCGGCACGGACCCACAGGCCGACAGCCACCGACCGCACGTGCGAAATCTCGTCAACGATGACCGTGAGCCCGTTTGGAAGCGTGGTCAACAAGGCGCAAGCCCCTTTCATCGCCCGGAGGTTAGCGGCGTGATGGTGATACCCTGGTAGAAGTGTTTGAGGAGGCGGTCGAAGGTGAAGCCGCGGGTGGCCATCCCGTAGGCGCCCCATTGGCTCATCCCGATGCCGTGCCCGTAGCCCTGGCCTTCCAGGACAAAGAGGCCGGGGACGCGGCCGACCGCCGGCAACGGCGGCCCAAGACCGGGGCGGACGACGCTGGCCAGCGAAGGCACACCGCCGATGCGGGCCACGAAACGACCCGTCGGCGCGCCGCCGCGCCCCCCGACGAAGGTCACCTCCGGCCACGACCTGACGGCGTACATGATGCTCTTCATCCGCGTGGCCCCGACCGCGCCCCGCAGCCGCTCACTGCTGACCGTGTAGCTTCCGCCCGTGCCGGTGAGGGTCACGTCGAGGGCACGCCCGCCCGGGGTGAACCGTCCGGGGACGACCCGCAGGAGGGTCCCCACGTCGGCGCCTGGCTTGCCGGTGGCCGACGGGAGGAAGCCGTTCGCCGTCCGCTCGAGGGCGCGGCGGGTGTAGACGACATACCACGGATAGGGCTTCTCGTAGGTCTCGGCCGTCCCCTTCAGGTAAGGTCGGTCGAACCCCCAGACGTCGGCCGCGCTGTCGGTCCGTCCTCCGCCGTGGGCGTGATAGTAAGTCGAGATGAGCTTGCCCGCGTAGGTCGCGACCAGCCCGCGGGTCCCGGCCACCGCCGCGTCCGTCGACGGGGTCTCGCTGTCCTGGCCGCCATAGGCCTGGCTGCGGACAGTGGCGCTGAGGTCGTAACCGTATTTCTCGAACCCGCCCAGGTTGGCCAAGGCATAGGTCCTGGCCGCGACGGCCTGGGCCTTGAGGGCCTCGAGGGGCCACGAGGCCGGCATCTCCTCGGGGACCACGCCCCGCAGATACTGCTCGAGGGGCAGCCGGTTGACCGCGCTGATGAGCCCCTGGGGGTCCCTGGTGGCGAAGAACTCGCCGCGGTAGCGGTGCCCGTTGACCCACAGGTCCGAGTCGGCCGCCCGGGTGAGACCGACCGGACCGCCGACGACCCCGGTCGAGCGGCCCTCGGCCGTGGCCAATTCGATGCCGGGAGCTTCGGGACGCCCGTCGGCGACGGCGGCGACCGCCGCCGGGAGACCCGCCGCGTGGGCCGTCTCCACGGCTCCAGCGGCCTCGCCGACCGTCGCCAGCGGGCCCTGGGCGGCCCGGTAACCCCCCGGTTCGGCCCAGACGGCCGCCGGCAGGCCGGCGGCCCGCATCTCCGCGGCCATCGCCCTGGGCAGCCAGGGGGATGGCGACATGGGGCCGGCGGCCGCGTAACCGGCCAGGCGGACCACCGCTCCCCGCTCGGTCACCGGTAGGGCGGCCTGACCCGCCGCGGCCCGGCCCCTGACAGCCACCAACACGGCGGCCGTCTTCTCGTTGATGCCGATGCGGACCAGAGGCCCGTCCGAGGCAGCCAGGGCCATGCCGCCCGCCCCGAAGGCCGACAGGCT
>JAJZPE010000203.1 GCA_021811325.1 Bacillota bacterium
TTTCGGCCCGGATGCCCCTGGAGCCGACCGGGAGCAAGTCATGGACCACCCCCGTCTTCACCAGCTCCATGACCGTGGTCAGGTCGGCGGTCTCCGGGTCCCCTTCCCGCACCTCGCCGCCGACCTTGGGCCAACCGATGACCAGCAACACGTCGCCGGGCTTGGCCCCGCCGGGTAGAAGTCCACCCCTCGGCCCCTGCCCCAGCACGGTCACGCCAACCGCCGTCTGCGAGGTGGCGAAGTTCTTCTCGGTGCTCATCACCAGGGCGCCCTCGTCCAGCCCGACCAGGCCCATCTCCTCGAGCACTCCCCGGCGGACCTCGTCGCCCAGGCTCGGCGGGCCGGCGACGACGAGGGAACAGGCCAGGGGGGTGGCGCCGGCGGCCACCGTCTCCATCAAGGCCACCCTGGCCGTGAATAGCCCGACGAGTCTGCCGGGGGCCCAGAGCGCGTCGGCCGGGCTCGGCCCGACCCCCCCGGCGGAATCGCAGGCGATCACCAGGCAGGCGTCACCGGCCTCCAGAAGCAGTAAGTCTCGCAAGCGCCGGGGTGACGTGCCGCCGAACAAGCCGCGCATGGGCTTCAGAAGAGCGGGCGGCGCCGGTGGCCGAGGTACAGGAGGAGCGCCCCGCCCACGTTCAGGACGGAGGCCACAATCAGGGCCGGCGTCACGGCGGCGAAGAAAGCCGGGCCGTAGCCCGGAATGAGGATGAAAGCCGCGGGGGCCGCCACGCCGTTGGCCAGGACCGCCAGGGCCGCGCCCAGCAAAGGCTTCCGAACGGCCACCAACCCGAAGATGGCGGCCGCTCCGGCCATGAACGTGGCCACCAGCAGGTGAATGGGCAGGGATAGCGGAAAGCCGGCCGTGTAGGCCGTGGCCAGGTGGCCGAAGAAGGCCACCATGGATCCTTCAGGTACGCCCATAGCCGCCGCGGCGAAGTATCCCGGGAGGGAGTCAAAGGCCGGGGTGCCGAGGAAGCTCGGGATCTTGATGAGGGCGCCGACCGCGCTCAGGGCCGTGAAGAGACCGAGCAACACGAGGCGCTTGACGTTGCCGTAACCTTTTCTCGTTGGCAAGGACACGTTTCTTGACATGGGCAGTTCGACCTTCCTTTCCGTTTTTCGGCCACTCGTCTTAGGGCCCGCCCGCCGGCCGCGCCGCGGGGTCCACGAAGGGCCACCAATTCAGTTTGCGCTGGTTTACGAGGACCCGCCGTGACGCTCGATGAGGAACCGGAAGAACCGGTCGTCCCGGCATCCGGCGCCAGGCCCGGCCAGGCCCGGCCAGGCTGAGTCGCGCTTTCTCAGCTCATACCGCTCGACCCGGACCGTCGCGCCATAGGCCAGGCTCAGCAGATCTCCGGTGAGCACGTGGTCGCTGTCCCCGATGGCCATCACCCGGCCCCCGGCGACCAGGATGAAATCATCGAAGAACTGGGCCGCCAGGTTAAGGTCGTGCAGCACGGCGATGACCGACAGACCATCGGCGTTCAGCCTCCTGACCAGGTCGAGGATCTCCACCTGGTAGGTCAGGTCCAGGTGGGCCGTGGGCTCATCCAGGAGCAGGACCCTGGGCTCCTGGGTCAGGCAGCGGGCGACAAGGACCCGCTGGTACTCACCCCCGCTGAGGTCGCCCACGAGCCTTTCCCGCAGCGCGAGCACCCCCGTGGCGGCCATGGCCCCCTCGGCCACGCGCCGGTCGGCCGGACCGGGTGCCTGAAGCCCGCTGAGGTGAGGATAACGCCCCATGAGGACGATGTCCTCAACGGTGAACTCGAAGTCGACTCGGCTGACCTGGGGCACCAGGCCGACGATCCGGGCGACGTCGCGCTGGCTGAGGCGCCGCAGGTCGACCCCCTCCAACATGACTTCCCCTTGTGAGGGCCTGAGCAGACGGGACAGGGTGCGCAAAAGGGTCGACTTGCCCCCGCCGTTCGGGCCGATCACCGCCGTGAAGCACCCCCGCGGGAGGTCCAGGGAGAGCCCCTCGAACACCGGGGCCTGCCGGTAGCCGACCGTCACCCCCCGAAGCTCATAGAGCGGACCGGTCACGTCGCCTTCCTCCCTCCGAGGGGATGAAAACGCCGGCGGCGGCCGAGGACCCAGAGGAAGAATGGCCCGCCGGTCAGGGCCGTGACGATGCCCACGGGCAACTCCGTCGGGGCGATGATGGTCCGCGCCAGGGTGTCGGCCGCCACCATCAGGATGGCTCCAGCCATGGCCACATCGGGCAAGAGACGCCGGTGCTCGGCGCCGATGACCGAACGGACCAGGTGGGGGACGACCAGGCCGACGAAGCCGATGGGCCCGCTCACGGCGACGGCCGCCGCGGTCAGCAGAGAAGCCCCAATCACCAGGAGCACTCGAATCCGCTCGGCGTCAACCCCGAGCCCGCGCGCCGTTTCGTCCCCCAGGAGCAAGGCGTCTAGCTCGCGGAAGCGGACGAAGACCAGAGCCCCGCCAATCGTCAGGTACGGCAGGGCGATCAGGATTGAGCGCCAGGTCGTCCCCTCGAACCCGCCCATCAGCCAGAAGGTGATCTGCCGGAGGTGCTCGCCGGAGAAGTAGATGACGAGAGACAGAGCGGCCGAAGCGCATGAGCCGACGATCACCCCGGCCAGGAGCAGGGCCAGCGGTGACGGGCCGCCGGCCCGCCGGGCCAGCCCGTAGGAGAGGAAGACCGCCGCCAGCGCGCCGGCGAAGGCATATATCGGCACCAGGCCCACGCCTAAGGCCGAGAGGCCGAGGTTGGCGACCACGGCGACCGCCGCGCCCAGGGCCGCCCCGGACGAAGCCCCCAGCACATACGGATCGGCCAAGGGATTGTGAAAGACAGATTGAAAGGCGGCCCCCGCCACGGCCAGGGCGGCCCCGCTCAGGGCGGCGAGGACGGCCCTCGGCAGCCTGATCAGGGTGACGATGACCCGGTACATCCCCCCGTCGCCGGGGTCGGCCGACGCCCCCGGCCCGGCCCGGGCGAAGGGGTCCCAGACCGCCCGGATGACCTCCGGCAGGGGAATCTTCACCGGCCCGGCCGCGGCGGCCAGGATGATGACGGCCGGCAAAGCCAGCGCCAATCCAAGGGAGAACGCCCGGTGGAGCCGTTCGCGGTGGCCCTGGAGGGCCGTGCCCTCACGGTTCATGGCGGCGGCTACTTCCCAAACTTGTCCGGATAAAGGATCTTGGCTATCGCCTCGACGGCATCGGCCAGCCGCGGCCCGGGGCGGGAGATGATGTCGGCGTCGATGCCGAAGACCCGGCCCTTGGCCACCGCCTGAAGCCTGTCCCAACCCGGGCGGGCCTTGACCTTATCCGTCGTCAGGGCCTGATCCCCATGGAAGTCCGGGTAGACGATGACGCTGGGGTTACGGGCGACGACCGTCTCCGAGCCCACCACGGGGTAGTCCGTCTTGGCGTCGGCGAAGAGGTTGCGCCCCCCGGCCAGGGTGATGACCTGGTGGATGAAGGTCCCCGGGCCCACGCTCATCAACGGATCCGAGTAGACCTCATAGTAGACCGCGACCCGGTCCTCGGGCCTGACCGTTTTCAAGACCTCGGCAACCTTGGCCAACCTCGTCTTCATGTTGTCCACGACGGCCTTAGCCTTCTGCTCCGTGCCGGTGACCTGGCCCACGAGGGCGAGGTTGGCATAGACTTCCTCAATCGTCCGGGGAGACAGGACCAGGACCTTCAGGTTGAGCTTTTCGAATTGGTCCAACAGTTTTGTGTGCAGGCTGGTGGCCAGGACCAGATCGGGCTTCAGGGCGACGATGGCTTCGATGTTCGGCTTGGCGAGGCTGCCGATCTTGGCCAGGGTTTTCGCTTCGGCCGGGTAGTTGCTGTAGGTGTCGACGCCCACGACCTTGGACCCCGCGCC
>JAJZPE010000204.1 GCA_021811325.1 Bacillota bacterium
GGGCCCGACCACCTCCCGCAGGGGGACCGGTTCACACCGGTCCCCTTCGCGTTGCCGCCGGAGGGGTGGGTTAGGACTAAATTCTGCCCGGCTGGCTGGCGGAACCGGGCCGATTCGGGGCCGCTCACCCGGGGGGCGCCCATCCACCCCTCCCGGGCGGACAGGCCCCTCCTGGGGCATCGTAGGGCGTCTGGCGGGGGGTGCTGTCAGCCGCGGTCGGCAAGGAGTCATTGCACGTAAAATACCACCCGCTGGCTGGCAAGAAGAGAGGCCCCCTTGTCAATCATTTTGTCAATCATCTCTCCATATCTAGGCGTTACTGAGCGACACAGCGAAGGCAACGAAAACCGAAAAGGCCAGGCCACGATACCTTCCAGGGTCTGGCCGTTACTCGGCAAACGTGGGTGCTCGTGAATGGGGTTCAGGAGGTCGCGAGTTCGAATCTCGCCACTCCGACAAAGAAAAGCGAGCTTCGCGAGGGTTTGCGAGGCTCGCTTTTTCCATTGGTCCCCTCCCTGAGGGCCGCTTGCCAATCATTTGACAATCAACGGTACCCGAAAGACCTCAGGACCGCGGGGAGACCTGTTTGAGGACCTTGCGGACCGTCCTCCGCTGGTGGCCATGAAGGACGTGCGAGTAGATGTCCGCGGTCGTCGAGATGTCGCCGTGACCCAGGATTGAGCTGACTGTCTTCAGGTCGGCGTCTGGGAAGGCGAGCGAAGCGAACGTGTGCCGGAGGTCGTGGAACCTGATTCGGGGCAGGCCGGCTGAGGCCAGGCGCCTCTCGAACTGGCGAGTCAGCGACCGTGGGGCCATGGGCTCCCCGCGCTCGGTCGGGAAGACCAGACCGTGGTCCTTGTATTCCTGGCCGAAGAACAGCTTCGCTTTTGCCTGCTGGGCCCGGTACCGCTGGATGACCGCCACGAGTTCCGGGGTCAGCTCGACCGTCCGCCGGCCGCGCTCGGTCTTTGGCTGCTGGACGACCGGGCGTCCATGGAGAGCCACCAGGGACTGCCGGACGTGAAGGAGCCCCTTCGCGAGGTCGAGGTCCTGCCATCTGAGCCCGAGCAGCTCACCACGTCGGAGGCCGAGGGCCAGGGCGAGCCAATACAGGGCCGAGAACCGGTCACCCTCTACGCTGCGCAAGAACCGCCTGGCCTCGTCCTCGGTGAAGGTCCGCTGCTCCGTCTTTTCAGCCAGCGGCGGGTCGGTGGCATCAACCGGGTTGCGCGGGATCAGGGTGAGCCTGACCGCCCGGCGGAGAGCGATGTTCAATACGGAGTAGGTGTAACGGACGGTCGTTGCCGAGAGCCGGCCGGCCTTCCCGTCCGCCCGAGGCTTGTCCTCTAGCTTACGGTAGAACGCCTGGAGGCGGGCCGGCCTCAGCTTGACCAGGGGGACGTTGCCGATCTCCGGGACGATGTGACAGCGGACAATTCCCTCGTAACTGGCGTAGGTCGTCGGACGGACCCGGACGAACTCTTTCAACCACCGGTCGAGGTACTGGGCCACAGTGAGGTTGGCCGGCGCCCGGGCCAGGACCCCGGCGTTGAACTCGGTGAGCTTCTGGGCCAGGAGCGCCTGGGCCTCGCGTTTGGGGCCATGCGCGGTGAACGCCTTCTGTTTGAACCGGCCGCCCTCTCGCCAGCTGAGGACGACGCCCCAGGAGTTCTTGCCGCGGCGGCGGATGTGGCCTTTCATCCCACGCCTCCTTCAGATAGAGTCAATCCGGCACCAATCGGAACTGCTCGAGTATAGTTTTCCACCATCCCCAGTATCCTCTGACTGCATCCGCGAGCAGATACGGCAACAGCGGGTCCCCGGCTGCGCCACCCAGCCCGAGTCTTCGCACATAGGCATCTGACATGGCCTCAAAGAGCGCGATTTCTCCAAGCGACTCCATCTTGGATTGACCATCATACCACGCCGACTGGTATTCCGTGACGGCCGTCCAGAATTCATCCCCGAGTGCTGAAAGGCGGATCTCGGCCTCAAGGCGGCTCCGCAATCTTATCGTCTGATGGTGCTCGCACAGGTTCGGCAGGGCAGAGACCTCTATGCCTACGAGCATAGCCGTGAACTCCGTGACGGCATTCGAGACGGTCCCAAAATCGATGCCTCTAGGCCCGTATTTGCTAAAAAGGTCTGCGTGCTCCGGCCACCGCTCGTTTACCACTGTGCGGGCCGAACTGAGGAATTGAAAAACCGCATTCGATTCATGGAGCTTAGGCCTGCCGAATAGTCGCACCTCTACCCGTCACCCCTTGCTGATTAGCCCCATCCCCTTGAGCCTCCAGGCCGCCATCTCCTCGGGGACCCCGAATGTGGCAGCCACGTCGCCCGCCGTTCGGTACGGCCGCCAGAACGCCTTGACCTGGTCGGGCGGCAGCAAAAGGGCAAAGGCGAAGCTGTTAGCCTCGCGCTCTGCCCTTGTCTTGTCGTTGTCGGTGCACTTGAAGTACGAGCGCGACCGGCTATGTAGAAGGTAATGACCAAGTTCGTGAGCCACAATCAGGCGGACCCGCTGGTTGGGGAGCACCCGGTTGAAGACGATCACCGGGCTGTCCTCGCCCCCAAACAGACCGCCCACGATTCTGGTGAACGGCCAGGGCTGAACCTGGACCCGGAGCAACCGGGCCAGGGCGAGGACGGGCACGGCGGGGCTCGGCGGATTCGGGCCTAACAGCGAAAGGGTCTCAGCGGCCACTTCTCTTGCGTAGGCAAGACTTGGCATCTGGATACCCCCAGCGCTTGACGTTGGACCCGTCTTGAGGGAAGGGGAGACTAGCCCGGCATCGGGCTGTCTCCCTTTTTCCGTTGTTCCTCTCTTTCCCGCCGCTTGGCGGCCTTCTGCCGCCGGTACTCGATGAAGTCCTCGATCTCCTTGATGTCCTGCTCGTCCAGCTCAAAGGGAGTGTGCAGGAAGATGCCCACTTCGGCCAGTCGCTTGACCCTCGGGTTGTTGGGGTCGACCTTGACGGGAGGACTCGATACGGTGGCCGGGTCGAAATCAGGGCGCGGCTCGTCAAGTAGGTCAATCAGGTCCACTCCGAGAGCCTTTGCAAGTGCCTTCATGGTATCAATCGAAGCGCTGCACCGACCGGCCTCTATGTCGGCGATGAAGGAATGCGAAAGATGTGTGGCCCTTCCAAGCTCCCTTAGGGACAAGCCCCTCTCAGTCCTAAGACTCCTCAGTTTGGTGCCTAAAGCCATCAAGTTCCACCTGTTCTGTTCGTTTTGTCCGTACAGCCATATTCTACACCATCTCCCAGATGCCGCGCGTTCGTTCTTGCCGACCATTAGAAAGTGAGCCCTGTCGCGCGTGCCATCGAAAGATGGCGGAAATTTTGCCTAAAACGGTCGTTGCCACCAACCGGTTGTGTTTACGAACGGTCGGTAACGGCGTACACTAGGGACGAAAGGGGGCTCGAAAATGCTTGGCCAGAGACTGAGAGAACTCCGAACGCATCAGGGGTCATCCCTCCGACAATTGGCAAAGAAGACTGGCCTTTCCCACGGCTTTCTGTGCGACCTTGAGCACGGAAGGTCGAACCCTTCACTGGCCAACCTCCAGGTGCTTGCCGAAGCGCTGGGGGTCGAGCCGGAGTTTTTTTTGACCAAAGAGGTCGGTAAGAACGACCGCCCGACCCAAGCCTGACTCTGAGGAAAGGAGGCGAGTGGTCGTCATGATCGAGCCCAACAAGACCGAACCGCAGGACCTGACCCTGACCCAAGACCTGGCCAAGTACCCGGCGATGCTCACCGTGCCCCAGGTGGCCGAGGTCCTTCAGGTCTCCGAGAACGGGACCTACGAGCTGGTCCGCAAAGGCGAGCTGCCGGCGGTGAAGTTCGGCCGGC
>JAJZPE010000205.1 GCA_021811325.1 Bacillota bacterium
TCAATCAAGGACTTCCGCGAGGTGCTCCTCGGCTTCAGCCGCGAGGAGGCCATCGAGGAAGCCAGCCGCTGCCTCAACTGCGGCCTCTGCTCCGAGTGCCTCCAGTGCGTCAAGGTCTGTCAGAAGAAGGCCATCCACCACGACGACACCCCGAAGACAGTCGACCTGCCGGTCGGCGCCGTCGTCCTGACCCCCGGTTACCGGCTCTTCGACGCCAGCTTGAAGGGCGAGTACGGCTACGGCGTCTACGAGAACGTGATGACCTCGCTCGAGTTCGAGCGGCTCCTGTCGGCCTCCGGGCCGACCAAGGGGAGCGTCCTGCGCCGGTCGGACGGCCATCACCCGAGGCGGATCGCCTTCATCCAGTGCGTCGGCTCGCGCGACGCCTCCTGCGGGGCCGAGTACTGCTCGTCCATCTGCTGCATGTACTCGACCAAGGAAGCCATCATCGCCCGCGAGCACGACAAGTCCATCGAGGCGACCATCTTCTACATCGACCTGCGGGCCTTCGGCAAGAACTTCGACCGCTACGTCGACTCGGCCAAGAACGACTACGGCGTGCGCTACGTCCACAGCATGATCTCCTCGGTCAAGGAGGACCCGGCGACCAAGAACCTCCGCCTGCGCTACGCCCACCAGGGCAAGCAGGTCGAGGAGGAGTTCGACCTGGTCGTCCTGGCCATCGGCGTGCGCGCGCCGGACGCCAAGCAACTGGCCGGTGTGGTCGGCATCGAGCTCGACGAATACGGCTTCGCCCGGACCCAGGCCTACGACCCGACCCAGAGCTCGCGCGAGGGCGTCTTCGTCGCCGGCGCGTTCCAGGGGCCGCGGGACATCCCCGAGACGGTCATGAACGCCAGCGCCGCCGCCGCCAAGGCGGCCGGCTACCTGGCCGACGCGCGCGGGACGATGGTCGTCCCGAAGGTCTACCCGAAGGAGCGCGACGTCTCCCGGGAGGAGCCGCGGGTCGGCGTGTTCATCTGCCGTTGCGGCATCAACATCGCCTCGGTGGTCGACGTCCCCAAGGTCGTCGAGTCCGCCCAGGGCCTGAAGAACGTCGTCTACGCCCAGGAGAGCCTCTACACCTGCTCCCAGGACAGCCTGAAGAACATCCGCGAGAAGATCGAGGAGCACCAGCTGAACCGGGTGCTGGTCGCCTCGTGCACCATCCGGACGCACCAGCCGCTGTTCCGCGAGGCCCTGCGGGAGGCCGGCCTGAACCAGTTCCTCTTCGAGATGGCCAACATCCGCGACCAGGCCTCGTGGGTCCACCGCGACGTCCCCGACCAGGCCACCGAGAAGGCCATGGACCTCGTCCGGATGGGCGTCGCCAAGGCTCGGACCCTGGAGCCCCTGCACCTTTCGAACGTTCCGGTGGTCCAGAAGGCCCTGGTCATCGGCGGTGGGCCGGCCGGGTTGTCGGCCGCGCTGTCCCTGGCCGAGCAGGGCTTCGAGTCGTACCTCGTGGAGCGCGAGAACGAGCTCGGCGGGCATATGCGGGAGATCCGCTACACGATGGACCGCGGCGACCTGCGCCTCGTCCTCGACGACCTGCTCCGGCGGGTCGACGCCGAGCCGAACATCCACGTCTTCAAGAACGCCGAGGTCGTCGACTTCGGCGGGCACGCCGGGCACTTCACGACGACCATCCGCCGGCGCACCGGGCCGGGCTCCGAGCTTGCCCGCAACCACGTGGTCGAGCACGGCGTGGTCATCGTCGCCGTCGGCGCCCGCGAATACCGGCCGACCGAGTACCTCTACGGTCGGGACGACCGGGTGATGACCCGCTCCGAGTTCGAGAAGGCCTTGGCCGACGAGGCCGAGGTGGTCCGCAAGGCCCGCCGGGTGACCTTCATCCAGTGCGTCGGGTCGCGCGACGAGACCCACCGGTACTGCAGCCGCACCTGCTGCGGCCAGTCGGTGCGGAGCGCGATAATCGTCAAGGAACGGAACCCCGAGGCCGAGGTCTACGTGCTCTACCGCGACCTCCGGACCTACGGGTTCCTCGAGAAGTACTACCGCGAAGCGCGGGAGAAGGGCGTCATCTTCGTCCAGTGGGACGAGGACGCCAGGCCCGAGGCGACCGTCGACGGCGGCGCGGCGGGCGGGCAGCGTGGACGGCTCCTGGTCCGCGTCCGCGACGGGGCCACCGGCCTGCCGGTCGAGGTCGACACGGACCTCCTGGTCCTGGCCACCGGGGCGGCCGCGGCCGAGGGCGTCAACGAGTTGGGCACGATGCTCAAGGTCCCGGTCAACGAGGACGGCTTCTTCCTCGAGACCCACATCAAGCTGATGCCGATGGACTTCCCGTCGCAGGGCATCTTCCTGTGCGGCGCGGCCCACTCCCCGAAGTACGTCGACGAGGCCATCTATCAGGCGCAGGGCGCCGTGGCCCGGGCCCTCGCCTTCCTCTCCAAGACCGAGCTGTCGGTCGGCGGGGTGGTGGCCAGGGTCGACGAGGACAAGTGCGCCGCCTGCCTCACCTGTGTCCGTGTCTGTCCGTTCAAGGTGCCGTTCATCAACGAGCGTGGAAAGGCCGAGATCAACACCGTCCAGTGTCAGGGCTGCGGGACCTGCGCCGGCGAATGTCCGGCCAAGGCCATCCAGCTGCAGCACTACAAGGACGACCAGATCCTGGCCAAGATCGGCGGCATCCTCGGGGAGGTGTCTGACTGATGAACGAGGAGAAGAAGCCGGGCGCCGGCGACGCCCCGCCGGCCAGGCCCATCGGCGCCACCGACCCGGTCGAGGGCTTCGAGCCCAAGATCATCGCCTTCTGCTGCTACTACTGCGCCTACTCGGCGGCCGATTTGGCCGGCTCGATGCGCCTGCAGTACCCGGCCAATGTCCGGTTGATCGAACTGCCCTGCTCCGGCAAGACCGACCCGAAGCTGCTCCTGGAGGCCTTCGAGAACGGGGCCGACGGGGTCTACGTGGCCGGTTGCATGGAAGGGGACTGTCACTTCCTGAAAGGTAACTTCCGGGCCAAGAAGCGGGTCCACGCCATCAAGAAGATCCTCGACGAGGTGGGCCTCGGCGGTCAGCGCCTCGAGATGTTCAACCTGTCGGGGTCGCAGGGGCCACGCTTCGCCGAGATCGCCCGGGAGATGACCGAACGGATAAAGAACCTCGGACCTAGCCCGATCAACGTGCGCCGCGGGACCATCCACCGGGCGCCGGGCGTCGAGGCCGCGGCTGCGGGGCAGGGGGGCGAGAAGAAATGATCGTCGCCGAACAAAAGTCACTGGCCGAAATCGACCAACTGGTCCGTAACGCCAAGAAGCTGATGATCGTCGGCTGTCGCGAGTGCGTCACCGTCTGCATGGCCGGCGGCGAGAAGGAAGTCGGCATCCTGGCTTCGGCCCTCCGGCTCAAGTGGGAAAATGAGGGGCACAAGACCGAGATCGTCACGGCCATGCTCCAGCGCCAGTGTGAGCCGGAGTACGTGGCCGAGCTGGAGAAGCAGCTCGAAGGGGTCGACTGCATCCTCTCGACGGCCTGCGGCGTCGGCGTCCAGTACGTGGCCGAGAAGTACCCCATCTGGACGGTGCCGGCCCTGAACACGAAGTTCGCCGGCGGCGCGCTGGAGCAGGGCGTTTGGACCGAGAAGTGCGGGCTGTGCGGCGAGTGCGTCCTGCACCTCACCGGCGGCATCTGCCCGATCATCCGCTGCTCGAAGAGCCTGTTGAACGGGCCGTGCGGCGGCTCGCACAATGGCAAGTGCGAGGTCGACGAGGAGACCGACTGCGCCTGGGCCCTCATCTACGACCGGCTGAAGAAGATGGACCGGTTGGACCTGATGCTCGAGCTGCAGCCGGTCAAGGACTGGTCGAAGTCGCGT
>JAJZPE010000206.1 GCA_021811325.1 Bacillota bacterium
CCGATCTGTCGCCCACGGCGGTCGAGCTGATTCCGATGGTCCCGGCCGGCAGCTTCAAGACCATCGCCGTGCCGGGGGGCACCGGCAGGTGCGCGAAGGGCTTGATCCCGGCGGCGGTGGCGATGACCAGGCCGTGCCGGTCGGCGAAGACCACGTCCATCGGGTAACGCAGGAACCTCGTCCCGACCGTCTTGGCCGCCTTCATGAGGTCTCCGTCGACGATGAGGCCCTGCCCGGGGTACAGTTCGGAATGATTAATGAGGCTTGTGAGACCTCCCCAGGGGCCATTCAGCCGTTGGGCCCGGCCGGCCAGGAGCGAGCGTTTGCTGGCGTTGATGACCATGACCATCGGCGACCCCTCCCCGTCCCGCGCCCTCGCCCACCGTCGCCGGCGGGCGTGCGTCAAGTGCTGGTACCCTTATATTCGGACGGCGTTGTGGAAAAGATTGGGGCCGCGGATGGACAGCCGCGGCCCGGTTCGCCGACAAAAGCCGGTTTCACTCGCTCAGGCTCTCTCAGGGGCCTTCGGTCTCGTTATCACGCCCCGGAGGCGAACTCCTCCTTGACCCGGCGCCTCAGGTCCCCGTCGGCGAGGAGGTCGATGACCGTCATGGCCAGGGCCTTGGCGCCGTCGACGATGGCCAGGTGGCCCGCGTCGGTGATGGTCGCCTGGGCGAACTCGCGGCTGTGCCCGACGACGTTCTTGCCGCAGATGGCGATGTAGGCGTGGACCGCGGGCGCGACCTGGCTCACGTTGCCCATGTCGGTGGAGCCTGAGCCCGGCCGCTCGGGCTTTTCGACCTTCTGCCCGAGGGCCTCCAGGTTGGCCTGCATCGCGGCGGCCAGGGTCCTGTTGGTCCGCATGTTCTCGTAGGTGTTGGCCGTCTTCCGGAAGCTCACCGTGGCTCCGGTGGCCAGGGCCGCGCCCTGGGCGCAGTTCCGGACCTTCTCCACCGTCTGGGCCAGGTAGGTGCGGTCGTTGGAGCGCACGTAGAGCCGGATCTCGGAGTAGTCCGGGACGATGTTCGGGGCCACTCCGCCCTTGGTGATGACGCCGTGGATGCGGACGTCGTCCTTGAGGTGCTGCCTGAGGGCGTTTATCCCGTTGAAGGTGAGGATGGCCGCGTCGAGGGCGTTGATGCCCTCGTGCGGGGCGCCGGCGGCGTGGGCCGCTCGGCCCTTGAAGGAGATCTCCATGGCCTCGCGGGCCGTCGAGGTCCCCTCGACGGACGTCCGGCTCGACGGATGGACCATGATGGCCGCGTCGATGTCCTTAAAGAGACCGTCCTCGACCAGCGTGACCTTGCCTCCCGCGTTGTCGACGGCGCCCTCCTCGGCCGGGCTCCCGACCACGAGGACGGTCCCGTCGAGCTCGCCCATGACCGCGGCCACGGCGATGCCCGCCCCGGCGGCGGCCGTGCCGATAATGTTGTGCCCGCACCCGTGGCCGATCTCCGGCAGGGCGTCGTACTCGGCCAGGATGGCCACCTTCGGCCCCGGGCCGCGCCCGTCCTTGCCGGCCACGAAGGCCGTCTTCATCCCGGCCACGCCGCGACGCACCGCCAGACCCTTCTGCTCCAAGAGGCCGGTCAACCTGGCGGCCGCCTTCACCTCCTGCAGGCCAAGCTCCGGCTCCGCGTGGATGGCGTCGCTCATGGCGATGAGCGACGGCGCCAGTTCGTCAATCACCTTGCCCGCCTTGGCCTTCAGTTCCATGAGCCCCATAGCCGCCTATCCTGTCCTTTCCGAGCCGTATCGGCTCACTGCCTCGAATCCGAACCGTTCTCCTGAAGCCCGGCCCTAGCGCGTCCACAACCGGAGGTACGCGGCGATGGCCGGTTTTCCCCAAAGATAGCTGATGACCGCCCCGAGGGCCAGGAACGGCCCGAAGGGGATGGCGTCCTTGCGCCCTTTGATCCGCGCGGCGATGAGGCCCAGGCCGACGACCGCCCCGCCGACGAACCCGAGGAGGATGCCGAAGAGACCGGCGCCCCACCCGAGGAAGGCCCCGATGGCCGCGCCGAGCTTGACGTCGCCGCCGCCCATCCCGCCACGGCCGATGAGCCCGACCACCAGCAGGAAGCCTCCGCAGACGAGGATGCCCAGGACGGCCTGCAGGAACCCGATCCCGCTCCAGCCTAGGACGGCGAAGGCCACCCCGGTCAAGACGCCGGTGAAGGTCAGGGGGTTGGGAATGATCCGGTGGTCGAGGTCGATCGCCGCGACGGCCGCCATCAGGGCGGATAACACGAAACCCGGGACCAGGCCCCAGCCCGGCCCACGGGCGATGTAGACGAGCAAGAAAAGGGCCCCGGTGGTCAGCTCGACCAGCGGGTACCGCGGCGAGATGGGTTTCGCGCAGTAGCGGCAGCGCCCGCGCAACCTCAGGTAGCTGAGGACCGGGACGAGGTCCGCGGGGCGCAGCCGGGCGCCGCAGTCGGGGCAGTGCGATGGCGGGAAGGCAATCGATTCATGCCGCGGCAGGCGGTAGGCGACGACGTTCAGGAAGCTGCCGACGACCAGGCCCAGGACGAAGGTGAAAGCGGCGTACACCGGCACCCGCGAAAACGCCTCCCTGCCAGCCAGTTTGAACCGTCAAAGAGACTTCCATCCGCCGCGCCGGTTTTCCTGCCACACGGGTCTTCCGGCGGCGCCTGGTCGAGGCCGGACGGCGCTGGATCCCCGGATACGTCAAAGCCCCGGCCGTTTGGCCGGGGCCTGAACACGTTGATGTTGAGGCCGGCTAATTCCCGCCTTCGCCACCCGCCGGCTCCGCCTCCGGCTTCGTGAGACCGGCGGAACCGCCGTGGAAGTACAGCTTGATGTCGATCTTGCGGTCCCGCCTTTGGAAGCTGATGTCGTAAAGATGGTAGGCCTTCATCTCCGGGTTGACCCGCCGGATGTCGCGGACGATCCCCCTCAGGAGGCCCAGCAGTCGTTGCGAACTCCGCGGCCCGAGGACCGCGTCAGCTGGCACGAGGCGGTTGACAGTAAAAAGGTCTCCGCCCACTCGTTTTCACCGGCCGCTGTCGAGAAAGAACGATTAGAGTGCCTAGCGACCGATAACAGTATACGCATTTCCGCAGTTTCCTATCCGGACATCACCGACCGGCGTTCACCCGGCCGCCGCCAGGATGGCCTCCCTGAGGTCCTCGAGGTTGCAGGGCTTCGGAAGGCAGGCCACGGCCCCGGCCGAGCGCGACCGGTCGGCGGCATCGGTCAGGCTGGTGTAAGCGATGACCCTGGCCGGGTTGCCCAGCCGCTTGAGGAGCCTCATGGCTTCGACACCGTCCAGGACGGGCATCCGCAGGTCCATGACAATGACATCGGGCTTCAGGCGCTCGGCCATTTCGACCGCCACCCGCCCGTCGCCGGCCTCGGCCACCACCAGGAACGTTGACGGAAACCTCCTCAGGTAGGCCCCGATGACCTCGCGGAGCGCCGGCTGGTCGTCCACCAACAGAACTCTGACCAAGCTTGTCTCTCCCCTCCATCCATGAACGGGCTTGCTCCTCCCGCCCACCGATTCTTTGCCATCATTTTAGGCCAAAGGTCTTGTCGGGTTTTGTCGTCATCTGGAATATCGCGGTAATGTCGAACGTTTTTCGTCGAGGAGACGACAAAAGATAACCCCCGGCGCGGGCCGGGGGGGGTGGGGCAGGTCAGGACGGATTCTAGGGCCGCTTCAGCCCCATCACGGCGAGGGCCCGGCGTTCGATGAGGCGCACGAACCTGGTCCAGATGAACTCCTTCGAGCTCAGTGGGGTCACCA
>JAJZPE010000207.1 GCA_021811325.1 Bacillota bacterium
TGCCGGGGTCGCCGGTGTGACCTGGCTATTGAGGCCGAACGGCTTTGAAAGCCAAACCGGTCGGCTTTAAAAGCCGGATCGCGCCCGGCGGCTCAGCCCGCCTTGCGCAGGACCGACTGCTTCAGGTGGTCGGCCGCGGCCTGGAACTTGTCCTTGGTGGCGGCCAGGAAGGTCACGACATTGTCGGCCTGCCGCGCCTCGCCGATCTCGGCCGACATGAAGTCCTTGGTCCCCGGGGCGGTGATCTGGATCCGCCCGTAGGCCAGGCCGCAGCTGAACTCGACCGAGACCACCTGGTTGAAGAAGAAGCCCTTGTACTTGCCCGTACCCCCGCCGCCGGTCAGGCCCGTCTTGAGGACGAGGACCCGCTTGTCGGTGGCCACGAGGGCCTCGCCGCTGGAGCCGTTGAGGGCGAAGCGGAGCTGCTCCGTGGACGTGACGGCCTGCTTGAAGACCTCCTGGAGGGACCCGGTGAGGGTCTCCACGGGAAGCGCGCCGCCGCCGGAAGCCGCGACCGGAGCACAGGCGCTGCAGATTATCTTCCCGTTAACCGTCGCGTAGCTGGCGTTGGTCGAGAAGGCCTCGCGCCCGCAGACGCTGCATTTGATCGTACCTTTGGCTTTGACCAGGCAAGGCCGGCAATAATGAATGTTGTCGAACTTGACCAGCGGGGTCCCGCCCAACCCGGCGTCGGACGTGCCGCAGACCGAACACTGTGACACTCTCTTGCCCCCCTCGTGTGAGTGGTCACCTGACGGATGACCGGACACCCCTTATATCGGAGGGAAGCCTGGGAAGTTTTAGACCCAAGACAGGCTTTTCGGATAACTAACCGCCGCTGAACGGGAGGGCTTGAATTGCTTGCGGACACGGTCAGACTGGTGGACAAGGGAAAAAAGCGGATAGAGTGGGCCCGGGCCAGCATGCCGGTGCTTTCAGGGATCGCCGGGCGGTGGGAGAAGGAGAAGCCGCTCGAGGGGCGGCGGATCGGCGCCTGCCTGCATGTGACCACCGAAACGGCCAATCTGGTCATCACCCTCAAGACCGGCGGGGCCAGCGTGGCCCTGTGCGCCTCGAACCCGTTGTCCACTCAGGACGACGTGGTCGCGACCCTGAACGAGGTCTACGGCATCCCCACCTACGCCAAGCGCGGCGAGGACGCCGGGTCCTACTACAAGAACATCGAGACCGTCCTCTGGACGAGGCCGGAGATAACCATGGACGACGGGGCCGACCTCGTCGCCACCCTCCATACCAAGCACCGCGAGCTCATCCCCGGCGTCGTCGCCGGCACCGAGGAGACGACCACCGGCGTCATCCGCCTGCGGGCCATGGAACGGGACGGCGCCCTGGCCTACCCGATCATCGCCATCAACGAGGCCCTGACCAAACACATGTTCGACAACCGTTACGGCACCGGCCAGTCGACCCTGGACGGAATCATCCGGGCGACCAACCGCCTCATCGCCGGCAGCACCGTGGTCGTCGCCGGCTACGGCTGGTGCGGCCGCGGCGTGGCCTCGCGGGCGCACGGCTTCGGGGCCCGGGTCATCGTCGTCGAGGTCGACCCCATCCGCGCCCTCGAGGCGGCCATGGACGGCCACTCGGTGATGACCATGGACCAGGCCGCGCCGCTGGGCGACATCTTCATCACCGTGACCGGGGACCTCAAGGCCATTGACCGGCGGCACATCGAGAAGATGAAGGACGGGGCCATCCTGGCCAACTCCGGCCACTTCAACGTGGAGATCGACCTGCCCGGGCTGGAGGCGATGACCGTCGAGCGCCGCGAAGCCCGTGAGAACGTCGAGGAGTTCGTCATCCGCGCGCCGGGAGAGCGGAAGCGCATCTACGTCGTTGCCGAGGGGCGCCTGGTCAACCTGGCCGCCGCCGAGGGGCACCCGGGCGCCGTGATGGACATGAGCTTCGCCAACCAGGCCCTGGTCTGCGAGTGGCTCAGCCAGAAGAAGCCGGCCCTGGAGAAGAAGGTCTACAGCGTACCCGAGGACATCGACCGCCTGGTCGCCCACCTGAAGCTGGAGAGCATGGGCATGGCCGTCGAGAAGCTGACCGAAGAGCAGCACCACTACCTGACGAGTTGGGAAGCCGGGACGCGGTAGGTATCGGGCCCCGCGGGCACCTGCGGGGCGAGTCGCAGGCGGCTCGCCGGTCACTGGAATAGGGTGGTAATCAAGGGAAAGAATAAGCGGGAACCACCGGTTCGAGCCGGGGGGTCCCGCTTCTTTTCTGGCGGGGCCGGCGGGGGGGACGCTGTATGGACGAGTCATGGGGCCGGCGGCAGAGCCGGACCCTCAAGGTCCTGGGTTTCGTGGCCATCTGCTTCGGGTTGCTGGCCCTCCAGGTGGCCCGGCGGCAGCTGATCGAGGGCCGGTGGCTTGCCCAGCAGGCCATGGCCCAGCGCGCTCAGGGCTTCCCCCTGGAGGTAGCCAGGGGCGAGATCCTCGACCGCAACGGCCAATCCCTGACCGGGACGACCCACCGCTACTCGGCCGTCGCCTTTCCGGCGCTCATCCGCGACCAGTCCGCGACAGCCGCCTCGGTGGCCGGCCTGCTCGGTGTGGACCGCGGGAAACTCCTCGAGCAGTTGCTCGGCAGCGGGCCGCCGGTCGTCGTTGCCGCCGACATCAACGCCGAACGGGTCGCGGCCCTCAGAAAGGCGGCCATCGCGGGGGTCATCGCCGTCCACGAGAAGATCCGCTACGGACCAAGCTCGCTGGCCCACCACCTGGTCGGCTACATCAACAACGCCCTCGACAACCAGGGCAAGGACGGGCTGGAGCGCGAGTTCGACCGTTACCTGCGGGGCGGCCGGCCCGAGGTGGTGATGGCCTTCGTCGACGCCAACCGCCAGCCCATCCTCGGTCTGGGCCTGCGGGTCCAACTCTCGGGGAGGGCGGGGGGTTCGGGGACGGGCGGTCCGCACACCCTCGTGACGACCATCGATGCGCGCATCCAGAAGATTGTCGAGGAGGTCATGGACGAGGCCGTGCCCAAGGGGGCCGTGGTCGTCGCCGACCCCCGCAACGGCGACATCCTGGCCATGGCCAGCCGCCCGGATTTCGACCCGGACCACGTCGGCGCCTACCTCTACGCGCCAGATTCACCGCTGGTCAACCGGGCGGTCAAGGGCTACCCGCCGGGCTCGGTCTTCAAGGTGGTCACCGCGGCGGCGGCCCTGGAAGCGGGGGCCGTGCGTCCCGCCGACAGCTTCGACGACCCCGGTTACATCGACCGGCAGGGGCATCGCTACCGCTGCTACAAAGAAGGCGGGCACGGCCGCCTGTCCTTCGCCGAGGCCATGGCCTACTCGTGCAACCCGGTCTTCATCGAGGTCGGGGAGAAGGTGGGGACGGCCCAACTGGTCGAGATGGCGCGACGGTTGGGGTTCGGGGCGCGGCTCGGCCTCCCGCTCGGCCAGGAGTCACCCGGCAACGTGCCGAATGAGGGGGCGGCCAATGACCCCAACCTGAGCATCGGCCAAGGCTCCCTGCTGGTGACTCCGGTGCAGGTGGCCCAGATGATGACGGCCGTGGCTGACAACGGGGTGGTCACCCAGCTCAGGCTGATCAGGGAGGTCGATGACGCGGCCGGCGTGGTCGCCGAGCGCGGCCCGAAGGTCAAGCTGACTCAGGTCTTCTCCTGGCTCACCGGGACCAGGCTGCGCAGCATGCTCCGGGGCGCCGTGGCCTATGGGACGGGGATGGCGGCCGAGCCGGCGGGGACAACGGCCGCCGGGAA
>JAJZPE010000028.1 GCA_021811325.1 Bacillota bacterium
TGGTGATCTTCTGTTCCTTCTGGGTCCCGAGGTCCTTGGCGGTGACGTTGAGGATGCCGTTGGCGTCGATGTCGAAGGTCACTTCGACCTGAGGAATGCCGCGCGGCGCGGGCGGGATGCCGGTCAGGTGGAACCGGCCGAGGGTCCGGTTGTCCCGGGCGAATTCGCGCTCCCCTTGCAGGACGTGGATTTCGACGCTCGTCTGCCCGTCGGCGGCGGTGGTGAAGATCTCGCTCTTACGGGTCGGGATGGTCGTGTTCCGCTCGATGAGCTTGGTCATGACCCCGCCCAGGGTCTCGATGCCCAGGGTCAGCGGGGTGACGTCGAGGAGGACGATGTCCTTGACCTCGCCGGCCAGGACGCCGGCCTGGATGGCGGCGCCGACGGCGACCACTTCGTCCGGGTTGACCCCGCGGTGCGGTTCCTTGCCCGTGAGCTTGCGGACGAGTTCCTGGATGACCGGCATCCGGGTGGCCCCGCCGACCAGGATGACCTCGTCGAGGTCGGACTCGCTCAGCTTGGCGTCCTGAATGGCCTGGCGGAAGGGTTTGATCGTCCGCTCGGTCAGGTCGGCGGTTATCTCCTCGAACTTGGCCCGGGTCAGCTTCTGCTCGAGGTGCTTCGGGCCGTTCTGGTCGGCGGTGATGAACGGCAGGCTGATGGTCGTCTCGAAGACCTGCGACAGCTCGGTCTTGGCCTTCTCGGAGGCCTCGATCAACCGCTGCAGGGCCTGACGGTCCTTGCGCAGGTCGATGCCGTTCTCCTTCTGGAAGTTCTCGGCCACGAAATTGACGATGCGCTCATCGTAGTCGTCGCCGCCCAGGTGGGTGTCGCCAGAGGTCGACTTGACCTCGAAGACGCCCTCCCCGACCTCGAGGACGGAGACGTCAAAGGTGCCACCGCCGAGGTCCCAGACGAGGATGGTCTCGTTGGCCTTCTTGTCCATCCCGTAGGCGAGGGCCGCGGCCGTCGGCTCGTTGATAATCCGGAGGACCTCGAGGCCGGCGATGCGGCCGGCGTCCTTGGTCGCCTGGCGCTGAGAGTCGTTGAAGTAGGCCGGGACGGTGATGACCGCCTGGGTGATCTTCTCCCCGAGGTACTTCTCGGCGTCTTCCTTCATCTTGCCGAGGGTCATGGCCGAGATCTCCTCCGGCGTGAACTCCTTGCCGGCGATGGGGATGGCCACGCGGACCTCGTTGTTGCGGCCTTCCTTGACGGTGTAGGGGACCCGCCGGCGCTCCTCGGTGACCTCGTCGAAGCGGCGGCCCATGAAACGCTTGATGGAGAAGACGGTGTTCTCCGGGTTCAGGACGGACTGGCGGCGGGCCAGCTGCCCGACGAGGCGCTCACCAGCCTTGGTGAAACCGACGATGGACGGAGTCAGACGGCTGCCCTCGCTGTTGACGATGACCTTGGGCTGGCCGCCCTCCATCACCGCGATGACCGAGTTCGTGGTCCCCAAGTCGATCCCGACAACCTTGCCCATTGTTTACCTCCTCACGACTGTTTGAATCCGCTCACGACCGTTCAGATCCGACCCGATGGAGCCGGCCTCACTCGTCCTCGCCCTCATCGTCACGCGGGAGACCCCGGCGTACGACCCGGGTCTCTCTCATCTCCAAGCGCAGGATGGTCCGCACCCCGGCCAGGTTGACGCCTTCAACCCGGGTCAGGTAGCAGATGCGCTGGAGGAGAAGGAGGTCGTTCTCGGAATAGAGCCGGGTATGCTTCTCCGTCCTGGCCGGTTCGACCAGGCCGGAGCGCTCTATCAGCCGGAGGACCTGGGGGTTGACCTGGAGAAGTCTGGCGGCCACCCCGATGGTGTAGACCGGCTCGTCCGGGCCGTGCAGCTTCACTAGTGGGATCACTCTCCAAAGAGCGGTGTCCGATGATGATTATAAGAGAAACCCTTCCAGGATGTCAAGATAAACATTGACAGACCATGATAGAAAATCTACATGCCGGACGGCAAGTCCCTTCCAGCGGGGCGACCGCTTCTAACTTTCTACTGATGTGGCCCCGCTATGCGCTTTCATCGCCCTGACGCCCGTGGTAAGATAGGTTCGAAATCAATCCGCGGGAGGTTTCCCATGCACCGCTACCGTCGCCTCTTGGCCGCCATCGTGGTCGGCGTAATCATCTTCACCCTCCTGGTCGGCTTCAGTCTCTACTATATCCGGCTCTGACCGGCTCGGCCCGGCCCGTATCGGGCGGGCCACGGGGTCACTCATGACCACCTCGGCGCCACCGCCGGCGGGGGGAAGTCCCCGGGCGGTGGTTCACATTTCGGGGGGGGTTTGGTATAATTGCCACAGCCCAGACCACAAGGAGGCAGGAACGCAGCCTTGCTACCGACACCCGTCAAGTTCACCGTCGTCGCCGCCACGGCCGAGGGTGGCACCGAGTTGAACGCTTTCGATAACGCCATCCTCAAGGCCGGCATCGGCAACCTCAATCTCCTCAGGGTCTCAAGCATCCTGCCGCCGGGCGCGAACCAGGTGGACAAGCTCGAGATCCCGCCCGGGTCGCTGGTCCCCACGGCCTTCGGGACCATCGCCGGCGAAAAGCCGGGCGAGATCATCTCCGCGGCCATCGCCGTCGGAGTCTCGCCCGACACGTACGGCGTCATCATGGAGTTCTCCGGCCACTGCCACAAGGAAGAGGCCGAGGCCGCCGCGCGGGCCATGGTCGAGGAGGCCTTTGCCGTCCGCGGCCTGCGCCTGGAGCGCATCGTGGTCAAGGCCGCCGAGCACCAGGTGGAGCGTTGCGGCTGCGCCTTCGCCGGGGTGGCCCTGTGGTACTGAGCGACGGCATAAGCGCCATTGCCGCGGCGCAGAATATGTCCACCTTTGGACGGTGGTAAGATGACCACTCGGACGGACCCCACCGGGGAGACCTTCGGCAGCCTCATCGACCGGGCCCACGGTTTCCTGGCGGCCGGGAAAGACTACCGCCGGTCGTCGGTGGTCATTTTCGGCGTACCCCTCGACGCCACCACGAGCTACCGGCCTGGGGCCTACCTGGGCCCGCGGCGCATCCGCGAGGCCTCCATGAGCATTGAGGAATACAGCTGGGACCTCGACCACGACCTGCTCGAAACGACCTTCTACGACCTCGGCGACGCGGCCCTGCCCCTCGGCAACCTGACCGCCTGTCTCGGGGTCATCCGGGACGTCGCCGCGAGACTTCTCGGCGACGGGCACATCCCCTTCATGCTCGGCGGGGAGCACCTCGTCACCCTGCCGGCCATCGAGGCCATCGCGGCCAAGCATCCTCAACTGGCGGTGCTCCACTTCGACGCCCACGCCGACCTCCGCGACACCTACCTCGGCGAGCGCTTGTCCCACGCGACGGTCATGCGACGGGTGGCCGAGGCTCTGTCCCCGAAGTCGGTGGCCCAGTTCGGCATCAGGTCCGGGGCAAAAGAGGAGTTAGGTTTCGCCAAGGCGAATACCCTGTTGTTTCGAGATGGGCTCGTCGCCTCAGTGAAGGCGGCCCTCCGCGAGTTCCGCGGACGGCCCATCTACGTCACCTTTGACATTGACGCCTTCGACCCAGCCTACGCCCCGGGCACCGGGACGCCGGAGCCGGGAGGCTTCGCCCCCAGGGAGGTCTTCGACAGCCTTTACGCTTTGCGCGAGAGCCACCGCCGCGGCGAGGTCCGCGTGGTCGGGTTGGACCTCGTGGAAGTGGCGCCGGCGCTCGACCCCAGCGAAAGGACGGCGGTCCTCGCGGCCAAGCTGATCCGGGAAGCGATCCTCTGCTTCGGTCGCTGAAGCTGGCGGAGTGCCGCTGCGAAGGGCTTTGCGGGGCGGGCCGATGGGCCCGCTCTTCTTGCGCGAAGGACTGGAGGAAGCACGATGCCCCACGCTGACGACCCATTGACCGAGAGGATAAAGAGCGACCTCATCGCCCGCCTGAAGACGGCCGTCGGCGCGGTGGCCGACCAGTTGGGCCTGCCTGCGCCCGACCGGCCCCAGGTCTACCTGGAGGTCCCGAAGGACCGCCGGCACGGCGACTACGCCAGCAACGCCGCCATGCTCCTCGGCCGCGCGGCCCGACAGAACCCGCGGGCCGTGGCCCAGACCCTCCTCGAGACCCTCGAACTGAGCGGGACTCAGGTGGAGCGGGCCGAGATCGCCGGCCCCGGCTTCATCAACCTGCACCTCAAGCCGACGTGGATCTACGACGCCCTGCGGGAAGTGGTCCGGCTCGACGAGGACTACGGCCGGAGCCGCGCCGGCGGCGGCCAGAAGTTCCAGGTCGAGTTCGTCAGCGCCAACCCCACGGGCCCGCTGGTCGTCGTCAACGCCCGGGCCGCGGCCTTGGGCGACACGCTGGCCGGCGTCCTCGCCTGGGCCGGCTACGAGACCCAGCGCGAGTATTACGTGGACAACATGGGCACCCAGGTCGACACCCTGGGCAAGTCCTTCGAACTCAGGTTGCGCGAGCTCCTCGGCGAGACCATCGAGTTCCCCGAGGGCTGCTACCCGGGCTCCTACGTGATTGACATCGCCAAGGAGTTCCTCAAGGAGCGCGGCGAGGCCGGGGCCCGGCGCCTATTGGGCATCGATGACGAGAAGGCCCGCCGGCGCGAGCTGGCCGCCCACGCCGTCGAGCGCATCGTGGCCGGGCACAAGGACCAGCTCGACCGGTACGGCGTCCACTTCGACGAGTGGTTCTCCCAGAAGAGCCTGGCCGAATCGGGGGCCGTCGACCGGGCCGTGACCACCCTGCGCAAGCACGGCCACATCTTCGAGCAGGACGGGGCGGTCTGGTTCCGCTCGACGACTTTCGGCGATGACAAAGACCGCGTCGTCGTCCGCTCCAACGGGGAGCCGACCTACTTCGCCCTGGACATCGCCTACCACCTGAACAAATTCGAGCGGGGCTTCCAGAAGGTCATCGACCTCTGGGGTCCCGACCACGCCAGCCACGTGACCCGGATGATGGCCATGACCCAGGCCCTCGGCTATCCCCAGGGGACCCTGGAAATCCTCATCGTCCAGTGGGTCCGCCTGCTCTCCCAAGGCCAGCTGGTCAAGATGTCCAAGCGGGCCGGCGACTTCGTGACCATGGAGGAACTCATCGACGAGGTCGGCAAGGACGCGGCCCGCTTCTTCTTCCTGATGCGGGCGGCCGAGAGCCACCTTGACTTCGACCTCGACCTGGCCAAGTTGAAAACGGCCGATAACCCCGTCTTTTACGTGCAGTATGCCCACGCCCGCGTCTCCAGCCTGCTCAAGCAGGCGGCTCAAGAGGGCTTCGCCCCGCAGGACCTGCCCGTCGAGGCCCTGTCCCGCCTGACCGACCCGAGCGAACTCGAGCTCCTGCGCAAGTTGTCCTACCTGCCCGAGGAGATCGCCGGCGCGGCCGCCGCCCGCGAGCCGCACCGCCTGACCCGTTACGCCATCGACACGGCCACCCTCTTCCACAAGTTCTACGACTCCTGCCGGGTCCTCGGAGCCGAGCCCGAGGTGCGCGACGCCCGCCTGGTGTTGGTCGACGCGGCCCGGATCGTCCTGCGGAACGTCCTCGGTCTCCTGGGGGTGTCCGCGCCCGAGCGGATGTGACCCGACAATAGCGAGGGAGGGAAGCGAAGATGCCCCAGCGCAAACGCACCACCGCCGAACCCAAAGCCGCGAGGCCCAATCCCTACGGTACCCACCGGGTGATTGAGCCGCCAGGTTCCCTTCCCCAAGCGGCCAGGAAGCTGGACAACCGTCCGGAGCCCTATGACAACGAGGTCCTCATCGACGTCGAGACCCTGAACATCGACGCCGCCAGCTTCACCCAGATCGAGAAGGCCGGCGAAGGCGACACCAAGAAGATGGCCAAGATGATCTTGGACATCGTCGCCGACCGCGGGAAGATGCAGAACCCGGTCACCGGGTCCGGCGGCATGCTCATCGGCACGGTCGCCAAGGTCGGGGTCGAACTGGCCGGGAAGTTCGCCGCGGGGACGAAGGCGCCGCCCCTCAAGCCGGGCGACCGCCTGGCCACCCTGGTGTCCTTGTCCCTCACCCCGCTGACCATTGACAAAATCAAGCGAATCAACAAAGACACCGATCAGGTCGATATCGTAGGTAGGGCCATCCTCTTCGAGAGCGGCCTCTACGCCCATCTGCCGAAGGACCTCCCCGACCGGCTGTCCCTGGCCGTCCTCGACGTCGCCGGAGCCCCAGCCCAGACCGCCAAGCTGGTCCGGCCGGGGGACACCGTCTTAGTCCTCGGCGCCGGCGGCAAGTCGGGCCTGCTGTGCCTGTACGAAGCCAAGAAGCGGGCCGGCGTGACCGGCCGGGTCATCGGCCTCGGCCACAGTCAGGCCAGCTACGACCGGATGGTCGAGTCGGGTTTCGTCGACGTCCCCCTGAAGGGCGACGCCACCAAGCCCCTGGAGATCCTGGCCCTGGTCGAGAAGACCACCGGCGGGCGCCTGGCCGACATCACCATCAACTGCGTGAACATCCCGGGGACGGAGATGTCCTCGATCCTGGCCACCCGCGACAACGGGCTGGTCTACTTCTTCTCGATGGCCACCAGCTTCACGGCGGCCGCCCTGGGCGCCGAGGGCGTCGGCAAAGACGTGGCGATGATCATCGGCAACGGGTATACGTCCGGCCACGCCGAGATCGCCCTCGAGCTGATGCGGGAGTCGCCGAAGCTCCGGGCGATGTTCGAGGAGCTGTTCGTAAGATAGACTAAGGCAGGGGCAACAACCGAGCGGGGCAACAACCGAGCGGGTTCCGCAGCCGAAGGGAGGCGCCGCGACGTGCCGACGTCGCCGAAGAAGGAGCCAACACCCAAGAATCAATCGAAACCGACCAGGCCGGCCGTCACCAGCGAATACAGGCGTCGGGACCACCGCGAGGTCCCCCTTTGGAGCAAGGTCACCCCGGAGGAATGGAACGACTGGCGCTGGCAGATACGCCACCGCATCACCTCTGTCGACCAGCTCAAGAAGATCATCAAGCTGACCCCCGAGGAGGAGGAAGGGGCCCGCAACGCGCTGATGAGCCTGCGCATGGCCATCACCCCCTACTACGCCTCGCTCATCGACCCCGACGACCCGCACGACCCGGTCCGCCGGCAGGCCGTCCCGACCTCGCCCGAACTCAAACACAGCCGGTTCGAGAGCCCGGACCCGCTCAGCGAGGATGCCGACGCGCCGGTCCCCGGCCTCACCCACCGTTACCCCGACCGGGTCCTCTTCCTCATCACCGACCAATGCTCGATGTACTGCCGGCACTGCACCCGCCGGCGCTTCGCCGGGATCAACGACCGCCCGCGGACCAAGCGCGAGATCGACGCGGGGCTGGCCTACATCCGCCGGACCCCGGCCATCCGGGACGTGCTCCTCTCCGGCGGCGACGCGCTGGTCTATGAGGAAGACAAGCTCGAATACATTCTGAAGGAACTGCGGGCCATGCCGCACGTGGAAGTCGTCCGCATCGGCTCCCGGACGCCCGTCGTCCTGCCCATGCGGATAACCGAGTCCCTCGTCCGGATGCTCCGCAAGTACCATCCGG
Source organism: Bacillota bacterium (assembly GCA_021811325.1). Lineage (GTDB taxonomy): Bacteria > Bacillota > Sulfobacillia > JAJYWN01 > JAJZPE01 > JAJZPE01. Next base: position 7,530 of record JAJZPE010000028.1, read on the forward strand.
TCTGGCTGAACACCCACTTCAACAGCCCGCGCGAGGTCACCCCGGAATCCCGGGAGGCCTGCGAGCGGCTGGTCGACGCGGGCATCCCGGTGGGCAACCAGAGCGTCCTCCTGCGCGGGGTCAACGACTGCCCCGTGGTCATGAAGAAGCTCGTCCACCAGCTGGTCAAGATGCGGGTCCGCCCGTACTACCTCTATCAGTGCGACCTGTCCTGGGGCTTGGAGCACTTCCGGACCCCGGTCTCCAAGGGCATCGAGATCATCGAGTCCCTGCGCGGCCACACCAGCGGCCTGGCCGTCCCGACCTACGTCGTCGACGCCCCGGGGGGCGGCGGCAAGATCCCGGTCGGCCCGCAGTACCTCATCTCGCAAGGGGAGGGCGCGGTCGTCCTCCGCAACTATGAAGGGGTCATCTCGGTCTATCCCGAGCCGGAGGCCCGTTTCGAGCACGAGGACGTCTGCCCGCTGTGCGGCACCAAGCACGGGGCGACGACCGGCGTGGCCGCCCTGATGTCCGGGGAACTGAGGACCCTCAGCATCGAACCGAAGGGTTTGGAGCGGATGAAGCGCCGGCCCAAGGCGGGGGTCGAGAAGACCCCAATAGAAAGGAAGTAGGTCGAGGTCCAGATGGCCCTCATCGAACTGGTCCTCAAGGGCAAGTATCAAAGCGTGTCGGTGGTCGGCATGGCCAAGAACGTCGGCAAGACGGTGACCCTCAACCGGCTCATCGACGAGGCCAGCGCCCGCGGCCTGTTCCTGGGCATGACCTCGTCAGGCCGCGACGGCGAGCGCGTCGACGAGATAACCCGGCTCCCCAAGCCGGCCATCCGTGTCGGCCAGGGGACCCTGGTGGCCACCGTCGAGAGCGCCGTCAACCTCGGCGACGGGCGTTTCGAGCTGGTCGAGGGCACGCCGTACGTGACCCAGCTCGGACGGGTGCTCATCCTGCGCGCCCGCCAGCCAGGCCCGGTCGTCCTCGTCGGCCCGGACACCACGCGACAGCTCCACGACGTCTGCGAGACCATGCGGCGGAACGGGGCCCAGCTCGTCCTGGTCGATGGGGCCTTCGACCGCGTGGCCACGGCCGCGCCGGCCATCACCCAGGCGACCATCCTGGCCACCGGGGCGGCCCTCGGGCACTCGATGGCCCAGACGGTGGCCCGCACCCGGACGGTGGTCGAGCTGTTCAACCTCAAGCGCACCAGGGATTCGCGCCTGGAGGAGGCGGCCCGCCAGGCCATCCTGGCCCGGAAGTACGCCCTCATCGACGAGGCCTACCAGCCGCGCCACTTGGACATCAAGACCGCCCTCGACCAGTCGGCCGCGATCATTCAGGCGGTCACCCCGAACATGCGGGCCATCGCCTTCGGCGGGGCCCTCCCCGGCAGCCTCATCAAGGACCTCGCCGGGCAGCCCAAGCTGCTGAAGAAGGTCGAGTTGTTCGTGTCCGACGGGACCAAGGTCTTCGTCGACCATGGCGTGTGGAAGAAGTTCGCCGCCGCCGGCGGCCGGGTGCACGTCCTCTACCCGATCAACCTGCTGGCCGTGACGGTGAACCCCTATTCCCCGGTTGGACCGTCGTACCAACCCCGGGAGTTCCTCGACCGGGTTGGGGCGGCGGTGGCTCCTTTACCAACCTTCGACCTGGTCTTGGGCGAGGCGGTCAACGTGCCGACCCGGTAGCGGCCAGGCGTGAAGGAATCCTTGCCTTAGGCGACCGGGCCGACCGGTAACGGTCAAAAAGCCCAATGGGAGGTTGTTGCTTAACGCCGGAGGAACCTGGAGAAAGGGGTACATGACCATGGGAGAGGCCCTTCTGGACCTAGACCAGAAGTTGATCGAACGGGCCCGCCAAGCGGCCCGGCACATAACCGCCGGCATCCACCAGCACATCACGGCCAACACCACGGTGACCATCGAGCGGACGGTCGCCAGGCTATTCGGCATCGACGGGGTGGACGAGGACGACGTGCCCCTTCCCAACGTCGTCGTCGACAACCTCCACAAGGACGGCGGTCTGAAGCGGGGAGCCGCTTTCTGGCTCGGCAACGCCGTGCATTACTTCGGCTATGACGTCCAGGAGGTGGCCGAGGCGGTCGCCCGGGGGTCCGTCGACCTCTGCAAGGTGCCCGTCAAGGACGAGACCGAGGCCTACCACATCGCCCAGGACCTGGCGCGGAAGGCGGCCGACAGAATCGCCACCGTGCGGGCCAAGCGGGAGGAGTACGTCGCCCGCCTGGGCATGGGCGACGAGCCGCATCTATACGTCATCGTCGCCACGGGGAACATCCACGAGGACATCGTCCAGGCGACGGCGGCGGTCCGTGAAGGGGCCGACATCATCGCCGTCATCCGGCACACCGGCCAGAGCCTCCTCGACTACGTGCCGTACCACGCGACCAGCGGGGGATTCGGCGGGACCTACGCCACCCAGGAGAACTTCCGCATCATGCGGCAGGCCCTGGACGAGACGGCGGAGGACATCCGGCGGTATCCGCGGCTGGTCAACTACGCCTCGGGCCTGTGCATGCCGGAGATCGCCGCCATGGGCGCCCTCGAGCGGCTGGACATGATGCTCAACGACGCCATGTACGGCATCCTCTTCCGGGACATCAACATGAAGCGGACCTTCGTCGACCAGTCGTTCTCCCGGATGATCAACGCCTTCGCCGGCATCGTCATCAACACCGGCGAGGACAACTACCTGACCACCGACGACCCGGTCGAGGCGGCCCACACCGTGCTGGCCTCCCAGTTCATCAACGAGCAGTTCGCCCTGCGGGCCGGCCTGCCGCCGAAGCAGATCGGCCTCGGGCACGTCTTCGCCATCTACCCCGACGTTGAGGATGGTCTGCTCTACTCGCTGGCCCAGGCCCGCATGACCCGGGAAATCTTCCCCGAGGCGCCGCTCAAGTACATGCCGCCGACCAAGCACATCACCGGCAACATCTTCAAGAGTTACGCCGAGCACGTCATGTTCAACCTCGTGTCGGTGGCCACCGGCCAGGGCATCCAGCTCCTCGGGATGCTCACCGAGGCCATCCACACGCCCTTCCTCCACGACCGGTTCCTGGCCATCGACAACGCCAAGTACGTCTTCAACTTCGCCCGGCACCTGAGCGACGAGGTCCTTTATAGGAAGGATGGGCGGATCCAGGAACGGGCCGCCCAGATCCTCGACAAGGCCACCCTCATGCTCGAGGAGATCGAGAAGATTGGGCTGATGACCGCCCTCGAGCGGGGCCTGTTCGCCAACGTCAAGCGGCCGAAGGAGGGCGGGAAGGGGGCCGACGGGGTCGTCCCCAAGGGCCCCGACTACTTCAACCCCTTCCCCGAGCTGATGCTCCCGCCCGAACTCCGCCGGCGACTCGAGAGGGGTGAGGCCGTATGACCGCGACCGCCCGCCTGAAGATGGAAGACGTCCGCCCTTACGGCGACACGGCCAACGACGGGGACGTTCAGTTGAGCTTCACCTTGCCCCTCCCGCCCGGCGACGTGGCCACCGAGGTGGCCAAGACCATCGCCCGCCGGCTGGGACTGGAAGAGCCGGCCGTGGTCCACTCCCAGGACCTGACCAATGACTTCACGTTCTTCATAGTCTATGGCAAGGTGCCCTTCGGCGTGGACGCCACCCGGATCGAGGTGCCCAAGGTCCAGGTGGAGTCGATGGACTTCGAGGAGATAAACGAGTTCGTCCGCCGGAAGATCGGCCGCAAGGTGGTCGTCGTCGGGGCCTCCACCGGGACCGACGCCCACACCCTCGGGCTGGACGCGATCATGAACATGAAGGGCTACGCCGGGAAGTACGGGCTCGAGCGGTACCCCGAGTTCGTCGCCGTCAACCTGGGCAGCCAGGTGCCCAACGAAGCGCTCGTGGCGAAGGCCATCGAGCTGGGCGCCGACGCCATCCTCGTCTCCCAGACGGTGACCCAGAAGAACATCCACGTCAAGAACCTGACCGAACTCGTCGAGTTGCTCGAGGCCGAGGGCCTGCGCGACCAGGTCATCCTGGTCTGCGGCGGCCCGCGGATAACCCACGAACTGGCCGTCGAGCTCGGTTACGACGCCGGCTTCGGCCCCGGGACCTTGCCCCCGATGGTCGCTTCGTACATCGCCCAAGAGATCGTCAAGCGGGGATTGGCCAAGCGCGGATGACCGTCGGGCCTGCGTTGACGGCCGCCGGCGACGGCCCCCGGGGCACCAATCGGGCGGCCCCGATTATTTTCGACAAAGCCCTCTCCTCAGGCAGGGAAAAAGTGGGAGGGGAGCGAATAGGACAGGGAATCATGGCCGCCCAAAGGGTACTCTACCTGCAAGGAGAGGTGACTTGCATGGCCGTACGGGGTGAGGCGTCACCGGTGCTGGACCCGGGAAACGGCTCCGTTGAACTCGCTTACCAGATCCTCTTGAGTAACGGTCAACCAATGCATTACAGGGAGCTCATCGAAGAAGTCATCAAGATCAAGTCCCAGTCGCAGCTTTTCGCCTCCCGCGGGGCCAACCCCGCGCGGCTGGTCGCCGAAATCCACACCGAAATCAACATGGACATCCGGTTCCAACACCTCGGCAAGGGGCTATGGGGCTTGCGGCGCTGGGCCCCGAAGCAGGCCGTCAAGGGCCCGCCGCTGATCGCCAGCCTGCGGGGCCGTCGCGACGACAGCTACCACCACGATGACGGAGACGAGGAACCGCACGACGAAATCGACGCCCTCAGGGTCGACGGCGAAGAGGAAGGCAATGGTTGGGACCCGGAACCGGAAAGGGACGCTTAGGCGCCCGGCCCAGGCGAAAAGAAGGACGGTTCTTAGGCGGACGAGGCCGGCTTTGCCCGGCCTTGTTCTCGTTGTTCTGGTGGTCTTGGCGGTCCTGGCCGGGGGGGCCGCGGCCCTCCGCAGGCTCCCCGGCTTCGGTCCATACGCCCTCTATGTCGACGACGTGGCCGTGCAGCCGGCCCACGCCTTCGCCGGCCGATACCGCGCCTTCATCCGGCCCCTGACCGAGGCGGCCGGCATCTACACCCACTGGGACGTGGCCACCGGGCAGGTCTCCATCGGCGGCCAGCCCGTGCGCGTCCGCTACGTGGGCGCCGAGGCCGCGACCGACCTGGCCCCGCTGGTCCGCCGGCTGGGGATGAAGTTCAGGGTCAACCAATGGCGGCGACAGGTCAGGGTCTACAGCGGGCGGCCCCTGTTGCCCGCCGTGCCCGCCGGGCGGGCGGCCCAGGTCTTCATGGACGGCGCCCTCCTCTCGTCTCGGGCCGTCGAGGCCGGGGACGACGTCCTGGCCCCGCTCAAGCTCCTCACCCTGGCGCTGGGCGCCGGCTTCGGCCGCGGCCCGCAGGGAGAGGTGCTCTTCGACGGGAACCCCATCGTCGCCTACAACCGCGGCGGCGCCATCTACATCCCGGTCGGCGAGGCCTGCTCGCGGAAGGGCGTCCGTTTCTCATCGCTCGGGCTCGGCCGCTACTACATCAACAGCGGCGCACCCGTCCTGACCGTCCCCGACGAGCGCCCGCCCGCGGCCATCAGGAAAGTCGCCACCGCGGACAAGCTTATCGCCCTGACCTTCGACGACGAACTCGCCCCCGAGACCCAGAAACTTCTGGACATACTGGAGGAAAAGAAGGTTCCGGCTACCTTCTTTGTGACCGGGCGCAGCGCTGAGTGGCAGCCGGCGATCGCCGCGCGGATCGTCGCCGGCGGGTCGGAACTGGGGAACCATACCTATGACCACACCCGGCTGAACGAGATTGGCGACATCGACGAGGTCCGGGCGGAAATCCTCGGCACCCGGCGGGCGGTCTTTGCCGCCACCGGAACGGCCTCTGAGCTCCTCCGGCCGCCGGGGGGCATCCTCACCCGCGATGGCGAGAAGGCGATTGCGGGGTCCGGGCAGAAGCTTATCCTGTGGACGGTCAGTGTCGGGGACTACCTTCCCGGCCGAAAGCCCGCGGACATCGTCCGGGGCGTCGTCCGCGGGGCGGCGCCCGGGGGCATCGTCCTGTTGCACAACGCCCCGGCGGCGACCATCCAGGCCCTCCCGGCAATCATCGATCAGCTCAGGGCGAAAGGCTTCAAGTTCCTGACCGTTTCTGAACTCCTGGCGCAGACAAATCAGGGTGGAGGTGGGACCAGATGAAGGTTCGCTGGTTGGGACACGCTTGTTTCCTACTCACAGCGGGCGACGGCACCAAGATTGCGACCGACCCCTTCAACGAGACGGTCGGCTATCTGCCGCCGACGGTCTCGGCCGACTTCGTGACCGTGAGTCACGAGCACTTCGACCACAACTCGGTCCGGGCCATCGACGGAAAACCCCGGGTCATCAGGGGGCCCGGCGAGCACAAAGCGGGGAAGCATAAGGTCATCGGGGTCGAGAGCTTCCACGACGAGTCGATGGGCACCAAGCGCGGTCAGAACACCATCTTCGTCTTCGACATCGACGGGATGCGCGTGGCCCACCTTGGGGACCTCGGCCATCCCCTCACGGAGAAGCAGCTCGAGGCCATCGGCCAGATCGACGTGCTGATGATCCCGGTCGGCGGGACCTACACCATCGACGCGGCCGGGGCCGTCGAGGTCATGCGCCAGCTCAACCCGAAGGTGACCATCCCGATGCACTACAAGACCGAGGTCATCGCCCTGCCGCTGGCGCCGGTGGACGAATTTCTGAAGCTGGCCAAGCTTCCCCATCGGAAGCTCGGGACGACGACCGAGCTGCTGCCGGGCGGGCTACCGCAGCGACCCGAGATCTCCGTCATGTCCTACGCCTGACCGGCAAACCCTAGTCTAGCAAGACGAACAGCCGGCCCATCCCCTTGACACGCTTTTACGCCAAAGATTACAATGAGGAAGATGAAGGGGGATTGCCGATGAGCAAGTTCATCTTCGTGACCGGGGGCGTCGTGTCTGGCCTCGGCAAGGGCATCACCGCCGCTTCATTGGGCAGGCTGCTGAAGAACCGAGGCATCAGAGTCAGCGTCCTCAAAGTCGACCCCTACATTAACGTCGACCCCGGCACAATGAGCCCCCTTCAGCACGGGGAGGTCTTCGTCACCGACGACGGCGCCGAGACCGACCTCGACCTCGGACACTACGAACGGTTCATCGACGTCAACTTGGGCAAGTCCAACAATATCACCACCGGCCAGATCTACGGCTCCGTCATCGCTAAAGAACGACGGGGCGATTTTCTTGGTGGGACGGTTCAGGTCATCCCCCACATCACCAACGAAATCAAAGACCGCATCCGCAAGGTCGGTCGCGACTCCGAGGCCGACGTGGTCGTCGTCGAGATCGGCGGCACCGTGGGCGACATCGAGAGCCTGCCGTACCTCGAGGCCATCCGCCAGATGCGGACCGACATCGGCCGCGAGCGGGTCATGTACATCCACGTCACCCTGGTCCCCTTCATCGACGCCTCCGGCGAGCAGAAGACCAAGCCGACCCAGCACTCGGTAAAGGAACTGCGGAGCATCGGTATTCAGCCCGACGTCATCGTCGCCCGGACGGCCCGGTCCCTCTCCAGCGACCTCAAAGAGAAGATCGCCCTCTTCTGCGACACCGACGCCAACGCCGTCGTCCAGAACGTCGACGCGCCGAGCATCTACGCCGTGCCGCTGCTGCTCGAGGAGGAGGGGCTGGACGACCTGGTCGTCAAGCGCCTTGCCCTCGAGGCCGGCCCGGCCGACCTCAGCGAGTGGCGTCAGATCGTGGCCAAGGTCGAGAACCCGACCTACAAGGTGAACATCGCCCTCGTCGGCAAGTACGTCGCCTTGCACGACGCCTACCTCAGCGTGGCCGAGGCCCTCTACCACGCGGGCATCGCCAGCGACTGCCGCGTGCGGATAAACTGGATCGATTCGGAGACCCTGGAGGGCGACGACAGCGACGGCCTGAAGCAACTGGCCGACGCCGACGGCATCTTAGTGCCGGGCGGGTTCGGCGGCCGAGGCATCGAAGGGAAGATCGCCGCCGTCCGCTACGCCCGCCAGAGCAAGGTCCCGTACCTCGGCATCTGCCTGGGCATGCAGTGCGCGGTCATCGAGCTCGCCCGGAACGTGGCCGGCCTCGAGGGGGCCAACAGCACCGAGTTCGACCTGGCCACTCCCCACCCGGTCATTGACATCATGCCGGAGCAGAAGGAAATCTCGGACAAGGGCGGCACCATGCGCCTCGGTCTCTACCCGTGCGTCATCCGGGAAGGCACCAAGACCCATGAAGCCTACCGCGAGCGGCTCATCCACGAGCGGCACCGCCATCGCTTCGAGTTCAACAACGACTACCGCACGGCCATGACCGGCGCCGGGATGGTCCTCTCCGGCGTTTCGCCGGATGACCGCCTGGTCGAGATCATCGAGTTGAAGGACCACCCGTGGTTCATCGGCACCCAGTTCCACATGGAGTTCAAGTCACGCCCGAACCGCCCGCACCCGCTGGTCCGCGACTTCGTGGCGGCGGCCCTGGCCAAACGGCAGGGCTGGAACGGCGAACGGCGCGCCCGCGCCCGGCGGGTCATGGAGGAGATTCAGCGGGGGTAGGGCCGGCTTGGTCACAACCACGACAGAAACAACAAGGAGCGCTGTTTAGGCGCTCCTTTGCTGTCCCGATGTACACGTTTGATGCGGAGGGGTCTATTTGTGGGGAACTACTTGCCGATCGTAATCACGTCAGCGGACGGCGGGGGCAGGGGCTCATCGAGAGGGTCCGCAAAAACCGGGGCAATCGTGAGGGTAACCAGCACCAACCCAAGGGCTAAGGCGGCCAGAAGCTTACGGGCTAGCTTTCTCAACCGTCATCCCCTCCTTTCATCCAGGACATTAGAAGGTTTTCGGCGCGGCGCAGTTCTTTGAGCGTCCCGTGGTTGCGGAAGACAACCAGGGCCTTTCTCAGGGTCTGAACGGCTTTTCTGTTTTGCCTATGCGCCCGGTAGGCCTCCGCATCAAGCATACTCATCCTGCCCAACTCGGCGAAATCTCTCGATAGGATGGCATATTCGCCAGCCTTCAGTCTTGCTTCCTTATATCTGCCAGAGTCCCTCAAGTAAAGGTAGGTCTTTGCTAATTCGTGATAGGCCCTGCACATCGCGAGGTAACTGCAATCAGAGTTATCCTCTGCCAAGAGTGGTTCAAGCATGGATAAAGCCTTAGCATGTTGCCCCAAGCCGTTATAGCCGCAAGCAACGTTTAGCTTTGCCGAGAATTGGAATTCCGGTTTCCCTTCCAGTGATTCGGATATGCGCAAAGCTTTTTCGCTGTATTCAAGGCTCTTCTGGTAATCTCCCAGATAGTAGTAATTGAGACCGAGGCCCAAAAAAGCGTAGCCAACCTGTTCCGCGTTCTTCTCTTCCATTGATGACTTCAGGTAAAGACGGTAATACTTCTCTGCCCGGTTGAGGGCCCAAAGTTCTCGATAGGTCCTGGCGAGTGTGCCCCAGAAGTATGAACGAAGGGCGTATTCATCCTTGCCGACCGAGCGAAGGCCTTTCCAAAGATAATAGGCCGCAGCCCGGTAGTGTCGGGCACCCACGCAGAACTGGCTCGCATAGGCTAACGCGCGCGCCCTTCTAAGCTTATCATTAGCGACTTCGAAGAGGTCCGCAGCTCGAAGGGCCTTCTGAACAGCTCGGCCAAACCTGTGTTCTGCTGCCAAGTCCAGGCCTTCTTCGAGAAGAGCCTGGGCCCGCTCAGCAACTGTTTGGAGGTCTTCGCAGCTAAGGGCAGCGCTCTCCTGGTTATGGAAAGAGGCCATCGACCACCCTCCTCGGGGCCGCGATGGGTGCATACCGCTGCAGAGAACTGCGTCTCACGCTTTTTCCCCATAGTTCGACGTTCCCTCGGCAGTTTCCTCCTTATTTGGAAGCCTTTGGCGCAAAGAGTTCGACAAAGGCCGCCATATGGGCTTTGCCGCAGCTAAAGCACCCCCGCGGAGGAGTGTGCGGGTTTAGGACACCCCGATTCCCGGCCCTTGTGGCCCGCCGGTCGGGGCCGGTCCCACTCAACCGCATCGGCCTCCCGCCTACGCCCGGACAAGGTGAAAGATGGCAGAGTGTCGAAAAGGATAGGCCGGCAGGCTTTCTAGATATGTTACATTTGGACTCCGCGGCAGCGGGGCCAAGGGGGCAGAGGAATGCGCGGAAAACGCCTTGTCGTGACGGTCCTGCTGGCCGTCGTCGCCGTGTCGGCGGTGGCCGGCCTTTTCATCAGCTCGGCCGAAAGGACTGGCTTTAAACGTCTGGGCCGGGATACGGTCGGGATTGTCTACCTCGACGGGACAATCATGGGAGGAGCCAGCACCACCGGTCTCCTCGGCGCGTCGCTCGGCTCCGACGAGGTCATCGCCTATCTGAAGGAGGCCAGGGAGGACCCGCGGGTCAAAGCCGTCGTCCTCCGCATCAACAGCCCGGGGGGTAGCGCGGCCGGCGCTCAGGAAATTGCCGATGAGGTGACCAAGCTCAAGGAGGCCGGCGTCAAAGTCGTCGCCTCCATGGGCGACGTGGCCGCCTCGGGCGCCTATTGGGTGGCCTCGGGGGCCGACCTCATCGTCGCCAACCCGGCCACGATGACCGGCAGCATCGGCGTCATCATGGAGGTCCAGAACATCGAGGCCCTCTATAGGAAGCTGGGCATCGAGGTCAACGTCATCAAGAGCGCCCCGATGAAGGACATTGGCTCGTCGACCCGGCCCATGACCCCTGAAGAGCGCTCTCTCCTCCAGGGCATGGTCAACGATATCTTCGACCAGTTCGTGTCCCAGGTGTCGAACGGCCGCAAGATGCCGCGTGAGAAGGTCCTCGGCCTGGCCGACGGCCGCATCTTCACCGGCCGTCAGGCCAAGTCCATCGGCCTCATCGATCAGTTCGGAAACTTCCACGACTCCATCGACCAGGCGGTGAAGCTGGCCGGCATCTCCGGTCGCTACACGGTCAAGGAGTATGGCGTGACCTCGCCGTGGGCTTGGCTGCTCGGCCCGCAGGGCCTCCTCAAGCTCATCCTCGGGCGCGGTGTCCAGGGCTCGACCGACGGCCTGGGGTTCCTGCTCTTCCAGCCCGCGCCGGTCAACCGCAGCACCGTCCCTGACCCAGGCCGGTGACCACGAACCGCGGCCCCGAACGGGTCGCTGCCCCAGGTCGCTGCCCCAACAGGCTGACGAAGGGTGGAACAAAGCTTGCCTGAAGACAAGAAGGACGGCCAGGAGCCTTTGATAACCCAGACCCCGCCGTTGGCGCCGACGCCAAACCCATCGACGCCGCCAACGGACTCGCCGGCCAAGCCCCCGTCCGGCCTCGATTTCATGGACCTGGTCTACGGCATCTTTTTCACCCCCCGTAAGACCATCCGGCAGGTCGTCGACAACCCGCCTTTCTCCCAGGCCCTCGTGGTCTTCTTCATCGTCAACATCCTCTCGACCATCCTGATGGCTGTCAGCCTGGGCAACACCTTGTCGAGCCGGGTCTTCTCCAAGGCCCCGGCGGCCTTCATCGTCGCCGGCCTGGTCATCGGCTTCTTCGACTGGTTCGTGGTCACCGGCATCTTCCACTTGCTGGCCGAGTTCTTCGGCGGCCGTAGCCGTGGGCTCGCCCTCTTCACCCTCGTCGCGCTGGCCAACCTGCCGCGGCTGTTGAATGTACCGGTGGCCCTCATCTCCTTCACCCCGGCGAGGGCCCTCGGGGTGCTGCTGAGTCTGGCCATCACGGGCTGGGTGGCGGTCCTCTACGTGATCGCCATCTCCGAGGTGCACGGGTTGTCCACCGGGCAGTCCGTCGCCGTCGTGCTCCTCCCCCTTGGAGCCGTCATCCTGGCCCTCATCGTCGTCATCATCGCCTTCGCCGGCCTGGCCGCCTCGCTGCTCCCGCTGATCGAGCGGGGCGCGCCCCTGTTGCCGGGCTTGTGATAAGTCCGTCCTCACCGCCCCACCCGCCGATCACCAAAGGGAGGCCAAGCAGCAATGCCCGCAAAGAAGCCGGCCCAAGCCGGCAAACGGCCCGTCGGCATCACTGACACCACCCTGCGCGACGGCCACCAGTCCCTCCTGGCGACCCGCATGAAGACCGAAGACATGCTGCCCATCGCGGAGAAAATGGACCGCGTCGGCTTCCATTCCCTCGAGGTCTGGGGCGGCGCGACCTTCGACACCTGCCTGCGTTTCCTCAACGAGGACCCGTGGGAGCGGCTCCGCAGCCTGCGGCGGGCCTTCAAGCAGACCAAGCTCCAGATGCTCCTACGCGGCCAGAACCTCGTCGGCTACAAGCACTACCCCGATGACGTGGTCGAGGCCTTCGTCAAGAAGGCCGTCTCCAACGGCATCGACATCCTCCGCATCTTCGACGCCCTGAACGACGTCCGCAACATGGAGAAGGCCATCGCCGTAGGCAAGAAGGCGAAGGCCCACATCCAGGGGACCATCTCCTACACCATCAGCCCGGTCCACGACGTGGCCCACTACGTCAAGATGGCCAAGAGCCTGGCGGATCTGGGCTCCGACTCCATCTGCATCAAGGACATGGCCGGCATCCTGACCCCGACGGCGGCCGTCGACCTCATCGCTGAACTGAAGCAGGCGGTCGGGCTGCCCATCCAGGTCCACGCCCACTACACTTCGGGCATGGCCGCCATGACCTACCTCAAGGCCGTCGAAGCGGGGGCCGACGTCATCGACACGTCCATATCATCGCTGGCCCTGGCCACCTCGCAGCCGGCGACCGAGACGATGGTCGCCACCCTGGCCGGCACCCGCTACGACACCGGCCTCGACCTCGGCCTCCTGTCCGAAATCGCCGAGTACTTCAAGGCCGTCCGGGCCAAGTACCGCCAGTTCGACGTGGCCGGGAGCACGGTCGACACCAACGTCCTGATGTACCAGATCCCCGGGGGGATGATCTCGAACTTCGTCTCCCAGCTCCAGCAGCAGAACGCCCTCGACAAGCTGCCCGAGGTGCTGAAAGAAGTGCCGCAGGTGCGGAAGGACCTCGGCTACCCGCCCCTGGTCACGCCGACCAGCCAGATCGTCGGGAGCCAAGCCGTCCTCAACGTCCTCATGGGCGAGCGGTATAAGATGGTGACGAACGAGGTCAAGGCCTACATTCGCGGGCTCTATGGGCGCCCTCCGGGAAAGGTCGACCCGGCCGTCCGGAAGAAGATCATCGGCGACGAGAAGCCCATCACCCATCGGCCGGCCGACGACATCAAGCCCGGCCTGGCCGAGGCCAAAAAAGAAATCGCCCCCCTCATGGAGAAAGAGGAGGACGTCTTGTCGTACGCGCTCTTCCCGCCCAACGCCAGGAAGTTCTTCGAGGAGCGGATGGCCGCCCGGACCGCCACCGACCAGCGCCTGGTGGAGGAGGCCCGCAAGGAGAGCAAGACCGGGTACTATCCGGTGTGACGCGGGCCGGGCACCGGGCACGGGCGGCGTCGCCCCCCGGTCGCCGGCGGCTAGGGCCCGTCCGGGAAGCGCTCCGCCAACCGCTCGGGCGTGTCGTCCATGAACAGGATGAAGCGCCTGACC
>JAJZPE010000208.1 GCA_021811325.1 Bacillota bacterium
CCGATCTCGGCCTCGCCGAGACCATCTCCGAGCCCCTCAACGAGGCCCTCCGGGACAAGAACCCGGGCGGCCAGGCCATCGAGGTCATCGTCCCCGACCCGTCGCGGCGCCTTCCCGTGGCCGGTGCGGCCCGGGCCCACCTCGGCGAGTTCGGTCCCGAGTACATGCAGGCCCTCGGGCTGGCCTTGCGGGAGGAGTCACCGCAGTGACCGCCAAGATCAACCTCTTGCCTCCCGAGCTGAAGGCGTCCCGGCGAATCGACTGGGGGCGCCACCTGACCATCCTCGCGGTGGTCCTGGTGATGGCCGCGCCGGTGGCCTACTGGGCGTCCCTGTTCATAAAGACGACCCAGGCCAATAAGGCGACGGCGGCCGCCAAGGCCGAGTTCGCGACGTACAGCGAAGTCCTTGCCAAGGACAAGCGGCTGGCGGAGATGGAGCGCTCCCTGGCCGACAAGAAACGGTTCATCCAGGAACTGAACAGCCCGTTGCGCTGGGCCGGTATGCTCTATGAGGTGACCACGTACATCCCGGCGACCATCGTCCTCGACGAGATAAGGTCGCTCGGCGGTGACGACAAGAAGGGCGCGACCGCCACATCGCCCGCGGCCGGCCAGGCGACGCCGTCCGGGTCGGGCACCCAATCCGGGGTGGCCGTGCCGCCCATCGCCGACCACATCCTCTTCGCCGGCCGCGCCGGCAGCCTCGAGGCCATCGGGCAGTTCATGGTCGGCATCCAGAACTCCAAGTACCTGTCCAGCCCCGAGTTGAACTTTGCCATTGAAGAAAAGGGCGGCTTCAAGTTCGAAGTTGTCGCCGCCATCAGGCGATAGGGGGCGACTCCGAGTGGCCTTCGTCAACCGCTTGTCCAAAAGGGAAAAGGCGATCCTCGTCGGAGCCGGCCTCGTGGCCTTTGTTCTGGCCGTGTATTTCCTGGCCATCGACCCGCAAGAGAAGAAGCTGGCCCAGGCCCGCGCGGCCGAGGTCAAGGCGGTGGCCCAGGTCGAGGAGGCCCGCGCGGTCAAGGCCCGCGAGCCGCAGATCGACCAGCGCATGGCGGCCATCAGGGACGAGATGCTGACCCTCGATCTGACCGTCCCCGGCGAGCGCGAGGTGGCGGAGTTCCTTTTCTACCTCGACTCGTCGGCCAAGGCGACGCGGGTGACCATCAACGCCCTCAAGTTCGCCACGGCGGCCCAGGTCCGCGACTATGCCCAGTACCCCATACAGTTCGAGCTGACCGGGAACTACCCGGAGATCGTGAACTTCCTCGGGCGCGTTGAGGCCTACCCGCGGATGGTGCGGGTCGAGGCCTTCCGGGCGACCCCGGTCGACAAGCGCCCGGGCACGGTCTCCAGTGATTTCGTGGCCTTCATCTATTCGCAACCGAGCAAGGCGGTGGGCACGAAACCAGGTTCCCTCGTCCTCAAGTGGCCGGTCGGGCGGACCAACCCGTTCATCATCCGGTAGCGGCTGCGGGTGGCCGCGTCGCGGCTCCGCTGTGGATCCCGCTTTGGTCCGACCACGCTGCGGCTACGGCCGTAAGCCTGACGGCTATGGTAGGTGACCGGCATGTCCCGGCTTTACGAGCACGAAGAAGGCTTCTCTTTCTTTGAACTCCTGGCCGTCGTCCTCATGCTGGCGGTTCTGGTGGCCATCGGTGTGCCCTCGGTCCAGAAGGCCATGTCCTGGGGGGGCCTCAACAACGGCGCCCGCGCGGTCGCGTCCGACCTGCGCACGGCCCAGCAGACGGCCGTCACCAGGGCGTTGAAGGTGCAGATAAGGTTCACCGTCGTCACCGGGGAGCCCGGTTACTACGACTTTTACCAGGAGGACCCGTCGACCCACGCCATGGTCGCCACCGGCAAGCGGGTGACCCTCGAACGGGCCGCCGGCCTGCTGTCGGCCGATTTCGACGGGCAGCCGCAGGTCGAGTTCGACGCCCTCGGCGGGGCCACCGAAGGCGGCACGGTGACGCTGGCCAACCCCCTCGGGGAGCAGCTGAAGATAACGGTCGACGCGATTACCGGCCGGGTGAAGATAACGAAGTAGCGGTGAGGACAACGAGATAGCGTGGAGCAATGAAGCCGCCCGGGGTCTGGTCGACCCGCCGGGCGGCTTGTTGCTTCCTCATTTCCACGGCTGCGCTTTGTGCATCGGAGCGCGTATCCTTCACTCGAACCGGGTGGCCCGGATGAACTCGCTCTGGAACTCAGGCCGTTCGGCCAGGGGCACGTGGCGGATGGTGCGGGCCAGTTCCTCGGCTTCGCGCCGCTTGGTCTGGCTCAGCGCGGCCTCCTGCGCCCCGATGCCGGCGGCGTTGCCCACGGGTATGATACTGGCCAGGGGGACCTTCGGCAACAGCCCGATGCGCCTGGCGCTGGCGGGGTCGATATAGTTGCCGAACGCGCCGGCCAGAAGGACCCGGTCGAGCCGCGCCTCCTCGAGGCCGACTTCCCGAAGGAGCAGCCGCGTCCCAGCTTGGATGGCCCCCTTGCCGAGCTGCACCTGACGGATGTCGGCCTGGGTCAGGACGACGGGGCGCTCGGGTCCCACGCCACCGGCCTCCGCGGCCCCGTCCTCTCGGGCCAGCACGAAGGCCGTCCGCCCATCATCCCTGACCACCCGGTCGCGCAGGGCCGGCGGCACCCCGGCCAGCTCGTCACCGGTTCGCAGGCGCCCGGATGGGTCAAGGACGCCCGTCTGCAGCAGCAGGGCGACGGCGTCGATCAGGCCCGACCCGCAGACGCCGCGCGACTCTCCGCCGCCGATGATCTGCAGCGCCAGGTCGCCGTCGCCGAGGCGGACGCGCTCGATGGCCCCGGCCACGGCCCGCATCCCCGAGCTTATCTGGGCCCCCTCGAAAGCCGGGCCGGCGGCCGTCGAGCAGGCCCAGACCTGTCCGTCGCCGGCCAGCAGCAGCTCCCCGTTCGTTCCGATGTCCAGGGCCAGGCTCCAACCGGGCAGCTCCTTGATTCGCGTGGCCAGGGCCACCCCGATCGTATCGGCCCCCAGGAAGCTGGCGATGCCCGGGAGCACGCGCACATTGGCCGCCGGTAAGACCCGTAGGCCGAGGTCTCCGGCCTTGACCGTGCGGGCCTCGGTGAACGTGGCCTCGTAGGGGGCACGGGAAAGGCCGTCGGGCCTGACCCCGAGGAAGAGGTGGGCCATGGTGGTGTTCCCGACCACGGCGAGGCCGTAGATTCGCTCCGGGCGGACCCCGGCCATCCGGGTCAGTTCCTCGAGGAGCTCATTGACCACCCCGATGACCCGCTCCTGCAGTTCGCGAGAGCCACCCGGCTGCGTCGTGGCGTGGGTGATGCGGGAGATGACGTCCGCCCCATGGGCGTTCTGGGCGTTCGTCGCCGAGGCCGTGGCCAGGGCCGTCCCTCGGAAAAGATCGAGCAGGGTAGCCACGACGGTGGTCGTGCCGATGTCCACGGCCACGGCGTAGCCCTCGCCACGGGTGTCCCCGGGCTCGCGGGCCAGCACCTCTGGGCCGTCGGTGACCGTGGTGGTCGCGCCTGCGCCGGAGCCCGCGCCTGCGCCCGCGCCTGCGCCCGCGCCGGAGCCCGCCCCGGCCGCGTAGGACTTGGTGACCCCGCTGTCCACGAGCGGGGCTTCAAATCTGAGGCGGGTCAACGCGTCTTTACGCCGGGTCCCGGCCAGAGGCTCGGTCCGCGCCAGAGGCTCGGACCCGCCCGTGCGCCGGGTCGCGGTCTTGCCCCCGGC